>LNEO01000486.1 GCA_001465015.1 Deltaproteobacteria bacterium Ga0077539 | reverse complement strand
CGCTACGCTGCGTGTCAGTCGCGTATCAACTTCTACACCCAGGATCCCCGACAGCTCGGCCTGTTTTGCACGGGGTATCCCAGCGAAGGCGTGCCCTGCCGAGAGAGTGAATATGACTGCAGTCCCGCTGCGGACGTGCCCGATCTCGCACTTGCGTGCCGCGCAGGCCGCTGCGTTCGCGTTCCGCGGTCAGCGGGCGCACCCCCGTTCGGCGAGTCGTGCGGAATCGACGAGCGAACGCTCAGCGTCGCAGGATTGCAGACCTCGACGCGCGGAGCGTGCGTGATCTCCGGCTCGACGGGGTGCTTTCGACAACGTCTCACGAAGGGCTGTCGACTCGACGAAGACTGCCCGGCGGGATGGGACTGCATGCTGGGCGAAGACTGCCACGGCACCTGCCTCCCTCGCGAAGCGCGACGCGATCCAGCGAATCTCGCGGCGCCGTGCGCTCCTGCAGACGCGGCCGTCGGTGACGCCAGTGAGGACGCGCGCGACGCAGAGAGCGACGCTCGATAATGCGCACACGATTTCGAGTCGCGTTGTGCTCACTGGGTCTGTTCGCGTGCGGCGCGAAGACCGGGCTGCGCGTTCCGGACGTGCTGCCGGCGTGCGAAGCGGGGATCGCGTGTGAAGAGCCGACGACCCCACCGCTCGAACAACCCACGCAGCGCACGCTCGCGCCTCCGTCGACCGCGCGCGACACGTGGTGCGCGCGTGCGACGGGCGTCGAGGATTTCAGGCTCCCGCCGGGCTTTTGCATGCACCTGTACGCGCGGGTTCGCGGCGTGCGCGTGCTCGCACCTGCGCGGGACGCGAGGCTCTTCGTAAGCGCTCCGAGCAGGCCGGTCCCCGCGGGTTCGCCTCCGGGCGCGGGCGAAATCACGCTGCTCACTGACGACGACCGCGATGGAACCGCCGAGCAGCACTCGTTCTTCCGCGCCGACGACGTTCACGGGCTCGCGCTCGCCGGCGAGCACCTGTACTTCACCCGCGCCGAGGCGCTCTATCGATTGACCGTGCGGCCCGCAGCGCGACGCGCGAACCCCGACGAGGCCATGCGCGTCGCGACGTTTCCCCGGCAGGACGGGCGATGGACGCACGCCGTCGCCGTTCGGTCGGACGGTCGCGTGTTCATCTCGTTTTCACCGGGCACGATCAACCCAGCGGCGCCATCGAACGACCACGGTGCGATCTACGAAGTGCTCTCGGGCGGCTCGGTTCGAACGTGGTCCCGCGGCTTTCGCAACCCGCTGTACGTCCGCTGCCACCCGACGCAGCCGCACTGCCTGTCGAGCGAGCTCGGCATGGACCAAGCCCGCAACGCGAACGACAAGATCGTCGAGGTCACCCCGTGCGCGCACTACGGCTACCCGCATTGTCACGGCCGAGACCGCCCGTGGCACGGCGACGCAGGGGCTCCCGCGGGCGAGCGCTGCGAGTGGCCGACCCACGAAATCATCACGATGCGCACAGGCGCGACGCCCTTCGGGTTCGACTGGGAGCCGGGCTCGTGGCCCGAGCCGCTTCGCGGTCGACTCTTCCTCGCGCAGCACGGGTGGTTCTACGGCTCGGTGGCCGGCGAGGGAGCAGGCGTGTATGTCGCGACGATCGACGCGTGCAGCCAGAGGCCAACCAACGAGACGCGGCTCTTCATGGAGAGCACCGCGGTGAGCAGTGAATTTCCTCGCCGAAC
This sequence comes from Deltaproteobacteria bacterium Ga0077539, assembly GCA_001465015.1. GTDB lineage: Bacteria > Myxococcota_A > Polyangia > Polyangiales. Next base: position 1,201 of record LNEO01000486.1, on the reverse strand, counting down.
GAGGAGACCCGCGGACGTCGCCTTCGGGCCGGACGGAAGGCTCTTCGTCGCGGACGACCAGAGCGGCTCGGTTTACTGGGTCGCGCCGACGTCGCTGCGGCGGTGAGCGTGTCGCCGTTGCGACCGCAGCGGGTGAGCGTAGAATCGGCCAACAACGGAGCTCCGATGAGGGGGACGTTGATTGTGTGTGCGGTAGCCACGGCAGGACTGGTGAGCGCGTGCACTGCGTCGAGAGCGAGCGACGCTGGACGCGACGTCCCGCCCTTCGACGCGCTCGCGGCCGGGGACGCTGTTTCGCCTCTCGACGCGCATACGACGGACGTTCACAGGACGCGCGACGACGGCACCGAATCACCTGACAGCGGAGCGCTCTGCACGTGCGGCGGCCCGACACCCTGCCCCGGAGGACACCACGTCGATTGCTTTCGCGAGCTCCGGTGCGACCCGCGAACAAGAACGGTCTTCGTCAACCCTCACGCGCCCTACCACGCTTGTGACGCAGACGCCGCCGCGGCTCTACGCGCCGCGGACATCTGCGGTCAGTACGGACGCATGAACGGTTACGTCACGTGTCGCGAAGGCTGCCGCACGACGCCGAGCGACCCGCGCTACGATCGATGCCTCCCATACGGACTTCCGTTCGATCGCTACCGATGGCTGGTTCGATACTTGTGCGCAGGGGCGAGAACCGAAGGCTCTGTTTGCGAGAACAACGACGACTGCCACCCGGTCGCGGACGTCCCCGATCTCGCCCTCGTTTGCGACGCCGGTCGCTGCCAGCGCGTCCCTCGCCCGCATAGGCGCCGAAAACTTCACGGCTGAAACAGAGAGATAGAGTAGCAAATCGACCGACGAAACGACGTTCTACATCGAGCCGCGGAGCGCGGCCCCCACCCGCGCTGCCGCGCGCCAAGTGAGGAGAACGCCGGTCGGCGCAGTGCTGAAGCCCCCACCCGCGCTGCCGCCCACGAGATGCGCAACGCCCCGACGGAAGGTATTGGAATCGCAAAGCAAAACTGGAAGAGCAGGGCGTCGACGAACGCGCTCTGCTCCTCCCGGTTTCCGCTGCTGTTCCAACACGTTGCCTTTGGGCGTTGCGCATCGCGGGGGCGGGGCGCGCGGCAGCGCGGGTGGGGGCCGCCCCGCGGCTCGATGTCAAACGTCGTTCTGTCTCTCGATTCACAGCGCAAACTCTACGTTG
>LNEO01000485.1 GCA_001465015.1 Deltaproteobacteria bacterium Ga0077539 | reverse complement strand
CAGTGCTGAAGCCCCCACCCGCGCTGCCGCGCGCCCCGCCCCCGCCTGGAACGGCAGGGGCGGCGGCTTCGCATTGGGAAAATGCTGGCGAAAGCAGCATACGTGTATCGTGATGGCCCTTGCTCTGCAAGGGCGAAGCGATGATCTATCGACCATTGCGGCACAGGAATCGAGCCCACTGAGGCCCTTGCAGAGCAAGGGCCCACAGAATCAACCTGTCAGACATTTTCCAGGACTCATCAACGCTAAGCCGCCGCCCCTGCCGTCTCAGGCGGGGGCGGGGCGCGCGGCAGCGCGGGTGGGGGCTTCAGCACTGCGCCCACTGTCGTTGCACTCGCTCGCGCGGCAGCGCGGGTGGGGGCTTCAGCACTGCGCC
>LNEO01000484.1 GCA_001465015.1 Deltaproteobacteria bacterium Ga0077539 | reverse complement strand
CTTCAGCACTGCGCCTACCGTCGTTCTGCTCGCGCGGGGCCGCCTCGCGGCTCGGTGCAAAACGTCGTTCTGCTCGCGCGGGCCGCGCTTCGCGGTCGCACGTTTCGCAATCGCACCCCGCTCGCCAGCGCTCGCTGGGCCGTCCAGCACAGCGTGGTTGTCGAGCTCAGCGAAGGGCGAACTGCACGAGACGAAGCAGCGTCGGAAACGTGAGGAGCGTGAGCAGCACGCCCAGCACCACGAGCGTGGCGGGCGAGCGCCGCGTCGGGTCGTCGATGGTTGAATCGAGCACAGGGAGTCGAAGAGTACATCACTCGACGTGTCATTCGCGGGGTCGCCGTGCGTCGAATCGGTGCGCACCTCGTGACGCGTGACCTGTGACGCGTGACGCGTCACACGCGATGACGCGGCGTCCTCGAGGCGCCGCTACGTCGCTGTGTATCGCCGCGTAAACAGCGTCGCGCCCGTGCCGCTGACGAACGTCACCTCCACCGTGCGCGCCATCGGGTCCGCGCGCAGCACGGTGTAGTTGCTCGTTCCCGTCGAGAACTCGAACTGCGGCGCGACCAGCGTCGGAAAGAGCAGGTTGGGGTTGTTTCCGCCGGGGCCCATCAGGACCTCTCGAATTCGTGTGCGCGGCCCGGAGGGCTCGAGCTGCGCGACGGTTCCCAGGTGAAAATCGCCGGACAACCACCACACGTTGTCGACTCGTCGCGCGTCGATGAAGTCCAGGATCTCGTTGCGCTGCGCGGCGTATCCCTCCCAGCGATCCTGCGCTTGAATGTCGAACAGCCCAGGAAAATTCGCGATGGGCACCGAGTTGGCGATGAATTTGAACACCGCGGTCGACGACGCGAGCGAGGCCTTCAGCCAGTCCATCTGCGCGCGAGAAAGATAGATCGCGCCCGGCGTGCTGCGCGTCGAGGGCCTTCGCTCGGTGCGAGCGTCGAGCATGAAGATCTCCAGCGTCCGGCCCCAGCGAAAGCTCCGCCAGATCCGCTGCGCATCGACCGAGTCGCGGCGCTGCGCCCGATGCTCGAAGTACGCGCTCTTGCCGTTGGCGATCGTCGTCGCCGCCGTCCGCTCGGGGTTGAAGTCGTTGTCGACTTCGTGGTCGTCGAGCGTGCAGTAGAGGCCCATCCCGCTGTGCAGGGCGCGCATCCCGGCCGAGCTCCAGTTCTCGTCGTACTTGACCCTGAACTCCGCGAGCGACGCCGCCCCGTCGCAGTAGACGTGATCGCCGGTGTGCACGAAGAAGTCCAGGTCGCCGCGGGCCGCCGCGTGCTGAAGCGTCGGAAAGGGACGGCCTCGCTGGTGCGTGCAAGAGGTCCCGGCGAACGTGACCACCTCGAGCGCGTCCGACGCGATCGCGGTGCGCACCTTGCCGATCGCGCTTCGGCTGCGAAATCCCGCGCCCTCGCGCTGCAAGAACACGTATTGATATCGTGTGCCTGGAGTCAAGCCGGCCACGTCGACGTGCACGAACCCGCCCGCGGCGGGGGTCACGTCGCGCTCGAGCACCATGCGCACGAGGCGCGTCCCCATCATCTCGAAGACGCGCAGCACGAGGGGTCTCGATCCGACGTACCGGGTCCAGACCACCGCCGAGGTGTCGGTGGCGTCTCCCGCCATGACCGCGTGGGGAAACGCCGCCAGCTCTTCGGCGATCCGCGTCGGATCGAGCGCACCGGCGTCGGGGTCGCTCGCGTCGGAGGCGTCCGACGCGTCCGGCGTGATCGAAGCGTCTGCGGCGCTGTCCGGTCCGGCATCGACGGGCGTGCTCGACTCTTCGGGAGCGTCTCGTGCGTCAACGACAACGGCGTCCGCCGCCGAATCGGTCGGCCCCTCGACGCCACTGTCGACGCCGCTGTCGACGCCGCTGTCGACGCCGCTGTCGACGCCGCTGTCGACGCCCGTGTCCTGCTCCGCGTCGCTTCGGGCATCGACGCGAGCATCCACGGTCACACTCGAGTCCGGACCACCCTCGGGAGCCCCGCACGCAGCGGCACCCGCCGCGACGGACGTGAGCTTCAAGAACCGCCGACGAGATAGGCTCATCGGCAGAGATTACCCGATGATTCGGCGCGTGGGCGTCGCGCGCGCGCTCACGCCGTGCCGCAGCTCACCGCACCGAAGCGCCGAGCGACACGGCCATCGTGTGAAACCAGTTGTTCACATAGCCGTCGCTGGGAGGCATCGGGTCTCGACCAACGCCGCGCGATCCACCGCCGAGGTAGCGGAGGTTGACGAACAGCTCGGTGGGTCCCCACAGCTTGATTCCTGCGCGGAGCGATCCGTCGACGATGAGCCCCTCGACCGGGATATCGCTGCCGTTGAGGCCGGGCATGTTCGCGTAGATCCCGTCGACCTCGAAGCCCAAGAACGCGCCCGATCGAAAGGTGTATCGACCGCGAGCCTTGAGCGCAGGCACCAGCCCCACGTTGCTGTTCAGAATTCGGTTGGCGCCGTCGGTGCTCGTGAAGGTGATCACGGCGTTGCGGATCTGCAGCGTGAGGCCGACAGAGAGCTCTTGATTGGGGTCCGCGAAGAAGTCGTACGTATAGCTGAAGCGGTAGAAGTCGAACCCGTAGCGGAGATCGAGCCCTGTGCCTCGGGCGAAATTGACGTTGTTGATGAGCAGATCGCGGTTGAGCCGCACCTGCGTCCGCAGGTCGATCGGCTGGTACAAGAACACGAAGTTGTGACGGTGAGCGAGCTCGAGCTCCGCGCTCAGACGCGCGAACAACGCGAGGTTTCCCTGCCCTCCATCGCGAAGGTAGTCGATGGTGCTCCCCGTCTGGCTGAGCTGGATCGTATGAAACAGCACCGCCAACGTCCCGAGCTCGACCGACGCCCGCACCGCCCAGAATCGCGTCGCGGGGTTGAGCTGAAACGGCGCCTCGGCTTGCCGCGCCTCGGTCGCTACAGGCGACAGAGGCTGAACCGCGGGAGCGACGTCGAGCGATGGCGTGGTCCCCGTCGCGACACGAGGGTCTTGGGAAGGCGCGCTCTGCGCGTGCGCGGTGATCGAGCGCGTCGAGACGAGACCGACGAGGAGGCCGATCCGAAGAGAGAGGGTCGTCATGCGACGATCATGGATGCCCCAGTCGACGATCGGTAGCGACCGAGAGAGAGCGCGTGTGGGGCGGCAGCAGCGGCGCGGCAGCGAGCTGCCGCGCATTGTGCCTCGCAGACCCGATGGGCGAATGGGCTCGAGCTAGCTCAGCAGGCGTTCTCGCTGCCGCTCGAACT
>LNEO01000483.1 GCA_001465015.1 Deltaproteobacteria bacterium Ga0077539 | reverse complement strand
CTGCAAGGGCGAAGCATTGGTCACTCGAGCATCGACGCATACGAATCGAGCGAAGTGCAGCCATTGCAGAGCAATGGCCATACAATCAACTTGCTTGGCTGAATCCTACGCATTCGCAATGCGAAGCCGCCGCCCCTGCCGTTCCAGGCGGGGGCGGGGCGCGCGGAAGCGCGGGTGGGGGCCGCCCCGCGGCTCTGTGTAAAGCGTCGTTTCGCTCGCTCGGGGGCCGCATCGCGGCTCGATGCAAAACGTCGTTTCGCTCGCTCGATTCTCAGCCCAAACGCTCTGTTTCAGCCGCTGAGTTTTCGGCGCTTATGGACGACGGGAGTGGGTCGCATGGCGCGGGAGCAGAGACTCCCGCCCCGCTCGCTCCGATCAGCGGGCGTAGAGCCGCGCGACGCCCGCGACGTCGCTCGCGCTCAGGCGATTGCGGTTGGCGTCGATGATCCCACCCGAGAGCGTGACGATCGTCGGACGACCGTTGCGCGAAAAGAAGTACGACCCGTAGTGCATGATCGAACCGAGGTCGTACGAGCCGATGTCCTGACCGTCGCGGTTGCTCTGGCGATAGGTCTGGAAGTTGCCGGCCGCGCCGCTCTTGATGTTCGCAGTGTTGATGCGGACGAAGCGGTCGCGGTCGCTTCGGGACTGCTCGTGGTACAGGCCGATCGCGTGGCCGATCTCGTGGATCACCTGGCCGACGAGGCAGCCGCTCGCGAGGTTGATCGCCTGCCGACCGCCGATGCGACCGACGTACGACGAGCAGCCAGAGCCGACGACGAACGCCACGTAGTCTCGCTCGGTCGTGCGCTGGACGAGGCGGATTCCAGTGCGATCGTGCCAATGCGCGATCGCGTCCCGCACGCGCTGCGGGCTCGGCAGGTCGCCAGCGATCACGTACGGAACACGCCCGTTCGGCCAGAGCGCCGTGCGACTCGATCGCGCGGCGACCTCGTCGACAGCGGTGTCCGTCACCTCGTCGCGGCTTCCTTCGGGGAGCTCTCCGATCAGGATGTCCCCCTCGAGCACGAGGTGATTGTGCACGTGCTCGAGCGTGACCGACTCGGCCTGTCCGCCGATCGTGAGGGTCGCGCGACGCTCGACGCCGTGCTCTCCGGGAAACGCGCGCTCTCCGCTGAGCGACAGCGGAAGGTCGACGTCCGCATCGACGTCGATGTCTGCACAGCCGGTGCTCGCAGCGAGCGCCGAGCACAGCGCGAGCACCGCGGCTCGTTGCGTTGAATTCGAACGGAGGACCTGGGTGATCGAGCGCTGCATGGGCGATCTCTTCGCAGCGATCGTGCCGAAGCCGTCGCCTACATTCGCGCACGAGTGCGGCGCGGTCGCAACCGATGAATTCTCTGTGAAAATGCTGGTAAGTTCTCTACGCAGCGGTGCCTACATGGGAGGGTCGAGCGCGTTCGGCGCGGGTCGACGGGAGGAAGTCGTCCCACCCAAGTGGCGCGATCGAGTGCGTCCGGTGCGTGCGGTGGGCGAAGTACGGAGGGGTGAGAGCGTCGTGCGAAGCGCGACCGAGCCTGGCAACCTGGTGCGCGATGCAACCGGGGAAGTACACGCACGTGCTCAACACTGCCTCGAGCGCGAAGATGGCCGACGTGCTGGTCGCCGCGCTCTCGGAGGCCGTCGACGTGGCGGTCTCCGTGGCCTTCGTGAAGATGACAGGGCTTCAGCTCTTGCTCCCCGCGCTGGCTGCGGCGAGGCGGCGCAAGGCGCGCATTCGAGTGTTGACGTCGACGTATCTCGCCGTCACCGAACCGCAAGCGCTGCGCTCGCTACGAGCCATGGATCGGCTCGAGCTGCGCGTCCAAGACGGCACGCCGGGCTTTCACGGCAAGGCGCACCTGCTCGTGTGGCGCGAGGATCACCTCGGCTGGATCGGCAGCTCGAACTGGTCTCGCTCGGGGCTGCGCGACAACATCGAATGGAACTCGCGCATCGAGACGAAGCACTCCTTCGACGAAGCGTGGAAGATGTTCGAAGAGCTCTGGATACGGCCCGACGTGGTGCATCCAGAGGACACGTTTCTTCGAGAGTACGAGGTTCGCTGGACGCTCGCTCGGATGGTGAACGCCGGACGACCGATGGAGGCGGTCGCTGAGCCGGTCGTGCGGTACGCCGCGCAACTCACCCCGACGTCCCTCCAGAAGGACGCCTTACAACGCCTGGCGATTCAGCGCGCCGAGGGCGTGAGCAAAGCGCTCGTCGTGGCAGCTACCGGCGTCGGAAAGACGCTGCTCGCAGCCTTCGACGCATGCGCTGCCGGGGCCAAGAAGCTGCTCTTCATCGCGCACCGAAAGGACATCGTGTCGCAGGCAGCGCGGGAGTTTGCCCGAGTGTTCGGCGGGGATTTCGCGCCCGACGTGATCTTCGACGGCTCGGAAGATGCGCAGAGGGTCGCGGGCGGAGGGGTGTTTCGCGACGCGGTGTTCGTCACGATTCAAACGCTGCTCGGCAAGGGCGGCGCCCCGCTGCGCGAGCGAGCGTGGGACTACGTCGTTATCGACGAGTTTCACCACGCAGAGGCGGATCGTTGGAAGAAGACACTCCTCGCGCTGAACACACGATTTCTACTCGGGCTCACGGCGACGCCCGAGCGCGCGGACGGGCGCAACGTGATGGACCTCTGCGACGGAAACGTCGTCTTCGAAGTCCGTCTACCCGAGGCGATTCGCCAGGGCGCGCTCGCGCGGTTTCACTACTTCGGAATCGCCGACGACGACGCGGTGGACTACGGTTCACTTCCCCGCGCGGTCGACGACGAGACGCTCGGCCGCGTCCTGAGCATCGACTCGCGCGTCGATCTCGTGCTGGCGCAGGCCGTCGAGAAGGGCTTCGACGGGGTGAAGCGCGTCGGAGTGGGCTTCTGCGCGAGCGTGAAGCACGCGGAGTTCATGGCGCGCGAGTTCGACCGACGAGGACAGCCCGCGGCGGTCGTGCACGCGCAGACCGATACCACCACGCGCAAAGCGCTGTACGACAGGGTGCAAGACCCGGCGGACGAGCTCCAGTGGTTGTTCGTCGCGGACGTGCTCAACGAGGGCGTCGACCTCCCGGCGATCAACACCGTGCTCTTTTTGCGGCCAACCGAGTCGCCCGTGGTCTTTCTGCAGCAGCTCGGGCGAGGCTTGCGAAAGCACGCGGACACCGAAGTGCTGACGGTGCTGGACTTCGTCGGGCGGCACCGCGGCGCGTTTTTCGGGCTGCTCGCGTTGCACGATCCGAACGGCGTTCCGACGGTGTCGAGCCGCGAAGTGTCGCGCGTGCTGCGAACGCCGCTGACGCCGCCCGAGGGCTGCGAGCTGCTCCTCGAAGACAAGACGATCGAGGTGCTCGAGAAGGTTCGAACCCTCGCGCGATCGCGCAAACAAAGGGTCGAAGACGCCTACGCGACGGCGCGATCGCTGCTCGAGCGCCCGCCGATGCCCATCGACGGCCATCGCATCGCGGACCTTTCGCTCGCGGACGTTCGCAGCTCCCATGGCGGATGGCGCGAGCTGCGCGTCGCGATGAAGGACGCAGCGGAGTGGGAGCTCGCAGTGAAGCCCAACGATCCGCTCGACCGATTGCTCCACGTCGCCGAGCGCAATTTTCAACTCCAGCGCGTCGAGGGCTACGCCGCGCTGTGGGCGTCGCTCGACGAAGACGTCGGCGACGTCAACGCTCCGCTCGATCGCTTCTTCGACGAGCACCCGCAATGGAAGGTCGAACGGCGCCCCTCGCCCGACCTCGAAGCAGCGGTGGCATCCCTCCTCGAGAAAGCGCAGTGCTCAGCGCTTCGCGTCGACGGCGCGTGGATCGCGCCGCTCCGAAAAACCCTCACTGACGAAGTGAAGAGCAGCATCCGCGAGCGGCTCGCCGTCACGCTCGCGATCGACTACCAGCTTCGTCACGGCGGCGTGCTCAGAGCCCC
>LNEO01000482.1 GCA_001465015.1 Deltaproteobacteria bacterium Ga0077539 | reverse complement strand
GAGGTGCCTGCGGTCACGCGGTGACCCATCACGCAGCTGGCCTGAGGTGAGTCAGTTTCGTTTGGCCAAAGTGGGTCAGCTTCGGTTGGCCATTGACACCGCTTTCGAACGCCAACGCGTTCCCGGCTGCCCCGCACACGCGGGGATCGACCCGGCTCGAGCCACGGGGACGCGTCCCATCCGTGGGCTGCCCCGCACACGCGGGGATCGACCCGCCGCGACGTTGCCCGAGAGCAGCGCGTCGAAGGCTGCCCCGCACACGCGGGGATCGACCCGACTCGCTCCAAGCGATGCTCGGCACGAAGGCGGCTGCCCCGCACACGCGGGGATCGACCTTCACCGTCGCGACGCCCGTAGGCCACGCGGGCGGCTGCCCCGCACACGCGGGGATCGACCCTTCACCGGCAAGTTGATCTCTCGCACATGAGCGGCTGCCCCGCACACGCGGGGATCGACCCGGTCGCGTGCTGCGTCTCGGTGCGCCTCAGTTGGCTGCCCCGCACACGCGGGGATCGACCCGATTCGCCGCCGAGCTCGCCAAGCCTGCGCGAGGCTGCCCCGCACACGCGGGGATCGACCCCGCATGAGCGTGTCCTGCATGTCCGAGCTGAAGGCTGCCCCGCACACGCGGGGATCGACCCCAATGCGGTTGCGCCGAGCCAGTAGCCAGTCAGGCTGCCCCGCACACGCGGGGATCGACCCGCGCGAGTCCGCTGCGCGGAGGTTGTACCGAGGGCTGCCCCGCACACGCGGGGATCGACCCCCCGTGCTTGGCGCTGCGATCACCGAAGCGACGGCTGCCCCGCACACGCGGGGATCGACCCATCGAAGCGCGGGTTCGAAGAGGCTGCCCAACGGCTGCCCCGCACACGCGGGGATCGACCCTGGGCCACGTCGCACAAGTCGAAGTCCGCTGCGGCTGCCCCGCACACGCGGGGATCGACCCATCGACGGATGCAGGGTGGCGTGTGAGGGCGGGGCTGCCCCGCACACGCGGGGATCGACCCGCCAACGCCCCACTGCACGACCGTCGCAGTTGGGCTGCCCCGCACACGCGGGGATCGACCCTTCGTGCGCGTCGATACCGCGCACGATCCACAGGCTGCCCCGCACACGCGGGGATCGACCCTCGCGAGCGCGCTGCGCGTCGGTCTCGCGCTGGGCTGCCCCGCACACGCGGGGATCGACCCTTTGCGCGCTCGCCCGCGTTCGGGCGGATCGTGGCTGCCCCGCACACGCGGGGATCGACCCTTCCTCTCCGCGAACGGGCGGATCATCACGGGGGCTGCCCCGCACACGCGGGGATCGACCCTACGCTTGTGAAGCGAGCGGCGGACCGGAGCTGGCTGCCCCGCACACGCGGGGATCGACCCCGAAGACACGAAAGAGAAGGCCACCAATGGGAGGCTGCCCCGCACACGCGGGGATCGACCCGCTGACCGGCGATCCATTCTCGCCTGGTAGGTGGCTGCCCCGCACACGCGGGGATCGACCCTCCTGTTGCCCCGAGGCGCGCGCATCGATGGCGGCTGCCCCGCACACGCGGGGATCGACCCTAGCTGTGACCCTCGCTCGTAGGGCACGGCGCGGCTGCCCCGCACACGCGGGGATCGACCCCAGCGCGACGACGGTATCAGGGTCCGTCGTCGGGCTGCCCCGCACACGCGGGGATCGACCCGTTGCATTGCTGCACTTGCACTTCGCGCGGGTGGCTGCCCCGCACACGCGGGGATCGACCCGCGCTTGCCCGCCGAGCCCCGTCACGAGCACCGGCTGCCCCGCACACGCGGGGATCGACCCTACACGCTCGAGGACTCACCGCCAGGCGTTCGGGCTGCCCCGCACACGCGGGGATCGACCCGTGTGTTTTTGCTGGCGCCCGCTACCGAGCGGGGCTGCCCCGCACACGCGGGGATCGACCCTAACCCAAGATCACCGCGACCAAGGCAACGCAGGCTGCCCCGCACACGCGGGGATCGACCTCCGCACTGCGTGCTCGTGCGAGACGCGTGGCTGGCTGCCCCGCACACGCGGGGATCGACCCACGTAGCACTGCGAGTCGTACCCAACGAGAGAGGCTGCCCCGCACACGCGGGGATCGACCCTCGTCGTCGAGCGCGTCTTCGAGGCGCCGCACGGCTGCCCCGCACACGCGGGGATCGACCCGCCTCGGACAGCGCGCGGCATGCCTCCGTGCTGGCTGCCCCGCACACGCGGGGATCGACCCGCAAAAAGCCCCGGCTTCGGCCGGGGCTTGATGGCTGCCCCGCACACGCGGGGATCGACCCAATCAGCGAGACCGCTTGCGTTGTGATGCCGAGGCTGCCCCGCACACGCGGGGATCGACCCCTCGTTGGTCCGCCCGCGCCGCTCGAGTAGTCGGCTGCCCCGCACACGCGGGGATCGACCCCGACGTCGCGAACACAACGGTACTGCGGTCGTGGCTGCCCCGCACACGCGGGGATCGACCCGCCGCGTTGTGCGCGACGAGCACGGCTCCGGTGGCTGCCCCGCACACGCGGGGATCGACCCTCGTCAACCCTGAGGAGAACGGCTGATGCCTCGGCTGCCCCGCACACGCGGGGATCGACCCGCGCGCACCTGCTCGCCCACGCGCACGGGGCCGGCTGCCCCGCACACGCGGGGATCGACCCGAAACTTCGAGGAACACCCCGTTGACGACGTCGGCTGCCCCGCACACGCGGGGATCGACCCAGAAAAGCAGGTACGAAGGGCTCGTCGCGACAGGCTGCCCCGCACACGCGGGGATCGACCCGCGAAAAGCCCCGGCCGAAGCCGGGGCTTGATGGCTGCCCCGCACACGCGGGGATCGACCCCCCGCGGAGAGCCCCGGCCATCCCGACGTGGTGGCTGCCCCGCACACGCGGGGATCGACCAACGACTGAACCGCGCTCGAAGCCGCGCCCTGCGGCTGCCCCGCACACGCGGGGATCGACCTTCTTCGATCGATTCCGACCAAGGCTCGCGAGCGGCTGCCCCGCACACGCGGGGATCGACCCGAGACTCTCAGCGAGCAGAGAGATACGCGACGGGCTGCCCCGCACACGCGGGGATCGACCCGACCAGCTCAACGCCCTCAGCGCCCCGCGCTTGGCTGCCCCGCACACGCGGGGATCGACCCTGGTGCTTCGAATCAAGGCGAGTGCGGATTCCGGCTGCCCCGCACACGCGGGGATCGACCCTCGACGCGGAGGGCAAATACCCGCGCGACTCCGGCTGCCCCGCACACGCGGGGATCGACCCCTTGGGCCGCGCTGGTTGGCGCTCGAGTCTAGGGCTGCCCCGCACACGCGGGGATCGACCTTCACCAATCCGCTTGGCGGGCAGCAGTGCGGGGGCTGCCCCGCACACGCGGGGATCGACCCGGGGCCAGCGGGGCCCGCGTGGCCTACGGGCGGGCTGCCCCGCACACGCGGGGATCGACCCACGTACTACTTCGGAAGGTCGAGACGTCGATGGGCTGCCCCGCACACGCGGGGATCGACCCCTCGTGAGCGGGCAGGCCGGGGCCGGCAACGTGGCTGCCCCGCACACGCGGGGATCGACCCGGTGTCGCCTGGGAGCACGCCTGCCGTGAGGAGGCTGCCCCGCACACGCGGGGATCGACCCAAGCGAGACCATTGGGTCAGAAAGGGGAATGAGGCTGCCCCGCACACGCGGGGATCGACCCTTTCGAGGAGCAGAAGAGGCCGACGGGCCATCGGCTGCCCCGCACACGCGGGGATCGACCCGCGGCCACGCAGTGGGTGGCGGAGGCCTGATGGGCTGCCCCGCACACGCGGGGATCGACCCGAGGCAACGACGGGTCTTTCGCAGGCTCGCGCGGCTGCCCCGCACACGCGGGGATCGACCCCGTGCGGCCGTGCTCGACATGCTGCGCAAGGAGGCTGCCCCGCACACGCGGGGATCGACCCCAACCCCCGATCGTCATAGCGGCGAGCGGGGCGGCTGCCCCGCACACGCGGGGATCGACCCACGTAGCGCAGCTCCAGCTCCACGATGCGACCGGCTGCCCCGCACACGCGGGGATCGACCCTCGCGCGGGAGTCACTAACCGGACAAGGGAAAGGCTGCCCCGCACACGCGGGGATCGACCCCAGTTCTCGGCCAGCGCGAGCGTGGTCACGCGGGCTGCCCCGCACACGCGGGGATCGACCCACGAATTGCCCGCCGAGCGTAGTGTAGCCCGCGGCTGCCCCGCACACGCGGGGATCGACCCCGAACCCAGTCATCCTCGGTCACCTCGCCGCGGGCTGCCCCGCACACGCGGGGATCGACCCGCGAGCAAGGCAGCGCCGACACCACAGACCCGGGCTGCCCCGCACACGCGGGGATCGACCCCCGTGGCGGTGTGCTCGCAGCGGATCGCGAGGGGCTGCCCCGCACACGCGGGGATCGACCCAGAGATCACGCTCGAGGCGACGCCAACGAAAAGGCTGCCCCGCACACGCGGGGATCGACCCGCGCATCATTGGCCACCGTCCGGGGAGGACTGGGCTGCCCCGCACACGCGGGGATCGACCCGCCGAGAGCGTCGGGCAGATGTTCCGCTTCAAGGCTGCCCCGCACACGCGGGGATCGACCCGACCGACTCGTATCAAGCGCAGGTCTCGCGACGGCTGCCCCGCACACGCGGGGATCGACCCCGCGGCGTCCTGATACGCCTGCGCAGCAGCCGGGCTGCCCCGCACACGCGGGGATCGACCCACGCTGATTCGCGGCAGCGCTTGGACGCCCCCGGCTGCCCCGCACACGCGGGGATCGACCCCGACTGCGACCCACCGCGAGATGGGCCGCGATGGCTGCCCCGCACACGCGGGGATCGACCGCAGGCGAGACAGCGCGCCTCCAGGGCATGCTGGCTGCCCCGCACACGCGGGGATCGACCTTCCTCCGGCGAAAGCCCGTCCGCGATCACGGCGGCTGCCCCGCACACGCGGGGATCGACCCGCACCTTCGCGAAGGCGATGGGCGAGTTTCGGGCTGCCCCGCACACGCGGGGATCGACCCGACCCCACCATGGTCTCGTTTACGGGAACGGTGGCTGCCCCGCACACGCGGGGATCGACCCGAGGTGCTGTCCGCGATCGGTGGCCGCTGGGAGGCTGCCCCGCACACGCGGGGATCGACCCTACGAGGTCCGCAGCATGACTTCGCGTGGTGCGGCTGCCCCGCACACGCGGGGATCGACCCACGACCACTGACCCGGTGGCTGCGGGAGTGGTGGCTGCCCCGCACACGCGGGGATCGACCCGGCATCGCTCAGTGCTCCAATCGTCGAGGCGTGGCTGCCCCGCACACGCGGGGATCGACCGGCTGTTCGGCTGCCCCGCACACGCGGGGATCGACCCGAGCTCAGCGCGAGCACGACGTCCGGCGCAGCGGCTGCCCCGCACACGCGGGGATCGACCCGACGAGAAAAAAGCGCGCGTCAAGGCGAAGCTGGCTGCCCCGCACACGCGGGGATCGACCCTTCGAGTCCATCGCGAAGGCGCCAAACATCGCGGCTGCCCCGCACACGCGGGGATCGACCCGATGGCGCGAAGGGGCGCCGGGGCTCCTGAAGGGCTGCCCCGCACACGCGGGGATCGACCCTCGCGCAGCTTCGTGATGATCCGCTGCAGTTCGGCTGCCCCGCACACGCGGGGATCGACCCGCCGCGAGCGCGCCGATGCTCGACGCGTGGTGGGCTGCCCCGCACACGCGGGGATCGACCCGCTGTCAATGGCCAACCGAAGCTGACCCACTTTGGCCAAACGAAACTGACTCACCTCAGGCCAGCTGCGTGATGGGTCACCGCGTGACCGCAGGCACCTC
>LNEO01000481.1 GCA_001465015.1 Deltaproteobacteria bacterium Ga0077539 | reverse complement strand
CGGTGGTCGTGCGGAGCACACCTTCCGCCGGGAGTCTTCGAGCGGCGCCCAGCACGGGGTTTGTTAACCCCGTGCGAGCCACCCATCTTTTCATTGGGTCCGCTGCTTCGCCACTGATCAACGCTGCTACTTCGACGCAGGTGATGAATGATGAGAGCTCGCTGCCGCGCCGTGGCTGTCGTCGCTCGCTGCCGCGCCGTGGCTGTCGTCGTATGGAAGTAGATGCACCCATCCGAGATGCGCTCGTCGCCGGTCGCGTTCACGCTTTCGCTCAGTCGAGGTAGTAGACCACTCCTGACGAGACGCGCGTGACCCTCCGCCAAAAGGGGGTCATCACCTTGCGAATCACCAACGCGTAGTCCGGGGAGCTCCGGATGTACGAGACGTCGTTGAGCCACGTGCCAACGGGCGTGAGACCGCGTACGCGCACCGAGAGCTCGCCACGCGTCGGATAGCGTCTGTGGACACGACGAAACTCCCTGGCCTCTGCGATCGCTGCGGCCTCGATGCGATCGCCGCGTTGCTCGCTCACGAGCATCGAGACGCCCACCAGGCACGGAAACGCGAGCACGAACATCGTCCGCAGCGCCTGCTGTCGACGCCGGCTCTTGCGCAACGCCCAGAAGCTCCACGAGAGCCCGGTCGCTACCATCGCGAAAATCAGAGGGAAAACGCAGACTGTCGAGATCGCGACCATCCAAAACAGCGCCGCCGACGCCAGTCCCTCCTTCAGAGCTTGCCAGCCGAGGCGCAGCGGGGGCGGCTCCGGTGTTGTGAGTTCTGCCTGACGATAAGGCGCCTCTTCGCGCGACATTCGTCGATGGAAACGCGACCGAAGCGCGAGGGTATTCCGCGTAGGAGCCTTGGATCGCGCCCTCGTTCTCCAACGTGAGTCGAAAGATCGGGCCGCGCGCGGGGAGCTGAGCGTTGGTGGGAAGCCTCGACGTCCCTGCAAATCGAGCGACGATCGCGGGCGGCGCCGCGGTGAGGTGCACCGATCGATCGGGGCCACCCTCACGAGATATCGTCGGCTCGCGGTGACCATCGAGGGTGCGCGGGCAGTACCGCGACGGGCCTCGACGAGCCGCGCGGATCGATTCGCTCGGAGGCTCACCACTGTTCACGAAGCGTCTGCTACGGTGGTCCCGCTCGGCGCCAGCTCGGGGGCTGCTCGACAGCGTTGATCCTCTGCGCGAGCGTCGCGAACGTGCCGGCCAGGAGCGGGGTCGCGGCGAGCTCGATTTCGGGCACTCCGGTGGCGATCGCTCGATGCGCGAAGAGGTACGCGCGATTCCAGAGCAACACGACCACCGCGAACAAGCGGGGCGTGATCGTGCTCCTCGTCCACGCGTCGAACTCCCGGTCGGTCGTCCCGTGAAACCGCGGGAACGTCGTGGCTTCGATCTCGTCGACGGTGATGCGAAGCATGCCGAGCCAGGCCTCGCCGGACGCTCGGTTTCCTCGGTCGAACGCGGCCGAACCCAAGCGCGACCGCGTCTGGTGCGTCCGTCGTGGGCGCGGCGCGCGCACGAGCCCGCTGAACGGCGCGGGAAGGCGGAGAGAGATCTCAACGAGTCCTTCGAACGCTCCTGGCCGTCCAGGCGGTGGAGGGCGCAGGCTACGAAGGCACTGCGCGAGGTCGCTGAGGCGATTTTCATGCAACCCGAGGCACTCCCACTCGGCGTCGGGATCGATATTGGCCCGCACGAGCCGGTGCAACGCGACGAGCTGCTGCGACGTCGCGAACTCGGGAGCGACATCGCCGAGCGCTCCATCGAACTCTTCGAGCACCATGCCATCGTCGTCGAGCTTGTACCCGTGCTCTGCGCGCCACACGTGGGCCGCGAGCCGCCACGCGTCGTACGCCTGCGCTCGCTGTCCCAGCGCCATCAAACCGCGTCCTTCGCCCGAATGGACGGCAGTGAGCACGTCCGCGGTCGCGTAGCGCTTGGCGTCGTCGGTCCATCGCCGATACCAACGGAGGGCCTCGCGGTGCGCAGCGCGCTCCTCGTGGGCGCGAGCGAGGGTGAAGACAGCGTTCCAGAAGGCGGGTGCGTTGGTCGGGCCCTGGGACCACTGTCGTTCGATCGCGTCCTCTGCGCGATTCAGGGCGCCGATGCGCACGAAGAGGGCGGTCGCGCGCTCGATGTCCCCTCCTGTGCCCGACGCGTTGGCCCGCTCGGCGACCAGCCGCAGACACTCTGTGGCCTGCTCTGCGCCTTGCAACGCGCAGTCGAACTCTGTCCGCGCTGTGCGCACCGCGCTCTGCCCGCTCGCTGCGCCGCTCGCGAGTGCGATCGAGAGCCCGATGATCGTGCGCGCGCGTGCGTCGGTCATGGCGATCCTTGCGAGAGATCGTACCGTCACCCAGCGCGCCAGTCACCGCTTCCTTTCGTCCTCAGGCGCGGCCGCTCCGCGGTTGCCTTCTGATCCAACGCATCGAAGGGCAACCCGGCGCCGTTGGGGCCTTGTCGTTTCGTTGAGAATGGCGCGCCACAGCGACCAACTCGCGCTCATGACGCTTCGTCTATCGGCGCTGATCGCGCTCTCGGTTGGGCTTGTCGTTGTTGGTTGCGGTGCCTCTGTCACCGCGCTCCCCGACGGAACCCCGCCGGACACCGCGCCGCTCCGCACTGAACAGGGAACCGGATTGGGGCTCGACAGTCCTGGTATTCGTGAGGGAACAACGCGGACGCTCGCTCGCCTCACGGCCAGAGGTCGAGCCCTCATCGTCACCCCAGTTCAGTGAGGGAAACGAGCAGCGCAGCTTCGGCCCGGAGCCAAGGGGCCGGGCAACAACGCACCTACGGTGCGGAGCGCAGCGGGCTCGCGCCCGCAGCTAC
>LNEO01000480.1 GCA_001465015.1 Deltaproteobacteria bacterium Ga0077539 | reverse complement strand
CGGCCCGGAGCCGAGGGGCCGGGCAACAACGCACCTACGGTGCGGAGCGCAGCGGGCTCGCGCCCGCAGCTACTCATCGCACCGGTATTCAAGACAAGTGGCTCGCCTGCGGTTCTCGATCGGGATCCGAGCGTCGACACACGGAGGCCTGCCACCGCTGCAAGTCAAGGCAGTCGGTCAGTTATTTCGCAGGATGATCGCAGCGGAACCTGCGCTCGCAGTCCCCTCGCTCTGGCGTCGATGGTGTCGACACGATCGTTTCGAACGAGGACTGTGGGCGAGTGACTCGTCGTTTCGACGAGCGTCTCGAGTAGCTGCGGGCGCGAGCCTGCTGCGCTCCGCACCGTAGGTGCGTTGTTGCCCGGCCCCTCGGCTCCGGGCCGAAGCTGCGCTGCTCCTTTCCCTCACAGAACTGGGGTGACGATGAGGGCTCGACCTCGGGCCGCGAGGCGAGCGAGCGTCCGCGTTGTTCCCTCACGAATACCAGGGCTGTCGCGCCCAAATCCGGTTCCCTGCTAAGTGATGCGCGGTGTGACGCTCGCGTCCACGCAGCATCGGGCCGACGGGCGCGGAGAGGACACTGGCGATCGGGCCGCAGAGCGCTCACGCGTGCACCGATCGACCATCGGTTGGATGTCCTATCCTCCGAGAGCCCGACGCGCGTGAGCGTCCCTGCGTTGGTCGGGATGCTGGGACGGCTGTCCGAGCGGGTCACGGCCAAGAGCTTCACGCGACAGCTCGCGACCGCGGTCAAGAAGCTCTCCGAAGATCAGCGCACGCAGCTCGTCGCGCAGCTCGATGACACTCGGGACGCGCTCGACGCGCTCAGGGATCGACTGAAAATCGAGTGACGATGTGCTGCGCGTGACGGTCGGGCACGCGCGAGCCTCGGAGACGGGGCGACGGCGAGGGCCACCAACGGACGTCCGTCCCCGCGCGCTGTGCCTTCGACACACGCACACGATGGGCGCCCTCGCCTGCTCGCGCGAAACCCCACCACCGACGGTTCTTCGCGCGGTGTATCGTTGGAAGACTGCGATGTATCACTTCGAGTGCCCCCAGTGCGGTGCAGCCGCGCCCGCTCCTCCGATACGCCTCTGTCCCTACTGCAGGTACCAATATCCGGTCGCAGCGGGCACGCACGCGCCGGACGGATTCGGACTCAACTGGTTGGTCGACCGCGCCCGCGCGCACGTCGGCGAGATCCCGTCCGTTCTGATCGGCGCGGCGATCGACGCGCGTGCGCTCGATGAAGCGCGGCGTTCCTACGCGCGAGGGGCGCTTCCAGACGAGCCCATCGTCGCCATCCACGACCCCAATCGCGCGGTCGATGGCATCGGCTGGGCGATCACGCAGCGCCGGTTTTGTTGGAGCGCCGTGGACGGTCCGCGCGATGTCACATGGCGCCAGCTCGACGCCAACAGCGTGGTGCATCTGCACCCGACCCTCTCGGTCATGGGCGCTGCTATTCCCGCGGAAGACCCAGCGGTGGCGAGCGCGCTCGCTACGCTCCTTCGCGTCCTCGCCCTGACCGCGTCGACTCTGCCGCAGCCGTTCGACGAGCAGACCAAGTTCGACGACGCCTCGCTACTCGCGAGGTTTCGGCAGATGGTCCCCGCGCACGAAGACCTCTACGTCTCGCCGGACATCCCGCCGAGCAAAGACAGCAACGCGCGCGGTGTACGGCAGAGAGCTTCACCCCGCCGAGCGGATTCTGGCCCTGTACGACGCGACGTGGTTCGGCGCCGGTGACGAAGGGTGGATTCTCACCGCGCGACGCGTGTACGCGACGGCGAGCTGGGGCCCCGTGTGGGTCGACCTCGACAACATCGTCAGCGAGGGCGTTAGCGTCTTGGGCGAGGAAGCGAGCATCCAGATGCGCGTCGGGCTCACGGGACCCAAGAATCTCTTGCATCAGCTCGCGGGGTTCTTTCGCTCGCTCGCCAAGTACTGACCGCGGTGACTGCTTCGCGGACCGGACGCGGGCGCGAAGCACGCGTGGGACGGGGGATCGAACTTCGTCGACGTCGGACCGGATGTTATCCCCACAATTCAAGTTCCGTTTGCAAAGCACCGACCGACAAATCGACGACGATCGACGGAGTCCGAGTGTAGACTTCGGGGCGATGGCGCAGCGCCCGGACAAGCTCCACGAGGTCCTCGAGAAGTTGCACTGTGATGGCTTGGCGCTGAGAGCCTGTCCGGCCTGAAATCCCGCGTTCTGGCTGCAGATCCGCGTCGGTGGACTTCGTCATGTCCACTTGAAAGCCATGCAGGATCGCTGCGTAGACATTCCTTGTCCACCTTGTGTCTCCTTGCCAGAACGCAGAATTTCAGGCCAGACAGGCTTCGAGGCTCGCCGAGCGCGACGAGACGCCGTTGCTCGGGGCGTCCGCGCGAGCTCGCTCCGTCGCTCGACGAGCTGCTCTCCGTCGCGGATCATGAGCTCGCCGTACGCTTGCACGCCCTTTGGCGTGTAGAACGGCGCCATCAGCTTGCGCTGTCGCCGCCAGAGCTCGCCCGTGCTCGCCACCAGCCCGTCGCCGAGCAGGTACTTGCGCACGCCGTTGATGAACTGCAACAGCCCAGGTCCTGGGATTTTCACTGGCGAAATGGAGCCTGCGCCGGAGCGTCCGTGTGGCGCGAACGAACGAGCGCGGCACGAGAGAGTTCAGTGGCACACTGCGGTCGAGCGATGAGTCAGACGAGCGACGGATCCCTGGTGGTGTGCGAGCGTCCTGTGGTGAACGGGGTTCCGGCGCGCGTGTTCGTGGGGGGCAACGGGCCCGCGGTGCTGCTCGTGCACGGGGGGTGGGGCGGCGCGGAGCTTCACTGGTCGCGCGTGTGGAGCTTGCTCGCGCAGCGCCACCGCGTGATCGCCCCCGAACTGCCCGGCCTCGGCGACGACGGGGCGCCCTTCGCGAGCGTGCGCGAGTACGCGCAGTGGCTCGTCGCCCTGCTGGACTCCCTCTCGATCGACCGCGCCGCGTGCGTCGGAAACTCCTTCGGCGCCTCGGTCTGCTACGCCCTCGCCGCGCGCTGGCCCGCGCGCTGCTCGCGCCTCGTGATGGTCGACGGAATCCCCATGCCCACGACCCCGCGCCGCATGGCCCGCGTCGGGCGCACGCGCATGGGCCTCGCGATGATGCGCTTTCTGCTGCGCCGATCGGTCTACACGCGCGCGGCCGTCGCGCGGTCGTTCGCGGACCCGAGCCGCGTTCCGAGCGAGCTGTCCGTGATCGCCGAGCGCGACTGGCCTCGCATCGTGCCGGCGTACGCGTCGATCCTCGTGAGCGGAGACGACTCGCCGCGCCCGCCCGCGCCGCCCGCGCTGATCTGGGGCGCGCAGGATCACCTGCCAGGGACGAGCCTCGCCACAGGGAGACAGTGGCAGGTCACCCTCGGCGCGACCGAGCTGCGTGCGATCGAGAGCGCGGGGCATTTTCCGCAGATCGAGGCCCCACGGGCGTTCGTCGACGCGCTCGAGGCCCTCGTGGGCTGAGCGGCGCTCGGTCAGGCGCCGTCGCGCGCGACCTCGATCGCGTCGGGATCGAGCGTCGCGCCCTCGACCACCGCTCGCAGCGCGGCTGAGACCACCCGCGGATCAGACGTCGCTCCGCTCGGCCATCGCAAGGTCGCGACCCTCCGACGCTCGCGCAGGTCGAACAGCGCCGCAAAGTCGCCCCGGGCCGAGAGCACCAGCGCGTAGCGCACGGACAGCAGCGTGCGCATGCACGACTCGCTCGGCGCGGAATCGCTGAGGACAGGCATCCCGAGCATCCCGACGCTCCCGCGGAAGTGCGCTCGTGCGCTGACGAAGCACCGGAAGGTGTCGTTGCTCCAGCGCGGGTTGCGATGCTGGTCCGTGCGTCGCTCGTGCTCGCCGTAGCGCAGCGCGAGTCCGTTGGTCGCCGCGCGATCGAGCATCGAGAACACCGGTGGGGGCGCTCCGCGCGCGAGGCCGCGAGGGACGGCGAGGCCCATTGCCCCGTCGCCCGTCGGCGCGTCGTACATCGACACTTCCGCGTCGGACACGGCGTCGATCAGAGCTTCGATTCTCACGCGATCGCTGTTTTCGCGCGTGTCGACTGGCGGCGCCTTCGCGCGCAACAGCCCCACGGTGATCGCCGCGAGCCCCGCGACGAGCAAAGCGCCCTTCCATCTGCCGCTGCGGGCACCGCCCGTCGGGCTCGGTGCTGATGGTGTCCGATAGGGGGTCTCCACGAATCCGTGACGATACGTCCCGCGAAGCGTCGGCGCACGACGCGAGCTCGACGGTCTGCCACGGGCTCGTCGAACATCTCTCATCCCCCGCCGCGCGCGTAACTCAATATGGCTTCGCGGCACGTGTGCCTGAGCGACGGACGACGGCTCGGTCTGACGCTCTACTTCGCCGTGTGCATCGCGATGACCGTCACTGGAGCGGTGCTGCTTCGTCGAGCGCTGAGCGACAACTCTCCGACGAACGACCGCGACGAACCCGCGAGTTGAAGCCGCGAGCTCTGCCCTGGCGCGAGGTGTTCATGGAAGAAGGCCCATCGTCGAACCCCCAAGGCGGACACCGCTCGCGTTCGTGTCCATTTTCGGCTGATCGCGGCGATCGTTGGACACGCATCGCTTCTGGCGCCGCCAACCCAGCATCGCCTGTGAAAACAGCGGCGAACGCACGGCGCAGCGCGGCGCGGCGTGAAGCTCTCGCGCCCGCAGCGTCGGGCCGCCGAGCGCGGCGAGGCAACGGGCGATATGGCTGCTATCCTCTTCGAGCTCGTCATCGCGGTGGCCCTCGACGCGAGGCCCTACACGAGCGCGCTTCGAGCTGGCGGCGGAGCTCGCGTGGCTCGACGACCCGAAGACCGCGCGGCCGGTGCACCTGCGGGACCTCACGGTGCGCGTCGGGCAGCCGGTTCGATCAACCGCGACGCGGGCACTCGCGGTTCAGCGCGCGCCGTCGCGAGGGCGCTTCGATCGTCCTCACGTCACGAGCGTCGCACCCCCGTGGCGCGCAGCGAGTCCCCCCGATGCAGAATGCTCAGTTGCCGTCGGCCGCGCCCGCGTCCGCGGCGCCACCGGGGCACGTGGTGCCAGGGGTCGGGACGGACGGCGGGTTCGACGTCGGGCACACCGGAATGTCGTTCTCGCAGCCCGGCGCCTGCGCCATCGTGCTGCCAACCGTGCAGCACACGAAACCGGGGTTTGCGCAGGTCGGACCCGAGTCGCTCGCGGCGTCGCGCGGCGTCGACGCGTCAGTGGTCGGCGTCCCGCCGCCGCAGGCGACGACGAAGGACGAGAGCAGGATCGAGAGCAGAGTAATTCTCTTCATGATGGCCCAGCTATCACGACACTCGCCCGGAATCCAAGACCGGACTGACCAACGCCCGCTCGAAGCTTCACCGACAAAACCACACGCAACGCGAAGGGGCTCACGCCCTGTGATCGGCGCCGCGCGTGGAGCCGCAGGGCGGAGCCCGGCTGGAATGTGGGTGCGCCTCGAAGAGGGTGGGAGGCGTGGGATTTCGGCTTTTTGCTGCAGATCCGCGTCGAGCATCGGCGTCAGCGTTTCTTGCCATCGCGCTGCGATTGCTGCGAATCGCTTCCTTGGCGGTCTCGCGCCTGCTGGCAAGCGCTCACTCTTCGAACTCGACGCGGACGCCGGCGGCCTCGAGGTTGTCGATGAGCGCGAAGAGCGCTGCGTTGCGCTCGCGGGTGGGCGCGAAGAGGGTCCCGGTCGAGGCGAACACGCGCACCGTCGCGAGCGAGGAAAACCGCGATCGAAGCGCGTCGAGAGCGCGCCGTTCATCGACGAGCGCGAGCGCCGCGGGCCTGAGCTTCTCGCCCAGCGTCGCGGCTTCGACCAGCGCTCCGAGCAGCGCTGCGCGCGACGGCGCGAGCCGCACGTCGGAGTCACCGGCCCTCGAGAGGCGCGCGAAGAACCCGTCCGACCGCCTCTCGAACGGGCGGCCCGCGTGCAACTCGCGCAGGCCGTACGCGTCCACGGCGAGGGTCGTCACCGCTGCGCACCGGCGCTCGATCGCGTCTTCAGCGGTCGGCCATGGCTCGCTCGCCGGGAGGGTGAGGACGGATGGATCGGCGTCGACGGTGCTCATGTCGAGCGAACGTAGCGCGAATCGAGTGAGCGCCGCCGCGCGAATCGCACTGATTTGACTGGGATAGCAGCGGTCTCGATCACCGTGCAAGAGCCACAGCGCACATCGCCGCCACCGCGACGGCTGTCTCCTTCGACGACGCCAACGCTTGTTCGAGCACCCCGTCGAGCGCGTCGTTGCGAAAGGTGTTCTCCCCGGCCTCGTCGCCGCGGTCGCGCAGCGCCGCCGCGGAAGCGGTCGAGAAGAAATCTTCGCCCTCCGCGCGCAGCGCGTGACTCGCGACAACAAAGGCATCCGGGCGCGCGACTGCGTGCGAGCCAGGCGCGATCGCCTCGAGCTGCCGCGCCCGCTGCCGATAGATCCGCGCCTGCCCCGAGACGGCCGCGTACGCAGCGCGCTCTGCGATCACGATCGCTGCGCGCGAATGCGCAAACATCTGCGGCGCCGCGTCGACGATGCGCTGCGCAGCCTCGCTCCCCACCGACGTCAGCCCGGCGAACGTGCTCTTCATGCACTCGAGCGCGACGCTCGGCTGGTCTCCGTCACACACTGCGAGCAGCGTGATCGAAGCGCCATCGAGCGTCAGTTCCTCCACGGAGGAGATGGCCGACGTTGCACCGGTGATCGTGGCTCCGCGACGAATCATCGCGCGAGGATACGCAATCTGGCGCGTATCGGTCGCCGTCGTTGCAGTGTCACCCGTGAAACGAGCGGCGAACGCCGAGCAAGGGGACCTCGGGAAGGCCCAGCGGACACCGCCAAGATCGAGGTCTTCGTCCTCGGCGCGACGATCGAGACCAAGGCGGCGCTCGCCCTCGCGCTCGCCGCCGCGCGGCTCGTTCTGCCGCCCTCCCAACGTTCAATCGTGGCGTGGTTCAGGGCAGCGGCAGGTCGCAGCCGCGCGAGGTGGTCATCCACGAGGCGTTGCAGTCGAGCGCGGTGTCGGTGGGCGTAAATCGCCCTTCGGGAAAGGTGATCGTCCCGACGTTCCACACCCACTGGCGAGGAAACATGCTGCGACGGAGGCGCGCGACCGATCGCTCGCGCACGATGATGTCGACGTCCGCGGTCGAGGGCTGACCCGAGCGGCTCCAGTGCTCGACCATCACGTAGTAGGTCCCTGCGGGCGCGCGATCGAGGTAGATGTTTTCTGGGCCAAATGAGCCGGTGTTGTCGATGTCCTTGCGAGGATTGTCGGTGTCCCCTGGGGCTCCCCACTCGAGTCCCGCCGGTGACATGCACGTAAACCAGGTGCAGTCGTCGGTCATCGAGTTGAGCGCCCGCGGCGCGCGAAGCAGGTGCAGCTCGAGGTCGAGCCCAGCCATGTCCCACGCGAGCGTCACGCGAAGATCGCGTCCCGAGCAGCGAGGACCCTCGATGCGCCGAACGAGCACGCGCGCGCCGCGGTCGTTGCGGCACACGATCCGCACGACGTTGGTCCCGCAAAACACGGGGAGCGTGGTCGAGAACTGCCCTCCGCCCTCGGGGTCCGTGAGGATTCGCCCGCCGGTGTGACCGCAGGAAGAGTTGGACACGAACCACTCGCACTGGGTCGCTCCGCGCGCTGTTCCCGCGACGCGAAGGGACGTGGCTCCGTCGGGCAACGTGGCGACCGAGAGCTCTTCGACGTCTGCGTAGGGCGAAGGGCATCCTGTGCACACCGGCGGATCGGTGAACTCTTCGTTCATCGTGCGATCGCTGTACGGAGGCATCGCGACGGTGCTCGTGCACCCCGCCTCGGCGTCCGCGGAGGCTGCGTCAGCGCTGGTCGCGCCGTCCTCTTGCGCATCGAATACGCCGGTGTCCTCGGTCGATGGCGCGTCGAGCGAGGGTGAGTCCATGGTCGCAGCATCGCTGCCAACGTTGGCGTCCGATCCATCGACAGCAGCGAGCGTCGGTCCCTGGGAGCAAGCGCACAGCAACAAGCACAACGCGACGAAGATGGTTCGCATCGTCGAAGAGCGTACCGCGCAGCGGATGCTGCGCTCGCGCCGCGCTACAACGCTGGTAGGCAGCCCACGTCGCGATCGCCGACGTAGACGTCGTCGACCCACAGCTCTCCGGGGTCACCGATGCCGACGAGCCCGACTTGAACAGTGTCGAAGGTGCTCGGGTCGAAATCCTGCGTCGCGGCGATCATGCGTCCGTCCGCGTGCACCGACGTCTGCATTCGGCCAGGGCCAGCGGCGGCGACGAAGATCCTCGCGCACGTCCATCGACCTCGTGCGAAGCCTGTCTCTGTCAGATAGCCGCCCGGCGACGCGAGGGCGAACTCGCCTGGTACTGCAGGCACGCCGAGGTGGTCGAGCGAGACCTTTCGAAACGGCCTCATCGCGTCGGCGCGCTGCGCGTTGTTGAGCTCGAGCACAGGAAACGCGGTCGTCGTGCCGCTGTTCTCTGCGCGGATCCACGCGCTCACGTACAGGCCCGTCGTGAAGCGCGTCGGGCTCATCGGCAACTGCAGGAGCGCTACGACGGTGTCGTTCGTGCGCGTCACGGTCGAATGCATCGCGCGTCCTCGAAACGACCTCGTCGTGTCGAACCGGAGGGTCGATGTCGCGCTGACCACGCGCGCCCATTCGACCGCTGGATCGGTCTCGAAATCGAGGCACGCGATCGTGCCGCTCGCTCTGCAGATGCGAGCTCGCGTGGGCGCTGCGTCGGGGATCTCTGTGTCTGTCGAGGCGTCGCGCTCGCTGGCGATGTCGGTGGACGGTCGCGCGTCGGTCGTCGCGTCGAGAACGTCGAGCACGCTCGCGTCGCGCGCGTCTGCGAGCGCTGTCGCGTCGTCTCCGTCCGTCAACGGACCATCGCCGCTCGCGTCGATCAGATCGAAGCCGATTCGGCCGCACCCTCCGCTGATGATCGCGCACACAACCGCGGCCGCAGCGGCGCGTCTGCGAGCGTGGAGAGCGAGGAGCGACGCGGGATTTGCCATGGCGATCTGGGCAGGACGTGCGTGACAGGATAGCCCGCTCGAGACGAGAGGTCGACTTCGTCGCGGATTTCTCCAGTTCGACGTCGCGCTCGTCTCCGGCGTGCGTTCTCTGGATCGTCGCTCTGGGGGCATGCAGGGCTCGGCTTCGAGACAACAGAGCTTGTACCCGCGAGCTCGTTGACCCATACCGTGGCTCCCCCTGGAGGAGCGCGCGACCATGAATCAGCCTGCGACCAAGTACCTCGAAGAGCTCATCGAGAAGCACACCCGCGACATGAGCGGACGGATCGTGGCCATCACCGGAACGACCAGCGGCACCGGGTACGTTTGCGCGCGGGAGCTCGCGAGACTCGGCGCGACCGTGCTCCTGCTCAACCGCGAGAGCGATCGCTCGGTCGCTTCGCTCGAGCAACTGCAGCGCGAGCTCCCCGAGGGGAAGTTCGAGGCCATCGCGTGCGACCTGCAGAGCTTCGCGAGCGTGAGGGCCGCTGCCGCCGCGATCCAATCGAAGTACGACCGGCTCGACGTCCTCTGCAACAACGCGGCGGTGATGGCCTTTCCCGAACAGGCCACGGTCGATGGCTACGATGTGCAGATGCAGACCAACAGCATTTCGGCGTTTTTGCTGACGAAGGAGCTGTTTCCGTTGCTGCGCAAGAGCGACGACGGACGGGTGGTCAACCACTCGTCTGGGGCGCGGCTGGGCGCGCCGCATCACCCGAAGTACTTCGGCAAGAACAGCGGAGACCTCGGCGGCGACGGCACGGAGCAAGAGAACTTCTCGTTCTCTGGTCCGAGGTGGGAGCGCTATCACCAGTCCAAGCTCGCTAACTGCACCTTCACCTACGGGTTGCAGCAGCGGCTCGACGAGAAGGGCATCACGAACGTGAAGGTCCTGCTCGCCCACCCCGGCCTCGCGCTCACGGGGCTGTCGACCACCACGTCGTCGCGCGGCGGCATGGATCCCAACAGCGCGATCATGGCGCGGGCGCAGTCCGCGGAGGACGGCGCGCTGGGAATCATCCGCGCATGCGCGGACCCCAACGTGGTCGGCGGCGACTTCTTCGGACCCGCAGGGTGGACCGGGTTCGCTGACAAGCTGCCGCCAGAGGCGTTGCTCACGAATCCCGAGAACATCCGAATCAACTGGGAGGGCTGCGAGGCCGCCGTCGGCGCGTTCGAGCTCTGATCCGCCGGCTCGATCGTCGTCGTGTGCGGCTCACGAGCACGCGGGCATCGGGCATCCGCCGCGCGTCGCGGGCAGGGGAACGCGCTCAGTGCGCTTCGTACGAGATGTGTCCGTCCTCACCGGTGAAGGTGATCGAGTTGATCGTGCAGAGGTTCACGCCGTGCACGTCGTTGTTGTGGCCGTTGACGGTGACCCGGACGTCGAACACGCACTGGCCGCGGTAGGTCGCCGGACGAAACAAGAGGCGGTGACTTCCGTTGTTGGGGATCACGCCGCTGCCGAGCTGGTCCGGTCCCCACGCGACCTGGTTGCTCGGGCTCACGTAGAGGTGCGTGATGGTCTCGCCCGTGTGGTTGACCACCGTAAAGTTGCGGTCGACGCGCTGCGCGTCAGCGACGTTGGACGACGCGACGAGGCCGAGGGCGAAGAGACCAAAGATACCGAACGAACGCCTGTTCATAGAAACCTCACGAAGGTGGGGTTGGGGGCTTCGGGGGTGTCTGGCCCTATGCCAGACACCGAAAACTGACCGAAACCGTACGGCATCGACGGTCGTGATCGGGGAAAATCTGACGGCAACAAGATAACTCGCCATGTCGCCACGCCTGCGCTTCTACGTGTCGTGCGGTGTGCGCCGCGGCGACAAACCATCAGCAACACTGGCCGATTGCGGCCCGTCCTGCTCGCGCGCCGCAGGCGCGGTATAGACGCTTGTCGTGCGACTCCGAGAATCGCCGTTCGGTCTCTTCGCTCGCCGCGTCGCGTTCGTGGCAGCGCTGTTGATCGCTCTGATCGCGAGCGATTCTGCTGCGCAAGGGCAGCCGAACCGCGCTTGCGGAGTGGCGTCGATCGCCTGCGGAGACGCAGCCGCGAGCGCCGCGACGGACGCAGCGGTCGCGCCCGCGCGAGAGCACTCTGCGTCTGCTCGGTCGATCACAGCGTTCTGGGGCGTCGGCTGTCCGCACTGCGAAGAGGCTCGCCCGGTGGTCAACCGACTCGCGTCCGAGCGTGGTGTGGCGGTCGAGTGGGTGGAGGTTCGCCGCGACCCAACGGGACGCGCACGGTTCGAAGCGGTGACGCGGCGGTTCGGGCTTCGACCGGCGGGCGTTCCGACGTTCGTCGCCGGCGAGCGGTATGTCATGGGCTTTCACGAGTCCGACGTCCGCGCGCTCATCGAAGGGACCGCGCTCTCGGATCCTTCGCGGAGCGTGCGGCTTCCGCTCTTTGGAACCATCGACCCGAGCAGGCTCTCGCTGCCCGCGCTGGCGTTCGTCGTGGGGCTGGCAGACGGGTTCAACCCGTGCGCGTTCTACGTGTTGGTGGTGCTGCTCAGCGTGCTCTTGCACGCGAAGTCGCGCGCGCGGATCGCGCTCTACGGCGGCATCTTCGTGGTGATGTCCGGCCTCGTGTACTTCGTGTTCATGACCGCGTGGCTCGGTCTTTTCGCGATCACGGGCCTCTCGCGCTCGATCACGACGGCGCTCGGCGTGGTGCTCGTCGTGATGGGTCTGATCAACGTGAAGGAGCTCGTCTGGTTCAAGAAGGGCGTCTCGCTGATGATCCCCGAGAGCGCAAAGCCAGGGCTCTTTCGACGAATGCGCGAGGTCGCTTCGACCGCGAGCCTGCCCGCAGCTGCGCTCGGGATCACCGTTCTGGCGGCGCTCGTCAACCTCGTCGAGCTCGGCTGCACGCTCGGATTGCCAGCGATGTTCACCCGCGTGCTCTCGCTGCGAACAGAGCTCACTGCCGCCAGGCGCGTGGGCTACCTCGTGCTCTACAACGTCGCGTACGTGATTCCGCTCGCGGTGATCGTCGTGATCGCGTCGGTGACGCTGCGCAAGCTCACGCTCACCGAGGGAAGAGCCAAAGCACTCAAGGGCTTTTCGGGAGCGCTGCTCTTGCTCTTCGGCGGGATCTTTCTCGTCGCGCCGGACCTCTTGCGCTGACGTCGATCTGCGCGAGGGCGGCGCGTGTCGATCACCAGACACGGTATGTTCGATGGTCCGACCGATCAGCGCGCAGGCCATGCTGCTCTGCGCAGACTCGATGGCCGCCGGACGAATGGAGCGCGAGCGCTGCTCGCGGAGGGTTCACCATGAAGGCGTTTGCTGCAGAACAGGTTGGACTCGGGCTCGACTCTGCTCGTGTGCGTGAGCTCCCAGATCCCACCGCGGGAGCGGGGCAAGTGCGCGTTCGAGTCGCTGCTGCCTCGCTCAACGCGGCGGACCTCAAGGTGCTCGAGTGGCGCGACGGCGCGAGCTTCATCCACGGCAAGGCGAGTCCGTACGTGGTTGGCTACGACTTCTCGGGGGTGATCGACCAGGTCGGGTCCGGCGCGGCGGGCCTTCGCATGGGAGATTCGGTCTTCGGTTTCTTGCCGTACGCCAGCAAAACCAAGAGCGGCTCGCTCGCCGAGCTGGTGCTCGCGGACCCGAGTTGGCTCGCCAGCAAGCCCGACGCTTTGTCGCACGAACACGCAGCCACTATCGGGACAGCAGGACTCACCGCGCTGCAAGGTCTGCGCGACAAGCTGCGCATGCGCGCGGGACAGAAGGTGCTCGTCCACGGCGGCTCGGGCGGAGTCGGGACGTTCGTGGTTCAGGTCGCCAAGAAGCTCGGTCTGACCGTCGTCGCGACGGCCAGCGCGGCGAAGCTGGACGCGGTGCGAGCGCTCGGCGCGGATCACGTGTTCGACTACCGAACGACCGCGGTCGCCGCGCTTCCTGGACCGTTCGACGGGTTCTTCGACGCTGCTGTGAAGAGCTCGTACAGCGAGTGCAAGGGCATCTTGTCGTCGGGGGCTGGCTACTTGACGCTGCTGCCCACGCTCTCGCTCGTGACAGGAAAGCTTCGAAGTTTGCTGAGCCCACACCACGTTGAGTTTCTGGGCGTCACGGCGGTGCGCTCGGACCTCGAGCAGCTCGCGGCGTGGGTGCTCGAAGGAGCAGTGCATCCTCAGCAGGGAACCGGATTTCGGTTCGAAAATGCACATCCGCAGGAAAATCAGTAGCGGCGTCAACACCCAAGCGGCAACACGCTCGCCTCACGGCC
>LNEO01000479.1 GCA_001465015.1 Deltaproteobacteria bacterium Ga0077539 | reverse complement strand
GTGCCGCGTGAATCGTGCGTCGAGCCATGGTGTCTCTCCTGCTCGTACGCGTATCGCCGCGGCTGACGCCCAACTACCCCAGGTCACGGATGGGTTACGTTGTTTCCGTCGATGTCGATGAGATCGACCGGATCGCCCGCGGCGTACTCGTACCAACACAGTATCGCCTGTGAACACAGCGGCGAACGCACGGTGCGGGGCGGTGGGACGATCGCGGCGCGGTAGCAAAGGGCCGAGGGCGCAGACGAGGCAACGGGCGATCGGGTCGCTGTCGGCTGACCCGTGCTCGACCGACCGCGGTTGGATGTCCTATCCTCGCGTCTTCCAGAGCTTGGTGAGGAAGCTGATGAACCAGTTCACCAGCACGGCGATCGCGTCCGAAGCGATCATGCCTCGATGAACGAACGGATCGCAGAGGCGTCCTGCGAGTCGAGCGGAGGTTGCTCGATCGCGGGTTGCTCCTCGGCTGTAGCACGCTTCGCCATCTCGATGGGTAGACGCGCGGCGCAGAGCGCAAATTCCAAGCCCGGTCGATTGCATGTGCGGGCGACCGAACGCTGCGGTGTCCAACGAGGTCGTCGTCGAGCAGCAGACAGATCGAGGCCACCGAGCAAAGCAGGCAGTTCGTCATGCTCGATCTCGGAGTGCGTGGCGTCGAAGGCGATGGGCTTGAAGGTGCCGTTCTCGAGTCTCTTGAGCGCGAGGGCGTAGCCGTTGCGGTCCCAGAAAGGCACGCGAACACGATCACCTCGGCGCGAGAGAAAGACGAAGAGGTGTCCTCGCAGCGGATCGCGGCCGAACTGCGAGCGAACGACGGCGACGAGCGAATCGATGCCCTTTCGCCCATCGATGCGATCACGCGCGAGGAAGATGAGCGTGCTGCTCGGGAGGGTCAGCAAGAGCGCGTCCCATGGGCGATGGCGACGACGATGTCGGCGACGCGTTCGGGCGGCGTGTCGTCGGGCAGCCCGATGACGACCGAGTCGACGGTGAGCTTGATTGCGTGTGACGGACGCACGCGGACCGCGACGAAGGCGTCCGTGGTAGCGCGCTGCAGTGCGCGGAGCTTGTGGCGCCAGTACTGGATGCGGCTGACCGAGCATCCGATCGAGTCAGCGAAGGCTGCGAGGCTCAGACCAGACTGCGATTGTCGATCGAGGACGTCGCGAGCTTCTTGCTCGGACCACTGTTGCCAACGTGCCACGTGAATCGTCCGTCGAGCCATGGTGTCTCTCCTGCTCGTACGCGTATCGCTCCGACTACGCGGGAACTACCCCAGGGCACGGATGGGTTACGATGTGCCAGCGCCCAGTTCTTGCCGCCGTACATCACTGAGGTTGCGATCTCTCGCTGTTTTTACACGCGGTACTGAGCTGGCCATGTTCGCAAAGAGAGTTTGGATGCCCTCTCGTTTTCACGCATTGCGAAGTGTCCAATCGTTGCCATCCGCCGAGTGAACTCGAATTCTCTTGCAGGCAAAAATCTCTTGAAAATTGCAACCGAAGCGATCGCGGTCATTGCGAAATTCCAGCATCCGTTGCTCGACATCAAGAGAGACAACCCGAACTTGCTCTAGAACAAGGCGGTCAAAGCAAAGATCGTCCGCCCCTGACACGACAACAAATGCACAAGATCTCGCTGTTGAAACTTCGATCACCAGACCGAAATCGCCATCGTTCTCTCGCGACACAAACACAAGACGCACCGTTTCAACAGGGTCGCGGTTATTGCGAAGAAACTCGATTTCATCGTTATCACTGACGTCGATGCTCCATGAAGGATGAGTAGCTTCAGCAACTCCAGCGCTGAGACATGCGACGCGAACAACGTTGTTCGTGTCACGAAACTCAACGCGGTCGTTGTGTTCAACAAGATGGCACCGACACGCTGAGATTCCGACGTGAATGCTTGTTGTGTCGCAACACGTGATGGTCCATGCAGTTCCGTCGTCTGTGCATGCGCTAAGCAATGCCTCATCGTGACTATCCGAAAAGCTCTGTAGTTTCAGAGCAAAAACTTGGGTCTTGTCCGGTTTCATGTCTGTCACTGAAACGACTCCATCGCGTCAAAAGAACCCAGTCCAATGCTCTTAGCCGGTCAGGCATGGGGTTACGCTCAATCCTGCTGGGTAAGAGTAAACGAAACCGCTCGAATGCCCGACCACACATGCGAGTGGCGGTCAACCAACAAGCCGTGAATCGCGATTGGCGGGACGCACGAGTCGAGTGTGAGCGTGAATCTGTATCCGATGGAATCGAGTGCGACGACGACGTACTCCAACGCTCCTCCAAGAGACTCGCTGTCGATTGTGCGAACGAGGGAGACGACTTCGTCGTTCAAGCCTGCTTCACGATGGTGCCGCAATCCGCGACTGAAATAGTGTTTGGACTCATCTCCAAACAACACCGCCGCGACGTCGAAGTTGGGCGAAGACTTGTGTTGTATGTCGAACTGGATTTCAAACTTCACGCTGCCTCATCCTTGCGAAAGAAGATCAACTGTTAGGCCCGTCAGGACGCACGTTGATGTAGGCCGGCACTTTACTCTCCTCGATGCCGAGCAAGTCAGACGCCCATCGTCGCCCCTGTGGTGAGAGTTGCACGTCCCATTCTCGAGCGTAGTCGAAGGCTGGACTCCCATGGTAGGGACCTTCTTGCCAGATGTTTCCAAAGCGGTCCCGGTACGCGGGTGTCCCCGAACTCACGCGTCGGATCCCACCGCGCTTGTCGTGAACGAACCTGAACGGACCAGCTCGCATAAAGCCGCCGCCTGCCGCTGGATAATGATGGCGACCGCCTGGAAGTCCATGCGTTCCTGCCCTGCGCATTTGTTCGCGGATCGACGCTTGAGCAGTTTTCGCGCCGGGATAGGTATTGTGTGCCCTGACCCGCTGTTCGCCCACGAAGAACTCGTGCCTCGCGAAGACCTCGAGGTTGAACACGGTCGTCAACCCGCGCCCGCTCTCGTGCACGCCTCGTACGCGCACGCTGCCCTCGCGCGCTTGCAGCTCTTCGCCCGCTCGACCCACCCGTTGCGCGTCGCTGAAAACACACGGTGATTCGCGGTCAGCTCCATCGGCGCTCCGCGCTCGAGCTCCACCGCGATCACGCTCACGCCCGATCGGCGGATCGTCCCCGTGACCGGGCACCGCGACCCCGCGCTCAGCGCGGGCGCCGCTCGAACACTCGTCACGCGCGCGCTTCCCTCGATGTTCAGCTCGTGCAGCGCGAGCTCGATGCTCGCTCCTTCGCGCGCTCCATTGGTCTCCGCCCATTCGCGCGGTCGCAGCAGGTGCAGCACCACGCGCCCCGGCGCGCCCTCTTCGCTCGGCCCCATCTCGAGCCCGATGTCGACCCACCCTGTCGTCGACACGCTCGCGCATTCGTCGCTCTCGGGCCCCACGCGATCGCCGAGCGCCACCTCTTCGATCGGTCGTCTACCCCGCTCGGTGTCGACGAGCGTGCCCTTCACGAAGCAGCCCGTCAGGACGCACGTTGATGTAGGCCGGCACTTTACTCTCCTCGATGCCGAGCAAGTCAGACGCCCATCGTCGCCCCTGTGGTGAGAGTTGCACG
>LNEO01000478.1 GCA_001465015.1 Deltaproteobacteria bacterium Ga0077539 | reverse complement strand
CGGCCGGGAGCCAAGGGGCCCGGCAACAGCGCGACTTCGTCGCGGAGCGCAGCGGGCTCGCGCCCGCAGCTACTCTATGTGCCGATATTCAAGACCGACGGCCCGCACGCGGTCCTCGGGATTGGACCTTCGTGTCGACTCGAGGGGCATCGTTCTGCGCTGGATTTATCCAGTCGTTTGCAGTCGCGAGCGCGCTGCCACAGCGCACGGCTTGCGTGTGAATCGCGTCGAAGATCGCGTCGAAATCGAGAACTACGTGCGAGACAAGTGTCCTTTCAACGATCGTCTCGAGTAGCTGCGGGCGCGAGCCCGCTGCGCTCCGCGACGAAGTCGCGCTGTTGCCGGGCCCCTTGGCTCCCGGGGGAGACCCATCGTGTTTCGGTCGCGTTTCTTCGGACGAAGTTGCAACGAGGGATACGCCGTGCTCCGCACGAACCGCGATCCGCACCGCGACCGTCAGCACCTTCGCGCTCACGCGCAGCGTCTTGCCCTCGGCGCGCGCCATCAGGTTCGTCCAGATCGCGTTGTCCTTGCGGTGCTCGAGCGCCGCCGTGGTGTCGCCGCCGAACACGTGAACCAAGAGCCACGAGCCGTACTCCACGAGCGCGGTCTCGACCTTGTTGCGCGTCTCCTCGCCGCGACGCAGGGCCTCGTCGAACACGGAGAGCTCGCCTTTGTTCAGCTTCCGCGTTTTCATTGCTCGCACAACGGGCGGCGCCTTCCGCTTCGCGCCCCGCTTCGCTGCCTTCTTGCTGGTCGCCATGTCGCAAAATGGTGCCCCGGAGCGAGCGAAAAGTTACGTCGTCGTAAGCGGTTTCGCCTGCACAGGGCCGCTCGGACGAGGGGGACCTTTGGGGACGTCGACGCCGCGAAACGAGCACGGGCGCGAGGGCGATTCTGTGCTGCAAATCGTGCGCGCTACTCGAGCAGCGTTCCGAGCGTCAGCTGCACACCTGCGGTCGGGGCTGCTTCGAACACTGTGTCGAGTTCGTCGATCACGCGCCCGCTCGTGGTGGACTCCGTGGTGCTCGCCGCGGTCAACACGGAGGTCGTTCGCGCCGAGCAGTTCTTGTTACCGAGTTCGGCCCGCCGGCGCAAAGGGGCAGCCTCGCGCGCTGTCGGCGTTCTTCAGCGCATGAGGACTATGGAGGCTCGGCGATCGAGCGGGCTCGACCTGCGAGCGCGGCTGGTGTCACCGCTGGGATGGGCTACGATCGAACACTACGATGACGGCACGACTCGAGGAGGCGCTCGCCCTGGTTCGATCCTGGCCCGAGGCTCGACAGGACGAGGTCGCCGAGCTTCTGCTCGCTCTCGACCGCTTCGGGGCGGACCGATATGTCGCGACTGAAGAGGAGCTTGTGGCGATCGACGAGGCTCTCGAGCAGGTGGCGAGGGGGGGTCGCGCGGATGACGCGGCAGTCGAGTCGGCGTTCGCGCGGTTCGGACGGTGAGGCTGCGGTGGAGCCCGCGCGCGCTCGACGACCTGTGTCAGCTCGCCGACGCGCTGCAAGCGCGTGGTGCGAGCGGAGCTGACCGCCTCGCGGCGAGAATTCGCGCGATCGCGTCGCTCGCGGCCGAGCGTCCCGGCATCGGACGAGTCCTCGAGCAGCGACCGGACGTGCGGGTGCTGCCGCTCGGCACGCACCCCTACCTCTTGTTCTATACGCAGGTCGGAGACGAGGTCGTCATTCTGCACGTGCGCCACACCGCGCGGTCACCTATCGCGATCGAGCAACTGTGAGCTGCCGGGGCCGGCAGCAGTGGAGGCGAGATTCATCTCGATGCCGCTGCACCTCGAGCTGCACGAGCTTCAGCGACGCTCTCGATCGAAAACATCCCCGCTCTCGAGCACGAACACCGAGTAAGCTCGAAGCGCGCTTCGAGGCGCGCAGAGGTCATCGATGAGAGGATCCGATCGCATGCTCACCGCCGTGTCGATCGCGGCGCTGGGCGCTCTCGCTCCGTGCTGTGCGGCGCGGCCTGCGACCCCGCGTCGGGCCGATGGCGACCCTCGCGACGGGGCTACCTTCGGGGCGCCCGTATGGCTTTCGAACGACGATCGCGTCGACGCCTCCACGGCACCGATGGACGGAGCCCCCGCAGACGGCGGCGTCGGTGATCTCGAGAACGCATCGACGCTCGACCGCGCGGCGATCGCGTTGGATGGAGGCGACGCGCGCGCACGCT
This sequence comes from Deltaproteobacteria bacterium Ga0077539, assembly GCA_001465015.1. Lineage (GTDB taxonomy): Bacteria > Myxococcota_A > Polyangia > Polyangiales. The sequence goes on along the minus strand of LNEO01000478.1, from coordinate 4,278 downwards.
CTCCGCTCGTCGTCGACCGAGCGATGATCGTCGCGCTGGAGCGCTACTGTTCGAGCCGCCTCGCGCCGCCGCCGAGCGCGCCGTTGCCAGCATCGCTTCGCGTCACGCAGGGCCCGCGCGAGGGCTACGGAACACCCTCCGAGACGTTGGGCAGGCGCCGCGCCGCCCAGTGGCGTTCGTTTGTCTGGATCGCGCAAGCGAGCGCGCTCGTCGCGCCGACCGACGCGGGCGCGCCCGGGCTGTCGCTCGCGCGGCTCGAGGTGGCGCTGAGACGCTCGCAGAATCAGCTGGATTCCTGCCTCGAACGCTACGTCAGCGAGCACCCAGGAGCGCTCACCGAACGCGGGTTCGTCATGGTCGAGCTCTCGGTGCAGGGCGATCGAGTCGCCGACGCCGACGCGCGAGCTTCGAGCCCCGACCTCGCGCCGGCCGTCGACTGCGCCATCGCGAACGCGCGTCGCGTGACGGGCTTCACCGTCGGCGACGCTCAGCCTCGGCCCGTCCGTCGACTGCTGGGAGTTTGTCCCGTGGCGGGCGGCTGACTCGTCGAGGTACCGTGAGTGGGTCGATGAGAATCATGCTGTTGGGTCCGCCGGGAGCGGGAAAGGGTACGCAAGCGACGCGCCTCGTCGAGACGCACGGGATTCCGCAGCTGTCCACGGGCGACATGCTGCGCGCGGCGGTGAAGGCACAGACGCCGATCGGCCTCCAGGCGAAGGCCGTGATGGACGCAGGAATCCTCGTTCCAGACGACGTCGTGATCGGCATCGTGGCGGACCGAATCGAGGAGCAGGACGCGAAGCGAGGCTTCATTCTCGACGGCTTTCCGCGGACCGTGGCGCAAGCCGAAGCGCTCGGCAGAATGCTCGCGGCCAAGGGTCTCGCGCTCGACGCGGTGATCGAGCTCGTGGTCGACGAGAGCGCTCTGCTCGCCCGGGTCCAGAAGCGCGCCGCAGAAGCCGTCGCGCGGGGCGAGCCCGTCCGCACCGATGACAATCCAGCGGCCCTTCGGAAGCGCCTCGAAGCCTATCGCGCCCAGACCGCGCCGCTCTCGGAGTACTATCGCTCGACCGGTCAGCTGCGGACCGTCGACGGCATGCTGCCGGTCGAACTCGTGTCCAGCGCGATCGCCGCCCTCTTGCAACGCTGATCCGCTCGGCCGCGCTTGGACGCTGCTTTCGCAGCGCCCGGCCTCCCCGTACGCGTGCGTGCGTGGTGAACTCTCGGCCATCGACGATGACCGAGCTCAGTGAAGGTGAAGCCGAGTCCGATCTGGTGCGGCAGCTTCGGGTGCTGGCCAACGCGGGCCCCGACGTGTGCGACTTCGTCTTCGTCCGAGCCGGTGGGCTCGAGATTCGCGCGCACTACTCGGGAGGCTCGGGGTCGTACCTGTCGCTCAAAGCGAGGTACGGCTTTGCAGGCGAGCGGTCTGTACCCGCCGGAGCGAAGGGCTACCGCGATGGCTCGGCCAGCATCGGGCACGTCGCCCATCGACCCATGAACATCTGGCTTCGCCCCGAGTCGGTCATCGACGCCAAGGCGAAGCTCGCGCGGGTGTCCAAGGAGTTTCAGACCGGAGACGCCACCTTCGATCAGATCGTTTACTGCGAGACCGATGCCTCCGACGAAACCCTCCGCTACGTGTTGGCCTCGCCCGAGCTCCGCCTCGGGACGCTCGCGCTGCTGCGCGAAGGACTGCGAGAGATCACGCTCGATGACGACAGCGGCGACGTCTATGCCCGGCTCTTTCTCTTCGCGAGCAAGTTTCACGACGCGCGTCGCGCCGAGCGGATCCTCGCTGCCTTCGAGGCGATCGCGCGCAACGCCCCGGCGGTCCGCGCCTCCAGCGAGCGCCGGCCGCGCGACCTGCAGCGCCTGTGGGTCAACGCCGTCGCCGGTCTCTCGGCGTTGCTCTTCTTGGGCGGGATCCCGCTGTACTTCTTTCTCGTGCCCGGGCGCTGCTGGGAGCCCACTGAGCACGGCGAGGGCGCCAACCTCCGCTGCAGCCTCGAGGGATGCTGCTCCCCGATCCTTCCGGGACTCTTGCTCGGGCTCGTCCTCGCGGTCGTGCTCGGCTGGCTCGTGCCGAAGTCCATTCGTGGCCGCTCGGACTCGCACAAGCGTCGGGGCGTCGCGACGGTCGGCGTCGCCCTGCTCGCCTTCGAGCTCACGATGTTCTTCACCGCGGTCTACACCTGGTATCTACGCTGAACCCCCCACACTGGAAGCACCCACGAAATCATGAAGCGAAGCACCCTCTCTGCACTCGCGCTGGCGTCGGTCGCCGCGGTCGGCGCTGCGCCAGAGCGCGCTGACGCGTTCTGCGGCTTCTACGTCTCGGGCTCGAGCGAGCAGCTTACCAACAAGGCCACGCGCGTCGCGCTGATGCGCCACGGGCAGCGGACGGTGCTCACGATGAGCAACGACTACGACGGGCCGCCGCAAGACTTCGCGATGGTCGTTCCTGTTCCGATCGTGCTGCAGCAGGAGAACGTCCGCACGCTGCCCCACGATGTCTTCTCGCGGATCGAGTCGCTCACCGCCCCGAGGCTCGTCGAGTACTGGGAGCAGGACCCCTGCTACGTCGAGCCTCCCATGCCTGACAACGCCGGAATGGCGATGCCCACGTCCGCGCCCATGCGCTCGAGGATCAGTGGTAGCGCTGCGGATCTCGGCGTTCGAATCGAAGCGCAGTTCACCGTGGGCGAGTATCAGATCCTGGTCCTGTCCGCGACGCAGTCGAGCGGGCTCGAGACATGGCTTCGCCAGAATCGCTACAACATCCCGAACGGCGCTGCCTCGGCGTTGGCTCCGTACATCCGAGAGGGCATGAAGTTCTTCGTGGCGCGGGTGGACATTCGCCGCGTCACGCGCAGGCCCGACGGCGGAGCGCGGCTCTCTCCGCTGCGGTTTCACTACGACACGCAGGACTTTCGATTGCCTGTGCGCCTCGGGTTGCTCAACGCGCCGGAGAAGCAAGACCTGATCGTGTACGTCCTGCACCCGACGGCGCGCGTCGAGGTCGCCAACTACCCCAACGTGTTCGTCCCCACCAACATCGATCTCGAGCCGGCGATGCGCGAGACGTTCGGCCGCTTCTACACGACGCTGTTCGACCGCACGCTCGAGCGGATGAACGGCCGCGCAGTCGTGACCGAGTACGCGTGGGCGACGTCTTCGTGTGACCCTTGTCCGACGCCGCCGCTCGGACCCAACGAGCTCGCCACGCTGGGGCTCGACGTGCTCGATCCGTCGTCCGCGCAACAGCCACCGCAGGCGCCGATGCCTGGGCGATGGCGCGGTCGCCCGACGGGCGGCGCGTCGCGGTTCGCGTACGGCATGACCGTGACGCGAATGCACACGCGATACGACGCGCGGACGCTCAGCGAAGACCTCGTGTTTCGTGAGGCGGGCGCGGTGGCCGGCGGGCGCGAGCACGTGATCGACGCTCAGACGGGCGCGCTCGAGCAGGGCGCGCAGCCCGCGCAGTACGGCGGAAACAACTTTCAAGCGCGCTACGCGATCCGCCACCCGTGGACGGGTCCCATCCGTTGCCAGAACCCGCGACGCGGAATCTGGGGTGCTCCTCCTGCAGGGACACAACAGCAGCCCACCCGACCTGCGCTCGACCTCGCCTCCCGCACTGGCGCCGCCGTCGAGCTGCCGCGCGCGGTCCGCTCTGCGATCCCCGAGCTCGGAATCCGCGGGGCCCACGCAGGCGCGCGCCCCGGCGCGGCTCCGGCTGTCGTTCGACCTTCGAGCAGCCCGACGCCCGGTCGAATCACTCGGCCGGTGCGCGTTCAACCGAAGCCATCGCGCTCGGTGGGGCTCACTGCGGGCGGTCTCTCCGCGCTCGCTGTGCTCGCGCTCGCGGGCCGTCGACTCGCGAAGAAGCGCTGATGCAAACAGCGCTGGGTGCATCGTACTCCCATACGATGACAGCGGCGGCGGCGGCGCGGCAGCGAGCGAGGACAGCGGCGACAGCGGCGGCGCGGCAGCTCGCTGCCGCGCATTGTGCCTCGAAGACACCGGTTGCCGCGGTCACTCGGTCTATCTCGGCAGGCGTTCTCGCTCGCGCTCTCGCTCGAACTGAAGAGAAGAGCCGCTGATGAACGAAGCGCACACCTCGACAGACGCCGTTCAGATCGACACCACGCCGCTGGTCAGATGCCTCAGCAGAGAACCGGATTTCGGTTCGAAAATGCACATCCGCAGGAAAATCAGTAGCGGCGTCAACACCCAAGCGGCACCACGCTCGCCTCACGGCCAGAGGTCGAG
>LNEO01000477.1 GCA_001465015.1 Deltaproteobacteria bacterium Ga0077539 | reverse complement strand
TGCCGACGCAGCGTGCGATTGGACGTCTTGATCTTTGCGCGCAGCAAGTCCCAGATGGAATCGCCGAGCGCGCCCTTGTCGAAGTGCGCGTCGAAGGAGCTTCGAGCGATGGTGCGTAGGGTAATCAACTCCCACTGTCTGCGAGCCTCCGCGATGGATCGGTCGGGGCCAATGCAGCTCGCCACGCAGAGGCTGAGGACGAGATCGCTCGAACACACCAAGCCACCTGCGCGCTGCACGAGCGCGTGCTTGGCGGCGATCTTCTCGATCACGGCTGGGCTGAGCGTTGCGGAGACGATCGACTTCAACGTAGAACCGTTCATGTGGGGCGGCCTCTGGTGGTTGTTGGAGTTGAGAGACCACAACTCTTCAGGGCGCCGCCCCCGTTTGTCACTCCCCTTTTGGGCCGGAGCTCCCACCACCATCCCGCACTCAAACCCAGTCTAACGCGCTTAGCTGGTCAGGCATGGCTGTGCCCCCTCCGGCCCGCTCTCCGCCGTGGGCATCCGCGACGAGCGTGACGCACGCCACGCACGGTGACGTCACACGGCTCCGCGGGGACGACCCCGTGTCGTCATGCTGCTGACGCGCTCGCGTTGGCGACGATTGCGGACGACTGCCACTGCGCGCTCCGACCGCCGTGATTCCCGAGGACGAGCACCTCGACGACCCAGCACCGAGACGACGCCACCTCGAAGTGCGTCGCCACCTGCATGCGTTCGTTGCAGACGAGCGCCAGCCTGGGACGGCTCGCTTCGACGCTCGGGGCGCTCGTGTCGAGCCCGAGCCCCGACGAGAGCTGAAACCAGCCCGTCGACGGGTGCTTCTTGCTCTCCCATCGAGCGAAGTTCGAAGCGAGGTCCTCGGCCGCGACGATCTTGTCGTCGGCGCCGCGTACGCGCACGACGCATTGATGAACCTCTAGGGCTCCGCCAGATTCCCCGCGATCGAGAACGATCGACACGGTCACGCGGGTCGGTTCCCCCGCAGCGGGAGGCAACACGAGCTCGGGCGTGACCGTCAGCGAGAGGTTCACGGTCAAGTCCCCGCGCCGCACTCGCCAAAGAAAGTATCCGCCGCCGCACAGGACGCCGAGGATCGTGACCAGCGCTTGGACAAGCTCGAGCGTCGCCTTCATTGCCATCGGCAACCTATCACCGCCGATCGCCCTCTTGCGACCAGGGCCGTCGTCGCAGTCGCCGCGCGAGAACTCGAAGCACCGGAGCACGCGCGCGTTGGTCCGCGCAGCTTCGTCGCCGCGACGGCGAGAGGGCGCTCGAGACGAGCTCAATGACCCTCGATGAAAAATTCCGGCGGCTCGCAACACGCGTTGGCCGACCCCGATACAGCGCCCGCGTCGAGCCGACGCAGAGAGACCCGAGAGGAGCCATCGATGAGCATTCCAGCGAGCGGACTGAGGCCGAGGAGCAGCGCCGCGGAGTTTCCGCAACAACCCGCGACGCAGCCGTGTGATCCCGAGACAGCGACGTGTCGCGACGCGCAAACCGGAGGCCCGGCGCGAGCCACACAGCTCCCACAAACCTGTGACAACGGCGCAGCGATGGGGACCGCCGAGCGCGTCGAGCGCGCGGCGCAAGACAGCTACGAGCGCGCAGAAGACCCATCGCGAACCTGCAGCCAACGCCGGATCGACCGCTTGTTGCAAGGCGGCGCAGCGGACCGATCGATGCCGCTGCCTTCCGCTCTGCCGAATCGTCCCACCACGACCGTCGCCGCGCTCGCCGCGTCACAGCGAGGCAACGTCGCAGCGTCCATCGCAGGCCACACGGCCGTGGATCTCGGCAAACACGTCGGGATCGAAGTCACCGAGCACCTTCTCGTCGCCGCCGCGACCCGCGCTGGACTCGTCGCGGCTTCAGCAGCGCTGCCGCCGTTGGCCGTGGCGCTCGGCATCGTGATGACCGCGCAAGGCGTGATGGGACTCGTGGGGCACGCCGTGCACGTCGATGCGCGAGATCGCGCGGCGCTCTCGGCGCTCTCGCAGCAGTGGCAAACCTATCAGTGCAGCGTCGACGCGAACGGACGCGCCGAGCTGGCCAATCGACTGCACTCGATCGCGCGCGGCATCGAGCTGGCGCGCAGCGCAAACCTCGACGACCCTTTTGTCCAACGGCAGATCGAGAGCGACCCCTACGTGCGCCTGGGCGCGAGGACCGTGCTCGAAGCGCAAGGTCGAGCGAACCTGACTCCGGAGTCTCGCTCGAGCGATGATCGCCTGCGCTTCGTGAGGCGCGGCTAGCCATGGTCCGCGAAGAAGTCACCCGCCCGCAGAGCCCCTATCGCGAGCCCATCGCCACGACAACGAGCGCGATCGTAGTCGTCGAGACACCGAAGCCGCCCGCCGCCGTGCGCGTGGGCTCGGTCTGCTCGACGGCGATCGTGTCGTTGGTGTTGCACGTCGTCGTGACAGGGGCTGCGTTCTGGATCGCGCGCGATTCGCGAGGCGATTCATTGCTCGCAATGGTGTTCGGCTCTCTTCACGCCGCGCGCGCCACGCCATGGCTCTCGTTGACGATCTTCGCGGGGTGGCTCGTGTCGGCGTTTCGCGCTCACCGCCGAGAAGCTCGGGCGGGCAGCGTCCGTGCGCGCGCGATCGAAGGCGCGCTGGTGATGGCGGCGCTCGCGCTCGTCGAGCGCGTTCCGTGGTCCGACCCGATCGCGGCGGAGCTGTGCGCGGTCGCGGTGATCGTGCTCTTGATCGCGGCGCTCTTGTTTCGGAGCGCGCGCAAGAACACCAGCGTCTTCGCAGAGTGAGCCGTTGCCGCCGCGCGCTTCGCGATCAGAGGCTCTGCACTTCGGTGCTCGCGGGCGCGACGCCCGTCGAGCGAACGGAAGCGCCGAAGCGATTCCACGCCACGAGCGCCGTGCCCGCGAGGATGGCAGCGACGACCACGACCGTCGAGCCCGTCGAGTGCCGCCGGAGTCTGCGGTCTTGCTCGGCGCGAAGACACTCGCTCGTGACGATGAGCCCGTCGGTGCGCAACAAGAGCCGCACGCACGGCGCGCCGCCGGTGGCGACCACCATCGCCTCGACCTCGGCCATCGTCATCTGCTCGAGGTTGTAGACGTCGTGGTCACAGGACGCGCAGCGTCGCACGGCGCTCGTTCCGACCATCTGCTCCCAGGGCTCGTCGCACGGCGAGAGCACCTTCAATCGTCGCACCAGCGGAGCGGCCGTACGTTGCTCACGCAAGCGGCTCTGCATCCGATGGATCTCGGTCTCCAGCGCGACCCGCCGAGCCTCTCGCGTCACGCCGTCGAGCGCAGTGACGTCGAGCGTCGCGAGGGCGCCCTGCAGCGCCGCGAGGTTGCTCTCGATCGCCTCGCGATCTTCGCGGTAGCTCATGCTGCGCGCCATGGGACCACGGCGCTGGCGAGGGTGTCGAGCACCTCGCCCCGCGCGATCGCCTCAGCCACCGAACAGGTCCTTCAGCACTTCACGAACGAACCTCCACAGCGCAGTCTCCTGATCGCGCTGCGAGGGTAAATCCAAGGAAAACGCGATCGGCGCAGAGCTGCTACGCAGCCCCACCCGCGCTGCCGCGCGCGAGCGAGTGCAACGACAGTGGGCGCAGTGCTGAAGCCCCCACCCGCGCTGCCGCGCGCCCCGCCCCCGCCTGGAAC
>LNEO01000476.1 GCA_001465015.1 Deltaproteobacteria bacterium Ga0077539 | reverse complement strand
TCGTTTCAACGAGCGTTTCGAGTAGCTGCGGGCGCGAGCCCGCTGCGCTCCGCACCGTAGGTGCGTTGTTGCCCGGCCCCTTGGCTCCGGGCCGAAGCTGCGCTGCTGCTTTCCCTCACTGAACTGGGGGAACGATGAGGGCTCGACCTCTGGCCGTGAGGCGAGCGAGCGTCCGCGTTGTTCCCTCACGAATACCAGGGCTGTCGCGCCCAAATCCGCTTCCCTGCTGAGGATGTGCGCTTCGAACCGAAATCCGGTTCCCTGCTGAGCAGCGGCGGTCGTCGCGACGATCGTCGAACTCCTCCGTCGAGCCGACCGCGGGTCGATGCGTTCGAAGTTCAAACCATCGAAGGCGATCTCGAATCTGTGCGGTTGGAGGGTGCCGAATCAATCGGACACGCCGGTAGTTTGTGTTCCCACATAGCGCGAGCGAACCTGCTGTGTGCTAGAGTCCGAGACAACCAACAACGAACGCGAGGTGGTCGTGGCAATTGGAGGCGGTGTTGCGACAGGCACGCGCGTCGAGGGGCGCGCATGAGCGTCGCATCGATCCCGACGGCATCGCGTGAACTCGACTGCGGCTACGACGGCGCGGTGTTCGTCTCGTGCTTCTACGGCTGGCCGTCGCGTCGGGTTCTGGCGGCGCTCTCCTCGGCGCAGGCCGAGCACCGCCGAAGCTACCCGCGAGGCTATTCGCTGTCGATCGTCCCCGACTTCGGCACCGACGTAGACGCGAGCAGCGTGCGTCAAGAAGCGAGCCGCGACGAGCTCGTAGACCTCTCCGTCGCGACGGGGACGCAGTTCGAGTCGACGACCGTCGCGAACGCGATGGTGATCCAGGCCAAGGGAATGGTGGGCGTCATGATCCGTACGTTCATGGCGACGATGATGCTCAACCCGCGAATGCGGATGAAGGTGTCGGTGTGTCGAACGCTCGAAGAAGCCGAGGCTCACTTCCGGACCATACCGGACGGGCCGCCAGTGCCAGAGCGCCTCACCGCAGACATCGAGACGTGGCTCCGGAGCAAGCGCACTCCCACGTGACTCGTCGCGATCTGTAGCGCGATTTGCAACGAGATTTGCGACGTGATGTTGCGGGGCATTACTTCGCGCGACAGTTGCGTTGCCGACCGTCACGCGGTGCGCAATGCTCGCCGCAATCTATGAAGACGATGATCTCGATGCGATCCGCGAGCGCGCGCAACCTTCGTGCGAGCGCTTGCTTCGCAGCCACGGCGCTGTGGATCAGCGCGTGTTCGACGACACCCGCGCAAGACGACGGCGGTCGCGACGCGATCGTGGCCGACCGCGACGCGAGCAACACCCCTGACGCGACGCCTGGCGACGTCACGACAGACTCGACGCCGAGCGACGACGCGGGAAACGACGCGGGAAACGACGCGGGAAACGACGCGGGAAACGACGATGTGTCGACGGAGTTCGACGCAGCGAACGTCGATGCAGAGACCGTGGACGCAACAACGGTCGATTCAACGAGCGCGGATTCAACGAGCGCGGATTCAGCGAGCGTCGACGCAACACCGGTCGATTCGGGGATCGCCGATTCGGGCACGATGGACGCGCGCGACGCGGTCGCGATCAACGACAGCGCGCCGGATTCGATGCCCGACAGCGCGCCGGACGCGATCGTCGACAGCGGGCCGGACGTCCGTTGTCCAGGCGCTCAGCAGCTCTGCACAGGGCGGTGCGTCGACACCCAGACGGACGTGTTGAATTGTGGTGCGTGCGGCATGGTCTGCCCCGCGCCCCCGAGCGGAACGGCCGCGTGCATCGCTGGACGTTGCGGCGCTCTGCCAGGGTCGCGAACCACCCAACCGGCGGGCAGCGCGACGCCGATCGCGCTCGGCCAACCCACCCTCGCGATGACCATCGTGGTCGCGCGATCGGGCATCTTTCCATCGCGCGACCGCTATTCGGAGGGCTCGGCGCTCGGCATGGTGCACCTGTTCGCGGGCAACTTTGGACCCAACGGCGCACCCATCGCTGCGGGACAGCTGCTGTCGATCGCCTCGAACACAGCGCTGTTCTCGCTGCTCGGCACGCGGTACGGCGGCGACGGCAGAGTCACCTTCGCGCTGCCCAACCTGCAAGAGCGGCTGCTCGTCGCGACGGGAGCGGGCCCTGGCCTTCCAGACGCTCCCCTCGGCGTCGTCTTCGGAAACACCACCGCGACGCTCACGATCGGCACGATGGCCCCTCATCAGCACTTGCTGATGGACGGGACGACGCGCACGAGCACGACGGGGCGAGGCGATCCGTTCGATCATCGTGCGCCGAGCCTCCCGATCACGGCGTGGGTCGCAACAGAAGGAGTCTTTCCGAGCCCGTCCAGCGGCGTAGCATCGCCGTTTCTCGGGGAGATCCGGTGGTTCGGGGGCGACTTCACACCCACAGGCGGCTGGGCTCCGGCGGACGGGCGACTGTTGCCGATCTCCTCGAACGCTGCGTTGTTCGCGGTTCTCGGCACGGTCTACGGCGGCAACGGAACGACCACCTTCGCCCTCCCGGACCTGCGAGGTCGCGCGCCGGTGGGAGCGGGAGCCGCGCCAGGACTCACGACGATTACGCTGGGGCAATCGGTCGGATCGAGCTCGACGACGCTCACGGCCGCGCAGCTCCCGGCGCACCAGCACGACCTCATCGGCGGTGGCGCCACGCAACCGTCCGGCACGGGCCAGCCTGTGGCCATGTATCAGCCGTCGCTCGGCGTCACGTGGCTGATCGCGACGCAGGGGATCTATGCAGCCCGTGACGGCTCTGGCTCTTTCGATGCAAGCGTGCCGTATCTTGGCGAGGTCATCGCGTTCGCTGGAAATTTCGCGCCGCGTGACTTCCTCCCGTGCGACGGGCGACTCCTGCCGATCGCGTCGAACTCGGCGCTGTTCTCGATCTTGGGAACCACCTTCGGCGGCGACGGCCGGGTGAACTTCGCCCTCCCCGACCTTCGAGGTCGCGCCCCCGTCGGCACGAGCTCCGCGCGGACGCTCGGCGCGACGGGAGGCGCTCCGAGTCGCACGCTGGTGACGGCGAACCTCCCGCCGCACACACACACGTATTGAGCGGCCGCCTCGCGCCGTCGGACGCTCAGCGCGACGGTGCGCCCGCCCGTTGCGACGTCGCTGCGCGCTGCCCGCTGCCCTGTTGATCAGCGCGCGAGCAGCCCGTGACGCGCGACGAGCACGCCGTCGCGGCCGTCGCGCTTGACCTCGTAGAGCGCTCGATCCGCGGCCTCGACCAGCTCGTCTGGCGAGCGAAGGGACGCGTCCTCCGTCGAAGCGACGCCGATCGAGAGGGAGACCTTCGCGGCTTCGCCCTCCCACCCCTCGCGTTGCTGACGGATCGCGTCGCGGATGCGCTGACCGACCACCCGCGCGCCTTCTGCCATCGTGTGCGGCAGCAGCAGGGAGAACTCATCGCCTCCATAGCGCGCGCAGATGTCCACCTCGCGGATCCGCGAGGACATGATCCGCGCGATGCGCACGAGGAGGTCGTCTCCCGCGGCGTGTCCGTGCGTGTCGTTGACGGCCTTGAAGCGATCGACGTCCAGGATCATGAGCGAGAGCGGGTGTTGGTAGCGACGAGCGGTCGCCCACTCTCTCCGCAGGACATCGGAGAAGCGCCGTCGATTGAACACCCCCGTGAGCTCGTCCATCATCGCGAGCCGCTCGGTCTTGTTGAGCAGCCCTTCGAGCTCGGCGTTGCGCTGGCGAAGCTCGATGCGCGCGGCTCTGGACCGCAGGGCGGCGAAGATCCGCGCCTCGAGCTCCTGAGGATCGAAGGGCTTGGCGATGTAGTCGTCGGCCCCGACGTTCAGGCCCTCGACGCGCTCGCTCACCTCGCTCTTGACCGTGAGCATGATGACCGCGATGTCTCTCGTGCTCTCGGTGAGCCTCAGCCATCGACACACCGAGTAGCCGTCCATCCCGTCGAGCACGACGTCCAGGATGACCAGCTCGGGGGGCGACTGACGGATGGCGCGCAGCGCTTCGAGCCCGTCGGTGACAGAGCTGACCTCGTAGCCCGTTCGCTCGAGCAGCCGACACAAGTGCTCTCGCTGCGTCAGAGAGTCTTCGACAACGAGGACTTTGGCCTTCATGACAAACTGCGCGAAGGTTACTGCGGCTGGCCCGAGCGAGGGCGCGGAATGTTTTGCGCGTGTTCGGAAGAAAGGGGGGCTTTGTCGAATGGCCTTCGGCCGGTCAGGACCGTCGCGGATGAACGGGACTGTTCCGGTCCCGTGCGTGGGGTCAGCGAACCATCTGCTGCAGCTGCCAGGCGAGGGTCACCTGGCGCTCTTCAGCGTCGGTGAGGAGGTCTCTGAACTTTCCGACGACCACGACCGTCGAGGCGACGACGGACACGCCGAAGACGGTCACCGCGACCTGCGTCGCCAACGGAGGAAACGACACGAGCCAGGGCTTCACGATGATGTCTCCGCCCACGAATTCATAGGAAGCCGGCATGATCCGCAGCCGCTGCAACAAGAGCGGCAGCGTCACCGTGAGCACCGAGAGCGCCAGCAAGAGAGGGCGACGCTCCTTCTTCGACGTGAGCACCAGCCCGATCGCGTTGACCGTCGCGAGCAGCGGCGGAACCCACAGCGGCCCGAGCACGCCGCTCACCAGAACGAGCCCCACGAAGCTCGCGAACAGAACGGTTCCCGGCATCGTCGCGCGCGCTCTTCGACGCAGCCACGCGCGGAGGTACCCCGCGGACCCGAGCGCCATCGCCGCGAAGAGCGCCAACACGATCGCCGGCTCGCGCACGCCCATCCAGAGCAACAACGGGAGCACGAGAAAGAAGCATCCGAACGCCGCGGCGCCCCACTGGCTCGTCTTCTGCTGCAGGTCGAGCAGCGCCTCCTCGAGCGACGCGCGCGCCTCTCGGGGCAGCTCCTTCATGGGGGTCTCGAGCAGCTGCACCAGCACGCCCTTGGCCGCGGTGTTGTGCGGGTCGAGCCCGAGCGCCGCGCCCACCTCGCGCATGGCCGAGGCTCGCTCGCGCTGCTCGGCCTCCGGCGTCGCGTCGTGCGATACGGCGCTCATCAAGTGCCCGAGCGCCGCGTCGGCGTGCGTCTTGGCGGCGACCGTTCGGCGCTCGACGTCGCGGTCGCCGTCGAGATAGCGCTCGATCGCCTCGGAGAGAGCGCGCGCGGTGGGGGTCCGATCGTCTCGCGCTTGCTCCGTCGCTCGAAGCACCGCCTGGTCGAGCTCGACCGGGACCTCGCGCTCGGGAGCGCGCTCTGCGGGGCTTCGACCGGTCGGGTTCATCGTCGAGAAGATCAGCTCGGCGTGCGTCTTACCTTTGTGGAGCTTCTCACCGGCGAGGATCTCGAACAGGATCACCCCGAGAGAGTAGACATCCGAGCGTCGGTCGAGCTCGTCCACCGCGCCGCGGACCTGCTCGGGGGACATGTAGCCGAGCGTTCCGAGCAGCGAGCCCGGCCGCGTCGTGTCGAGCTGATCGTCGGACGGCGTGCGGGTGATCGGCTCGCTCTCCGCAGAGCTCTTGATCTTCGCGACGCCCCAGTCGAGCACGTACACCTCGCCGAAGTCGCCGAGCATGATGTTGTCCGGCTTGAGGTCCCGGTGGATCACCCCGCGAGAGTGCGCGAAGTCCACCGCGAGACACACGCTGCTGAACGCGCTGAGCAGGCGCCTCCGGGTGAATCCCTCGCCCTCGCTCGAGGCGGCGAGGGCGTCGGTGAGGCTCGTTCCGCGAAGGCGCTTCATGGTGAAATACGCGGCGCCCTCGGGGGTGACTCCCACTTCGTAGACGGGGACGATCGCGGGGTGCTCGAGCTGCCCTTGCACGCGAGCTTCCCTGAGAAAACGGCCGACGATGTCCTGTCGCGTTCGGTGCTCCGCGCGGATGACCTTCATCGCCACGTCGCGGCCGATCACCGTGTCGTGAAAGGACCGAACCTCACCCATCCCGCCCTCACCCAGCGCTCGACCAGGGCGATACCGGGCAGAGAATCCCGTCGCCTGCGGGGCCGCGGTGACGGCGCTCACCGGAGGAGGCTCGGTCCCTTGTGCGCGCTCGTAGCCGACCGTGCGCGACACACGAGGGGCGGGCGACGCTTCGCTCGCGATCGTAGGGGAGTCTTCGAGGTTGGGTCGATCGTTCCCGGTCATGGTGAAGCAACGACACGGGACCGGCGCGAGGGTGTCAAGCGAAGCGCGTTGCGCGCCATCGCACGGTCCGCCGCCGAAAAGCGGGAGACTTGATTGTGTGATTCTATTGTGTCATACAATTTTCGTGACCACCGAGAGCACCCCGACGGGCATCGAGCGAGCGCTCACCCTGGACATCCTCCGCGGCCGCTATCCCGTGGGCAGCCGACTCCCCACGGTGCGCGAGCTCGCCGCGGCGCACGAGGTCAACCCCGCGACCATTCAGCGCGTGGTGTCGCGGCTCGAGACGCGAGGTCTCATCGAGGCGCGACAGGGCAGCGGGCTGAAAGTGCTCGATCCCTCGGAGCGAGGGGACCTGTCGCTCGTTCCGTACTGGCTCGAAGCGACGCTCGACCAACCAGAGCGCGCAGCGAAGATCCTCGAGGAGTTTCTCGAGGTGCGCAGGGTGATCGCCACACGACTGATGGTGCGGCACCGCGGGGCGATCCTCGAGGCGGTCCCGACGCTTCGCGACGCGGCAGACGCCCTCGCCCGCGCTCGCGGCCTCGACGCGCTGCGAACCGCGGACATGGCCTTCGCGCGAGGTCTCTTGCGCGCCACGGGCAACGTGATCGCGCTCGCGGTCCTCTCGACGCTCGAGCAAGTCCTCGAGGCGGTCCCCTCGGTCGCCCAGGCCATGTACGCCGAGCCCAAGGACAACGCCGCAGCGATGCTCGATGTGCTCGGCGCGCTCATGGGTGACGATGACCCGAGCGCGGGGATCGAAGCGGCCATCGCCAAAGTCGACGCAGCCACCATCCGACGCTTCGAAGCGTCGATGCGACCGCGAAAAACGAGGCGATCGTGAGCGCGAGCGATCACCGTCATCCCTGGCGCGAGGCGCTGCTCGCGGCGACGCTCCCGCCCATCGAGCGCGGGGGCCTCGAGGCGTTCTGGCGGCGCTTCGAGCAGGTCGCGCCCGTTCTGTTGCGACTCGGGCTGCGAGCGGCGGCGGTGATCATCGGCCTGCTGCCGGTTGCGTTGGGCTACGGGCGACCGCTGGTGTCGCTGAGCGAAGACGAGCGAGACGCTGTGATTCAGCGAGCGAGCGAGCTGTCCCTCCTCGCCCCGCTGCTCGAGGTGGCCAAGCTCGTCGCGTGCCTCGGCTGTCGTCGGATGGAAGTCGATGCACCCAACCGAGATTCCACCAGCAACTGAGCAGAGAACCGGATTTGGGCGCGACAGCCCTGGTATTCGTGAGGGAACAACGCGGACGCTCGCTCGCCTCACAGCCAGAGGTCGCGCCCTCATCGTTCCCCCA
>LNEO01000475.1 GCA_001465015.1 Deltaproteobacteria bacterium Ga0077539 | reverse complement strand
TTTGTTGACCCCGTGCGAGCCACCCCTCTTTTCATTGGGTCCGCTGCTTCGCCACTGAAAACGCTGCGCCTTCGACGCAGGTGATGAATGATGAGAGCGAGCTGCCGCGCATTGTGCCTCGAAGACATCGGTTCGCGGGGTCACTCGAGCTATCTCGGCAGGCGTTCTCGCTCGCGCTCGAACTGAAGAGAAGAGCCGATGGACGAACACACCGCACGTCGCGACAGTCCACGGTCAGCTCGACGAAACGTCGCAGCACGAACTCCTAAGTTCGAGCGCGAGCGAGAACGCCTGCGGAGCTAGATCGAGACCACTCGCGCATCGGGTCTGCGAAGCACAATGCGCGGCAGCTCGCTGCCGCGCCGAGGGAGTCGCTGCTGCGCCGAGGGAGCTCGCTGCCGCCGCGCCAAGGGGGTCGAACCCACCATTCGCGTTTCCCATGAAGATTCACTGACGGATTGAGACCAATCCACACGAGGCTCAGCTCCCGCGCAAGAGCGCGAGAGCGTCTCCGCCTTCGGCGGGACTACAGAGTGGGCGTGCAGACAAATCGCCGCGGGAGGTGATGAATGATGAGCGCTCTGCGACGCCGCAGCAGAGCGTGAGGTGGGTAACTCTGGGCTTCCAACGCGCGCTCCTTCGATCCATACACGGCAACATGAAGATTGCCCCGTTGACCGTGGCTGACGGCGAGATGCGCGTGCGCATGGAGGCTTGGGATCGCCGCGACGACGCGGGCGTGCGACATCCATGCGAGGTGCTGCTCTCTGTGGGCGGGGACGCGATGATCTTCGACGATGCGCTGCTCACGGACCTCGGGCGGTCGGCGTACGAACGTGTGTTGTGCGAGGCGGATTCCATACGAGAGCGGCTCTTGGATGCGTTGGCGAAAACCCGATCCGCGGCGCTCGCGAACGTGTCACCGGACGACATTGCGTCGCGCGTAGAGCTTCGGGCCGTGTCGATCATGCGCGTCGCGCGCGACGGGATCGCGTACGTGGGCTACGTGTTCGACTGTGACTGGGACCGAGAGCACGGCGCGGGCGTGATGACGCACGGAGAGCGCGTGGTCGAAGCGGGGGCCGGGGACACTGGGATCCTGTCGTGGATCGCGAAGCGCGACGGAGGCAGCTCGATCGCGAACGACGCGCCGAAGCCCGCGAAGAAGAGCGCGAAGAAGGCCCCGAAGCGCTGATCGAGCCGGATCGAGCCCCGCACGGATCGAGCGTCGAAGTTGGCTACGGGTTGGGCACGAGGCGCACGACGACGGGCGGCGGCCGGGCAACCGAGCAGGCTCCTGAAGAGCCCCCTTCGAGGTTCTTCTCATTACCCAGATTTGTGGTCTGCTATGTGCGGGGCTGTGGAGAACGCGATCGGCACACTCCTACGCATGCAACGAGTGCATGCGCATGAGCGCCGAGTGCGGCGGGGCGTCACGGTCGAGGCGACCGGCCGCCGAAGCGATGCGCGTTTCGGGCGATGGGCTTGGTGAGCCTTTCTGCGGCGTCCGGGCGCTCTGGCCCGTGATGCCCCGCCGCGCAC
>LNEO01000474.1 GCA_001465015.1 Deltaproteobacteria bacterium Ga0077539 | reverse complement strand
GGTGCGTTGTTGCCCGGCCCCTTGGCTCCGGGCCGAAGCTGCGCTGCTCGTTTCCCTCACAGAACTGGGGTAACAATGAGGACTCGACCTCTGGCCGTGAGGCGAGCGTGTTGCCGCTTGGGTGTTGACGCCGCCACTGATTTTCCTGCGGATGTGCAACTTCGAACCGAAGTCCGGTTCCCTGCTGAAGTCGACGCTTCGTCGACCGATGCCGTCGCGGACGGCGGCAATCCGAGCCTGCGGTTCGGCGACGTGTACCGACGCACGATGAACGACAGCAGCGGGGGAGGGTGCACGACGTCGTCACGCTGCCACGGGCGGCCGGGCGAGCAATTCGATCTGTCCAGCGAGCGCGCGGCGTACGCGAGTCTCGTGGGTGTGATGGGCTCGTGTGGCGTACGGGTGACTCCGTGCGATCTCTCGGCGAGTTACCTCTCGTCGTTGATGCATCGCCCCGACACGTGCCGCGGGTCACGACATACTGGATTCGGCCAGACGATGTCGCTCGCGCAGGTCGCGCTGCTCGACGCGTGGATCCTCGGCGGCGCGCAGCGATAGGCTTTGCGAGCGGCGCTCGACGCTCTTCGAGCACGACAGTCGCGAGGGGTTGAAGCACATCGCGGTGCTCAATGAGTGCTACACCGTTCGTCTATACGAGTTCGACGACCGTTGATCGGCGGGGACGGTGTTCGAGCAGTCAGCTTCTGCAAGCGCGACGGCCCGGTTGCCGTCTGGAGCCGCGCCGTGTGAGAACAGCCACCTATGCCCACTGCGCAGCCGGCGATCCTCGCTCCGCTCTCGCCCCTGGCTCGATACGTCGAGCTCTCGCTGGGCTTCGACGCCGACCCCGCGGAGGCGCTCGGCGCGCTCGCGGCGCGAAAGATCGATGACTCGCTGGTGGTTGGGATCGGACCGGCTCTCGTGAAGAAGCTCGGGGCGCGGGTCGAGGGGATGCGGGCGTTTCCGAGCTTGTCGGGGCCGGGGTGCGATGTGCCCTCGACGCAGAGCGATCTGTGGCTCTGGGTTCGCGGTAAGGACCGCGGGCACATCTTGCATCACGCACACGAAATCGAGTCGCTGCTCGCGCCTGCGTTCTCGGTGCAGCGGGTCAACGACGCGTTCGTGTTCGACGGAGGCAGAGACCTCACGCGCTACGAAGACGGAACAGAGAACCCCAAGGCCGACGACGCTCGCGCCGCGGCGATCGTCGCGGGGAGCGGCGCTGGCGTGGACGGCGGCTCGCTCGTCGCGGTCCAGAAGTGGGCCCATGACCTGCGGCACTTCAACGCGATGCCGCAGCGCGAGCGGGATCACATCATCGGTCGACGGCAAAGGGACAACAAAGAGCTCGACGGCGCTCCCGCGTCGGCGCACGTCAAGCGCACGGCGCAAGAGAGCTTCGAGCCCGCGGCGTTCGTGCTGCGACGATCGATGCCGTGGGCCGACGCGTGCGGCGAAGGGCTGATGTTCGTGGCGTTCGGGCACTCGCTGGACGCGTTCGAGGCGCAGCTGCGGCGGATGACGGGCCAGGACGACGGCGTCGTGGATGGGCTGTTTCGCTTCAGCAAACCCGTGACCGGGAGCTACTTCTTTTGTCCCCCGCTCCGCGGCTCGAAGCTCGATTTGCGCGCGCTCGGGCTGTGAGCGACGCGAGTGAGCGCCGACAGTCATGTGTCCGACGGGGATCACCGTTTCTCTGGGACTGTGCGTTACCGGGACGGCGCTGGATGCGCGAGCTCTTGGAGCACCCACGGCGCGACGGCGCGAAGACGCGCGTGGGTGAGGGCGTCGTCCTCGATGCGTCGCAGCACGCGTTCGCGTTCGGTGGGGATCATCACGATCGCCTGGAGCGCGTGTGCCACGAGTTCGATTTGACGATCGAGCTCGATTTCGTCAGGAAGATCGCAGGCGATGGCGATCGCGAGCTCACGATCTCCGGACGCGAGCGCGCTCGCGAGCCGCACGTGAAAGCGAAGTGAGGAGCTCGGGCTGCCGAAGAGCTTCTCGGCCAGCGCGAGCAGTGACTCTGCGCGCTCGGGCCTATTGGCCCACGCGATGTGTTCGATCGCGAAGTGAATCCCAGTCCCGTTGGGGACTGGAGTCCCATAGCTATCGGGTTCGAAGCTCGTCGCGAAGACGGTCTCTGCGACGTCGGCGTCGTCTTGCTCGTTCGCTGCGCGCGTCGTGCTCTTGCAGCGACACCGCGCTCACGCTGACGATGTCGCGTGTGGCCGGCTCGATCGCGAGGACTCGATCTGCGACCGGCTCGCGCGCTGCGGGGCCCCTGTCACTCATGGCAACGATGAGTTAGCACGTGGGTCGGATCGACGGCGCTCGGGTGGCTCGTCGCGTGCCGCCGTACGTCGAAGCGACGCGGTTCGTCGCGGCTCACCCGAGCCATCCGGCCAGCCCGGCTCCCGCTGCGGTGACGAACTCCGGCTGGCTCGACG
>LNEO01000473.1 GCA_001465015.1 Deltaproteobacteria bacterium Ga0077539 | reverse complement strand
TCGGTCTTGAATATCGGCACATAGAGTAGCTGCGGGCGCGAGCCCGCTGCGCTCCGCGACGAAGTCGCGCTGTTGCCGGGCCCCTTGGCTCCCGGCCGATGCGCGCTGTTGCCGGGCCCCTTGGCTCCCGGGGCGGCCAATCGCGACTCGAGCGCTTGGTCTCTCAGCGAAACTGCGATGATGGGAGACGCTCGGCGATATCCCCACGTTCTGCAATCACACCCGCCGAGCAGGAAGGCTTCGAGTCCACCAAGCACCGCGAGTCGAGCAGCGAAGAAGAGGGCCATGGACGTCACGAGCGCAGGCGAGTGGTGGCCGTGGAGCCTCCCAGTGACCTGTTGCGCGACGAGCGGTGGGCGGGGCTGAAGAGCATCGTGTACGTCGAGCGCGAGCGGGCCGTCGGCGCGTCTGCGCCGTCGATCGAGCGTCACTTCTACCTCTCGTCGCTTCGGTACACGGAGGTGCGCCGCATCGCCGCCGCCATCCGCGCTCACTGGAGCATCGAGAACAACCTGCACTGGGTTCTCGATACGCAGTTTCGAGAAGACGAGAGTCAGATCGGCGAGGGATTTGCGCCAGAGAACCTCGCGATGCTCCGAAGGTTCGCGCTCAACTGTCTGAAGCAGAGGCGAGACGGCAAAGGCAGCATGACGTGGAAGGCCAAGCGTTGCTTCGCTGACTTCGACTTTCTCATCGACACCCTACTCCGCGGACTTCCTTGATGTTTTCATGCAGCCGCCCTGCCCACAGGCAGGACACACGAACTCTCGTACCGACCGAGGAACAGACCGAATCCACTCGCTCACCTGCCCCAAACCTCCGAATCACATCACTTCTTCGGGCGCCGCGAGGCCGTGGCCGCCGCGAGCGCCGCTCTGAGCGCGTCCCGCTCGCGCTCGAGCGCCTCGCGCATCGCTCGCTCTCGCTCCGCCTGCTCGCTCGCTCGTTCGGCGCGCTCTCGCTCTCGCTCTGCGCGCTCGTCATCAGTGGGCACGAGCGTCGCGCCTTGCTCGCCGATCGCGAGGCGCACCCGTCGATCACCGCCCTCTCCGACGAGCCGCAGCCAACACCGCAGCGCGCTCGATTCCACGCGGTCCTCGTTGCTGCGAAGCACGCACACGAGCCCGCGCTTCTTCAGCCTGCGCCACACTTGCCAGCGCACCCGCGTCCGACTCCGCGCCGTCCAGTCCGGGTCGAACACGACGAGCTCGCGCACGCCGATCGCCTTGTAGTCGATCAGCACGTCTTCGTAGTCCTTGGCCACGTCGCGACCCACGATTTCGAGCGCGAACGAGGGCGGCGCGTCGAGCTCCCAGCACCGCCACACCCGCTCTTCGCGCGGCCCCTCGATGCCAGGAATCACATACACGTCCGGCGCGATCCGCCGCGAAATATCCCCTTCGTCGTAGTAGAAGAACTGGTCGGCGCCCACGAACGCGCGCTCGCCCCGCTCGCGAAGAAAGCGCGCGAGCAGCGGGCGCAATAGCTCGGAGATCAGCGCTTGGAGAATGCTCTCGCCCATGTGGTCCGTCTCGGGAAGGGCGACCCCCGGTGCACGCGACGCCTTGTGTGCAGCGGCCTTCATCGCGAAGGAGAGCTTCGCACACGAGCGCCGCGTGAACCAACGAGCCCCGTACGCGCGTCGATGCACCCAGCGTCGATCCCCCTAGACGAGCCCTCACCCCCCGGTTTTCTCAGCAAATCACGGTGGGACCGATCGGTCCTCACTTGGGACCGATCGGTCCCATCATGATTTGCCGCGCTTTCCCTTGCGCACGCGCGCGGGAAGCGCGTAGGCACGTCGTGGGTTTGGACCGATCGCCATGGCGCTAGAATGCTCGTACTGCGGCGCGCGAACGACGGACGACGCGACGCGCTGCCCCCAATGCCTCCGCGCGACCGGCCTCATCGCCGCGCCCGAATCCACCCAGTCCCCCCCGTGGCCCGCCAAGAAAAAGGCCCTCGTCGCCCTGGGATCCCTCGCGCTCGTCGCCCTCGTCGGCGGCGGAGTCGCCCTCGGACGCCGCGCCCGCGCCCAGTCCGTCGTCGCCGTCCAACAGGGAACAGCCAGCTCCGTCAGCGACGTCCCTCCGCCGTTCGCGCGGGTCGAAGCCCTCGCGTTTCTCACCCGTTCGGCGCAGTCCGGAGACGCCCTCGCCAAGGGCCGCGCCGCGCACGAAGCGCTACGAACACGGATGCGCGATCGCCCGGTGCAGACGGTCGCGTCGATCGAGAGCGTCCCTCCCGCGCGCACGATCGAGGCGCTGGCCGCCGCGCTCGACACAGGCAACGCGAGGTTGACCTCGCTCGACCTCTGCCGCGCGATCTACAGCGCGCTCGACGCGGCCGGCGCGCAGCCTCGCTTCGCCCGACGCGCCAGCGGATCGCGCCCCGACGTCCCCGCAGACCCCACCGGAGTCCTCGGCCGCTACGTCGTCCTCGTCGGCGAACACGCGATCGATCCGCTCGACTCGACGGTGATCGCGCGACGCGACGCGCAGCCCACCGAAATGAGCGCCGCCCAGGTCACAGGCGCCATGATCATTCAGTCCGCCCTCTCTGCGCTCACCAGCGGTGACCGCGCTCGAGCCAGCACCCTGCTCGTCCGCGCTGTCGAGCTGTTTCCCGAAGCAGGGCTCGCCCACGCAGCGCGCGCCGCTGTCACCCGCAACGGCCTGTCCGGCGGCGTCGACGACAGCGTGATGCGCGACCTCGCCACCGCCGTCGTCGCCAGCGGAGACGACCCCGCGATTCAGATTCTCCGCGCGCGCGCCGCCCTCTTGCGCGGTGAAATCGAGCTCGTGCGCACCTCCGCCCGCTCCGCCCGCAGCCGCGCTCGCGGCTGGGGAGACGCCGCGCTCGCGCAGGTCCTCGCGTTCGACCCCGCCAACGCGCAGGGCGCAGGGCGATGCGACCCGCTCATCGACGCCCGCGAGTCGTGGACCGACGACGCGCTCACCGCGTGCCGCGCGCTCACCGCCGAGGGAGCCGCGCCCCCAGACAGCACCGCCGCCGCGCAGAGGCTCGCGCGAAGCGAGCGAGACCCGATGCGCCTCGCCCTCGCCGCCGCCGCGCTCGGCGAGGTCGTCAGGCTCACCGACGAGCGCGCCGACGAGTACGCCCGCTGGCTCGCCCTCGCAGGTCGAAGCGACCTCGCGAGAGCCGCCCTCGGCGACGCAGGACCATGACCACGCCGCGCGCGTGGATCGCGCTCATCGTTCCCATCGCGCTCGTCGCGCTAATCGCGCTCGTCGCGTGCCGTCCCAGCGCGCCTTCCGCCGCGCTCACCATCGAGCGCGCGACCGACGAGATGGCCCGGTGCGCGTTCGATGACCCGTCGGCGATGCTCGCGCCCAACGGACAAGCCGCGCTCGAAGCGGCGATCCGCCGAGCGCTCCGCGACGATCGCTACCGATTTTCAGTGCGCGCCGGGCGCTGCGCGAGCGCGATCGACGAGGGGCTACGCGCGCGCGATCCCCGTGGACGAACGCTGGCCGAAGCGTGGGACGCCCTCTTGCCGCTCGCGCAGGCGCCGTCGCCCGAGGACATCGCCCTCGAGCGCGCGATCCGTCGCGTCGGCGTGGCGTGGCGCGCGGCCCGCGGCCCCTGAGGTACAGTCCGTTCGAACACTTCGGTGCCATCGATCCCTCCGAGCCCGCCCGCCGAGAGCGCGCCCTTGCCGTTGCGCGTGGCGTTGGCGGGAGCGCTCGCGCTCGGGCTCGTGTCGCTGTTCGCTGTTCCCCTCGCGGCGCAGGCGGTCACCAACGTCGAGCAGAGCGAAGCCTCGCGCCGCGCCGAGACCATCGCCCGCGCGATGGCCGCACGGTTGAGCGTCACGCCCTCGTCGCAGCGAGCCACGCTGCTCTCTCGCGTGCAAGCCCGCTCAGGAACGCTCGTCGCCGTCGTCCGTCGCGACGGCATGCCCTTGCGCGACACCGAGCTCTTCACCCGCGTCAACACCATGCGCCCTCCGCAAGGCCGCTCGGTCTTCGCCCTCGACGACGGCGATCGACGGCTGCTCGTCGCGAGCGAGCCCATCACCCTCGACGAGCGAGACTTCGTCGTGCTCGCCGCCGTTCCGCGCCCCTCTGGCGCAGGCTACGCGCTGGGAATCGAGCTCGCCACCCTGCTCGTCTTGCTCACCGGCCTCGGCCTCGCCGCGGCCGTCATCGTGACTCGAGGCGTGAGCTCCGACGTGCGCGCCATCACCGCGAGGGCGCGCAGGATGAGCACCGGGCAAGCCAACTCGCTCCGGGCGCTGCCCGTGCACGCCAGGGACGAGGTCGGCGAGCTCGTGGCGGCGTTCAACAAGCTCCAGCGAGAGATCGCGCAAGAGATCGAGCAGCACCGCGAGGCGCTCACGCGACTCGACGACGCCGAGCGCAGAAAAGAAGCGCAAATCGCCACGCTCCGCCACGAGCTCCGCACGCCCCTCAACAGCATCATCGGCTTCGCCGACCTCTTGCTCTCGGGCGTCGACGGAGAGCTCAACAACGCCCAGCGCGAAGACGTCGAGGCCATCGCCCGCTCGGGCCGGCACTTGCTTCACCTCGCCGACGACGTGCTCGACCTGTCCGCCATCGCGTCGGGTCACTTCGCGATCGAGCGCAAGGCCGTCGACCTCGCGGCGATCGTCGCCGAGGTCGTGCGCGAGGCGCAAGGTCAGGCGAGGCTGCGCCGAATCACTATCGAGCACCAGGAGGCCGAGAGCACCCTTGTCGAGGGCGACGCGACCTCCCTTCGTCGAGCGATCACCAACCTCGTGCAAAACGCGCTGCAGCACTGCCGATCGCGCGTCACCGTCCAGCTCGAGACCGACGTGCGCGAGGCGCGCGTGCACGTGCGCGACGACGGTCGCGGGATTCGACCGCAGGACATGAAGCGACTGTTCAAGCCCTTCGAGCGCGGCCGCGAAGGAGGCACCGGGCTCGGCCTCGCGATCACCGTCGCCCTGCTCGAGCTGCACGACGGAAAGCTCGGCGCCGAGAGCGTCGAGCAGCAAGGCAGCACGTTTACCGCGACCGTGCCGCTGCACGAGACCGCGCTGTCTCAGGCGGGGTTCGCGTGAGCGCCCCGCGCCGGCCTCGCCGCCGCACGGATTCCGCCCCAGAATTCGCTCGCGATTCGCTCGCGCCCACGCCCGAGGTCGAGCTCCGCGACGAGCAGAGCGCGCG
>LNEO01000472.1 GCA_001465015.1 Deltaproteobacteria bacterium Ga0077539 | reverse complement strand
CACTTGGGGCGCGCGGCAGCGCGGGTGGGGGCCGCGCTCCGCGGCTCGATGTAGAACGTCGTTTCGTCGCTCGATTTGCTACTCTATCTCTCTGTTTCAGTCGTGAAGTTTTCGGCGCCTATGGGCCACCTGCGCTCCCCCAGTGAATCGTGTCGCAGCTCGACACGACATAGGTCGAACAAGCGCAGGGACGCGACCGAAGAGCAGCTCGAGGCGCTGGCGATGGCGCTCGACAACGTGCAGAAGGCCCTCGAGGGCAAGACGCTCGTGAAGGTGATCTGGGTCCCGGCGAAGATGCTCGAGCTCGTGGTGAAGTAGCGGGCGTCTTCGCCGACACAACCGTCGCTGCGCCCGAGCATCCCACTCGCACGCAATGTCTTCGCTCTCTGCCACGGCGCTTCGCGACGCGGCGCGGTTGCTCGAGACGCGCACGCGCGCTCTTCGTGCGGCCTCGCCGCGCGCGACGGGGCGCTATGTGCTCTATTGGTGCACGACGGCGCTGCGAGCGGAAGAGAACCCGGCGTTCGAGCGTGCGCTCGTGGCGGCGCACAAGCTCGATCAGCCCCTCGTCGTCTATCACGGGTTGTCGTCGCGCTACGCGCACGCCAACGATCGGATCACGGGCTTCGTGCTCGAGGGAGAACCCGCGCTGCGGCGCGCGTTCGAAGCGCGCGGCGCCCGGTACGTGTTCGCGCTGGATCGATGTCGATCTCGCACGAAATGGCTGGATCGCGTCGCCGATGGGGCGAGCGTGGTGGTCACCGATGACTTTCCCGTCTACGACGTGCGCGAGTGGGTCGAGCGATTCGCGCGGCGCTACGACGGACCGGTGCTGTCGGTGGACGCTTCGTGCGTTGTTCCGATGCGGAGCTTGGGGCGCGGATACGAGCGGGCGTTTGCCTTTCGCGAGCGCGTCGAGCCCTTGTGGAAGACGCTGCTCGAGCCGATCGTCGCGCTGCCGCAGCCGAGGGCGCTCTCGCACACAGAATCAACGCTCGACGAGGTGGACACCGTCATCGACCCTGGGGCGATCGCGGCGCTTCTCGCGACGCTGCCGATCGATCACGCCGTGCCGCGCAGCGCGGTGATGCGAGGGGGGATCGACGCGGCCCGCGCGCGGTGGGAGGCGTTTACGAAGAAGCCCAGCGCGCCGATCGACGAGTACGACGCGAGGCGCAACGACGCGCTCGACGACGACGGCGTCTCGCGGATGAGCGCGTACCTGCACTGGGGCATGATCTGGGCGGGGAGGCTCGCGCGCGAAGCGCTGTCGCGAGACACCGACGGCGCGGACAAGTGGGTCGACGAGCTGCTCGTGTGGCGAGAGCTCGCGTGGCACTTCTGCGCGCACAATCCGCGGCACAACGACGTCCTGCAGGCGATTCCCGGTTGGGCGCGAGAGACGCTCTCGCAGCGGGCGCAGCCGATGTTCGCGCCGAGCGAGCTGGCGATGGAGCTCGGCGAGACGGGCAACGCGCTGTGGGACGCGGCGCAGCGACGCCTTCGCCGCGACGGCTACCTCCACAACAACCTTCGAATGACCTGGGGAAAGCAGATCGTCGCCTGGGTTCACTCCCCGCAGCGAGCGCTCGAGATCCTCGAGTCGCTCAACCACCGATACGCGATCGACGGGCGAGACCCCGCGAGCTACGGCGGTCTCTTGTGGACGATGGGCCAGTTCGATCGCCCGCATCCGCGCACGGACGATTTCGGGACCGTGCGCCCTCGGGACACAAAGACCCACGCCAAGAGGCTCGACGTTCGCGCGTACTGCGCTCAGGGGCTCGATCGACACGCGCGCCTCGGGCGCGTGCTCGTGATCGGCGCAGGGCTCTCGGGCGCGGCGTGCGCGCGGACCCTGTTCGACGCGGGCGTCGCAGTCACCGTGATCGACAAGGGCAAGAGCGTCGGAGGCAGGCTCGCCTCGCGGCGCCTGGCCGGGAGCGCGATCTCGCACGGCGCACCGGTCTTGCACGGAACACCGCGACGCTTCGCGCGCTGGCTCGATCTGCTGGCGGGCGACGGGCTCGTGACCATGCTCGATGAGGGCGCTGCGAAGGGGCGCGCGCCGCTCACCCAGGTCGTTCGTCGGCTGCTCGCGCCGCTGAAAGACAGCGTTCGGTGCGGCGTTCGCGCGGCGCAAATCGACAAGACACCGGCGGGGTGGATCGTCATCGACGCAGACGGCCACGCGCACGAGTGCGAGCGGCTCGTCGTGTCTGCGCCAGCGCCGCAGGCGGCGGAACTTATCGGCACAAGTATTCGAGACACCGCGCGTTGGCTGGATCGAGAGGCGCTCGCGAGGCTCTCGTCCGTGAAGTACTCGCGCAGGCTCGTGGCGCTGGCCCTGTGCGAGCTCGGGGCGTGCGACACGACGCTGTTCGATCGGACCATCGAGGGAGACGAGACGCTCTCGAGGATCACGGTCGAGCGCGTCGAGCCCAGCGAGGCCCACCTCGGCGCGATGGTGGCGATCAGCGCGCACGCGAGCGACGCGTACACCGAAGAGCGCTACGACGAAGGAGAAGACGGCCCGTGGGCCGAGGCGCTCATCGAGCGAGCGCGCCGCATCCTGCGCGCCGGCGACGTGTCGGACCGATCGCAGAAGCGCTGGCGGTACGAGCGCGTTCGCGCCGGCGGCGCGAAGCACGAGCGGCCGTTCGTGACGCTCGACCGAGCGCAGACGCTCTTCGCGATCGGTGATGGTGTGGGGCAGAGCGCGGCGGGCTGCGACGCTGAGGCCGCGTGGGAGAGCGGGGCCGCCCTCGCCTCGTGGCTGCTGAGCAGCGCAGAGAGAGACGGCGCGATGCAGACCAGCGACGCGCGAGCGACGAGCGAGGCGGCGCGATGACGCCCCGCAGCGGGATCAACGCTTCGAGCCGCGACGTTCGAGCGGATGTGTGCGTGATCGGCGCGGGGTTCGGCGGCTTGAGCGCGGCGCTCGCGCTGGCCGAGCGCGGCGCGAAGGTGCTCTTGTGCGAGTCGCTGAAGTACCCCGGAGGCTGTGCGAGCACGTTCGTGCGCGGAGGTTGTCGCTTCGAAGCGGGGGCGACGCTGTTCTCGGGGTTCGACGAGGGGCAGCCATTTCGCAAGTGGATCGATCGTCACGCGATGGACGTCGTGGTCGATCCGATCGACCCGCTGGTCGAGCTGCGCACGAGCACGATGACCCTCGCGATCGGCCGCGAGCGAGGGTCGCTGATCGAGTCGCTCTGCGCGATGCCGGGCGCTCCCGAGGCGTCGCTGCGTCGCTTCTTCGCCGAACAGCGGGCGGTCGCCGACGCGCTCTGGGCGTTGTTTCGCGAGCCGGCGCTCTTGCCGCCGCTCAGCGCCAGATCGATCCTCACGCACGTCGCGAGGCTCCCTGCGTACGCGCCGATCTTGCGGGTGATCGGCAGGCCTGTGCGCTCGGTGCTCGCGCGACACGAGCTCGATCGTTTCGAGCCGCTGCGGCAGTTCATGGACGCGGTGCTGCAGATCACCGTGCAGACGTCGAGCGACGAGGCCGAGGCTCCCTTCGGGCTGTCGTCGATGGACTACTACTTTCGCGGGACCGGTCACGTGCGCGGCGGCATCGGCTCGCTCGCGAACGCGATGGTGTCGGCGATCGAGCGCTCGGGCGGGAGCGTTCGGATGACAGACCGCGTCCACGCGATCGAGCGCGATCGCGAAGGGTGGATCGTGCGATCGCGCCGCGGGACGACGCGCGCCAGGCACGTGGTGGCCAACGTGCTTCCCGAGGCGCTCGAGCGGCTGCGACGCGAGCGCTATCACGAGACGACCGAGCTCGCCGGACTGGTGGCTTCCGGCTGGGGCGCGGCGATGCTCTACCTGGTGATCGACGACGATCCGTCGCTGCCGGCGCAGGCGAAACACTACGAGCTCGTGGGTGATGCCTCGCTGCCGTTCATCGAGGGAAACCACGTGTTCGTGTCGCTCTCGGCCCGAGACGAGACCGAGCGCGCAGGGCCGGGCAAGCGCACGGCGACGTGCTCGACGCACGTGTATGCCGCGAAGTTGCGGGCGATGAGCGAGGACGGCCAGCGCGCGTACGTCGAGCGCGTCCAAGAGTCGATGCGCGGCACGCTGCGCGCGAGGGCGAGCGAGCTGTACGCGCGCTGCGCGCGAGAAGAGACGGCGTCGCCGAGGACGTTCGAGCGCTTCACGGGGAGGCCTGGGGGGTACGTGGCATAGGCGCCGAAAACGTCACGGCTGAAACAGAGAGGTAGAGTAGCAAATCGAGCGACAGAACGAGGTTTTACATCGAGCCGCGGAGCGCGGCCCCCA
>LNEO01000471.1 GCA_001465015.1 Deltaproteobacteria bacterium Ga0077539 | reverse complement strand
CGCAGCCGTTTCATCTTCGGCCCACTGCGGTGGTGGCTTCTGTGGGCCCCGAGCTCCCAGGCGGGACGGCGCTCGAAGTGCTGGGCGTGGCCGAGCAAGACCATCGACCGATGCGCCGTGGACAG
Source organism: Deltaproteobacteria bacterium Ga0077539 (assembly GCA_001465015.1). Taxonomy (GTDB): domain Bacteria; phylum Myxococcota_A; class Polyangia; order Polyangiales. The sequence continues at coordinate 10,968 of LNEO01000471.1, read as the reverse complement.
CAGGTGCTGCTCCGCGTCCGCACCGCAACGCCGCCCACGGAGGGATACACGTTTGTCGGCCGCGCCGAGCTCTCGACCCGCTGCCCAGTCGTGTGGCCTTCGCTCATCGCGAACCCGAGCGACGACTGGGGCTCGCGCTTCACCGCGTCGTCGCGGGCCGAGGCGATCACTCGGGCGCTGCACAATCGCTTGGGGGACGAGCGCGAGTTTCCACCGGACGCTGGTCAGGCGGTAGGCTCGTACGACCTCGATGGCGACGGCGTCGACGAAGAGGTCATCGACATCGATACGGGGCACGACACCACGTTGGCGATCACGATCGCGCTCTTCCGTTCGAGCGAAGGCTTCTCGGTCATCACCCTCGGGGGCGCGTCGGCGACGGACCATCCGACGTCCAACACGGGCTTCGAGACGAGCGCGCCCCTGCGCTTCGCGGGCGCGGTGTACATCCCGCATTCGTACTCCGAGACGACCAACGATCCCGTCCCGCCGCTGGGCAACGAGCGCAGCTACAGCCTGAGCCGATGCCGATTGCACGGACCGTGTCCGAGGGTGTTCACGGCGTACACGCTCTTCGTCGACGAGGTGTGGACCTTCACCGACGCGAGCAACGGCGCGGTGCGAATCACGAGCTCCACAGGCGCATCGCAGACGCTCCGATGGAACGCAGACGCGTGGCGCCTCGCGCCCGAAGCGCGGTAGCGACGCGCTCGGCGGGCGCGGCGCTCTACCACTCGTCGGTATATGCTCTTCGCGACAGTGAAGCGCGAATCACCAGCGCAGCGAGGAGCAGAGGTCGAGGTCGAGCCAGGCACGATGCTCGGGCCGTATCGCGTGCTCAGGCTCCTCGCCGTCGGCGGCATGGGAAAGGTGTTTCTCGGCCGCGACACCCGGCTCGGTCGCCTCGTGGCGTTGAAGTTCGCGCTCGCGCTCGCCGGCGAGGGAGTCTCGGTCAAAGCGCAGTTCGCCCGAGAAGCGCAGGCGACCGCGAAGCTCTCTCACCCCAACGTCGTGACGATCTACGACGTGGGCGAGCACGAGGGCGTTCCTTGGGCGGCGTTCGAGTACATCGAAGGACAGACCCTCGCGCGACAGTTGAAGCAAGGGCCCCTCGCCGTGGCAGACGCGGCGCGCGTCCTGCGCGCGGTCGCTCAAGCGGTCGCCGCCGCGCACGCGGCAGGGATCGTTCACCGTGACCTGAAGCCCGCCAACATCGTCCTCGGCGAAGACGGCCGACCGCGGGTGCTCGACTTCGGCATCGCGCGACGCGCCGGCGAGCTCGAGCTGCACGACAGCCAGCAGATCCTCTTGGGGACGCCCGGCTACATGGCGCCTGAGCAGTGGCGCGGCAGCGACGCGCCGGGCACCGATGTGTGGGCGCTCGGGTTGATTTTGTGTGAGTGCCTCACGGGCCGAAACCCCGTCCGACGCCCCGAGGGCGTCGCGGTCGTGAGCGTGCTCAACGGCGACGATTTGCTGGCGGATTTCGCTCCGCTGCGATCGATACCCGCGCCGCTCGCCGAGCTGATCGCGCGCTGCCTTTCGCGCGACCCCGAGCAGCGCCCGACCGCGGCCGAGCTCGCCGCGGCGCTCGAGCTCGACGACCCGACCAACCGATCGTCGAGCGATCGCGACGAGCCTTTTCCTGGACTTCGCCCCTTCGACGCGGCGTTTGCAGGCTTTTTCTTCGGGCGCGAAGCGGAGGTCGCGCGCGTCGAGGGCCTGCTCGCCGAGCGCCCCGCGGTGCTGATCGTGGGCCCCGCCGGGTGCGGCAAGACGTCGTTCGTCGAAGCCGGCGTGTTGCCGAAGGTCACTTCGCGCCAGCCCAGCGTCGTTTTGCGCGTGCGCCCTGGGCGATCGCCGCTCGACGCGATCGAGCGCGCCCTCACGGAGGCCGGCCTCGCGTACACCCCCGCGCTCGCCGAAGACGAGCCCACCGTTCAAGAGCCCACCGTGGGCGCGGGAAGGCGCTTCACGAAGCGCGCCCAGTCCCCAGAGAAGACCGACGCCGACGCGCGGCCCGAGCCACAGCGGTGGGCAGAGGCGTTTCGTACGAGCCCCGAGCGGCTCGCGGCGGCGCTCGATCGACTCGCCGAGCAGCGCGGCGTCGAGCGCGTTGTGCTCTGGATCGACGCGCTCGAAGAGCTCGTCGACGCATCGGTGACGATCGACGATCGAACAGCGTTTTTGCAGGCCGTTGTAGGCTCAGCCGCGTCCGTCGACGAGCGCGCCCGCGTCGTGATGGCCGTGCGCGACGACGCCCTCGGCCGGCTCTCGCTCAGCTCTCACGAAGGGACCGCCGTGCTCACCCTCGCGCCGCTCGCGCACGCCGAGCGAGCGCGGGCCGTACGAGGGCCGCTCGAGCGCGTCGGATACCGCTTCGACGACGACGGGCTCGTCGACGAGATGCTCGCGGCGGTCGAAGGAGACGAGCAGGCGATGCTGCTCCTTCAGTTCGCGCTCGCTGAGCTCTGGGCGCGACGCGACGTGCGTCGTCGGATGCTGCTCCGAGCGGACTACGAGGCGATCGGCCGCGTCGACGGCGCGCTCGCGCGGCACGCCGACGCGGTCATCGACACGCTCTCTGCCGAGGACGCGGCGGTCGCGCAAGAGCTGCTCGTCGCGCTCGCGCGCGAGGCGTCTGTGCGAGGCGTCGGTCGCGCTGCGATCGCGACGGACGAGCTCGAGCAGCAGCGCCCTGTCGCGTCGCGGGTCATCGACGCGCTCGCCCAGGCGCGGATCGTCGAGCGAAGGAGCGACCCATCGGCGATCGAGCTGGGTCACCCCAGCCTTCGCAAGGTGTGGCGTCGCCTCGAGCGATGGATCGAGGCGTCCGACGCGGACACCGCGCAGCTACGCGCGTTGTCCGAAGCGGCGCAGCGGTGGGCTTCGCGTGGGGAGCATCCAGGAGAGCTCTGGCGCGAAGCAGCGCTGGCCGAGGCCGAGGCGCTGGTCGCTCGTCGCGGCGCGGCGATGGACCCGGTGACGTTGCGGTTCGTCGAGCGAGCGCTCGCCGCGCGAACGAGGGCTTCGCGCGTGCGGCGCGCGGTCATGGTGGGACTCGTCGCGAGCGCCTCGCTCGTGACGTTGCTCTCGGTGGTCGCGGCGTGGGCGCTGCGGGCGCGCGAGCGTGTGGCCTTCGAGGGGAGACGCGCCTCGGAGCAGAGCCGATCGACGCTGCTCGTTCAAGCGGCAGAGCTGAGGCTTTCGTCAGGCGATCCGTTCGCCGCGGCGGCGATGGTGCGCGCGTCGCTCGAGCTGTCGGACTCGGTGCAAGCGCGCTCGCTGCTCGGCCAGCTTCGACAAGAGCCGATCGCCTGGCGCAGGCACACAGACGGAATCATCTACGCAGCGACGATCGAGCCCGTGCGGCCGCGGGCGTACCTCGCGACGCAGCGCGGAGGCGTGTGCGCGCTCGACCTCGAGAGCGGCGAGCTGACGCCGATGCAGGGCCCATCGGATCAGGTCCTCTCGGTGCTCTGGCGCGGCGGAGAGGTTTTCGCGGGCTCGTGGGGCGGCGAGCTTTGGCGTTGGCGCGGCGACGCTCCGCAGGGCCAGCGGCTGCTTCGATTCGGCGCCGGTATCCTCAAGATCTTCGCGATGTCGCGGGGGCGAACGGCGATCGTGTTGACCGACGGGAGCGTGCAGCTCGTGGAAGATGGCGCCGAGCGCGCGCAGCCGTGGCTGCCCGCGATGGACACGCTGCCGAGGGCGACGGCGGTGAGTCCCGACGGAGAGCGACTGTACGTGAGCGGCCGCTCTCGCGTGTTGCGGGTGTTTTCGGCGGGGGCGAGCGCGGCGAGCGCGGAGGTCGCGTTGCCTGCGGTGGCCGTCGGACTCTCGGTCGCGCCGAGCGGGCAGCGCGTCGCGCTCGGGATGGACAACGGCGCGGTCGCGATCGTCGAAGGCGGCGCCGTGCGGGCAACGTTTGCTGGCGCAGCAGGGGAGTATCGCACTGTTCTCTGGCTCGACGCCGAGCACATCCTGCTCGGGCGACTCGGCGGCAACGCGGTGATCCTCGACACACGAGACGGCGCGCGAAGGGTGATCGAGTCCATCAAGGGCGTCGTGAGCGCGCAGTCACGCGGCGACGTCGCCATCGTCGGAACGATGGACAACATCTTCAACGTGCGCTGGCGCCGTCGCGGCGCGACGATCGGCGCGCCCAACGGGATCGTGCTCGGCGTTGGCTTTCGCGCGGACGGAGCAGAGATCGTCTCTGGCGTGGGCAGCGACGTGGTGATTCGCAGCGCGGCGGACGGCCGCGAGCTTCGCCGTTGGACGACGCGGCTCGGCGACGAGGGACGCGACGTGTCGTTCTCGCCCACCGGCCAGAGCGTTGCGTTCATCATTCAGGGCTTCGGGGTGGGGGTCTTCGACGCCTCGGTGGGCGCTGCGCAGGCGTTGATCATCGAGCCTCGCGCGGGGCCACTCTCGCTCGACGCGCGATGGGACATCGACCGGATCGCGTTCGCGTCGAACGTCGGGCGCCTCGTCGTGGCGCGCATCTCCGACGGCTCGGTGCAGCACTCGATCACGCCTCGGATCGCAGGAGCGGCGTCGGTGGTTCTTTGGCCTGACGGCGCCGGCGCGTTCGCGGCGTACGTCGACGGGGTGCTCGTCGCGTGGGATTTTGCACGCGGAGCGGCCGAGCAGCTCTTCGATGTGCGCCGAGCGGTGCGCGCGCTCGCGATCCGCCGCGACGGCGAGCAGCTCGCGGTCAGCTGCGAAGACGGGGCGATCGAGGTCATCGACGTCAGGACCAAGACGCGCGTGCGAACGCTGCGCGCGGGCGGGCGCCGAGTGTATCGCGCGCGCTTTTCTCCAGACGGAGAGCGCATCGCGGCGGCGTCGCAGGACGGCGGCGTGTACGTGTTCGACCTGCGCCGCGACGAGCCTCCGCTGCGGATCGACGCGCACCGCTCGGAGGTCAACACCGTCACCTTCGACCCGTCGGGCCAGCGAGTCGTCAGCGGCGGCGATGACGGGACAGTGCGGCTCTTCGACGCGACCACTGGCGCGCCGCTGTGGCGCATCGACGCAGCATCCGAGCGACAGCGCGCCGCCCGAGCGCCGGCGGATCGAGCGCTCGTCGGCGCTCCCGCGGGCGCGGTCGTCGCAGCGCGGCGCGCAGGGCACGGATGGATCATCGGCGCGCAGGACGGCAGCGTGGAGCTGCGCTCGGCGAGCGGCGCGATCGAGCGAGTGCTTCGCACCGATCGTCGAGCGCCCGTGACGTGGGCGATCGACGCGCCGAACGACCTGATCGCCAGCGGCTACGCGAGCGGGGCGTTTTGTGTGTGGGACGCGAGCAGCGGCCAGCGCGTCGCGTGTCGAGCGCTCAACGGCGCGGTCGTCACAGGGAGCGTCGAAGGATCGACGATCGTCGCGACCTCGGAGCTCGGCGACACAGCGCGGGTCGAGCTCGACGAGTTTGCGCCGTCGTACTGCCAGCTGTTGCGGCGAGTGTGGGAAGAGCAGCCGTTTGTCTGGGATCAGGCGGGCCCGATACGCATGCGCCCTGCTGCGTCGCACCCTTGCGCCGCGCGCTAGGGCGCGCGCTGTGGCGTCGCTCGTCGCGCGCGTGATGAGCTCGGTCTTCGGCAGCGAGCGACGACAGCGCGAACATCGTTCGACGGCTGCGCTCAGTTCGGCGTGAATCGGTACATCACGCTCGGGGCGATCGCCATCGCTGTGTTGTTCGACGCCTGCGAGGCCGCTGTGCCCATGGGGTGCTCGAGGCCGATCGTGGCCGAGGCGCCGTTGGACAAGTTCATCGTGTCGCCCGTGGGCGTCACGGTGCAGTACACGTGCTCGATCACGCCGGTCGTCTCGTAGATGCGCGTCTGGAACGTGAGGCTCAGCATGCGCGAGCCGAAGTGCGTCCAGTTGTTCCACTGAACGACGAACACGCGATTGGGCATCGTGCCGATGGTGCCCGTCGTCACGTTGGTCATCGGGTTGATCGGGAAGAGGTCGTCCCAGAAGGGCGCGACGAAGCCGTTTGGCGCAGCCGTTCCGGCGGCGGGCAGCGCGACGTTGCTCGCCGACGGGCCCGCCGTGAAGGGTGAGCCAGCCATGTTCGGATAGAGCTGCATGAACCCGTTGGCCGAGACCGAGAAGTGGCTCATGTTGTTCGTGCCCATCGGCGCGAAGAAGCGCACGGCGAACGGGAGCATCGCGATCGTGGAGTGCGAGTCATCAGCGTTGACGCCGACGACGGCTGTCGTCATGGTCGGAGTGACGCACATTTGTCCGGTCATTCGCGTGATCGTGTACGGCAACGGGGCCGTGGCGAACGCGAGCGTGAAGTTCGCGCTCGTCGATTGCGAGGCGCTCGCGACGGCGACGATGACCGTGCGCGCCGCGGTCGGCGCGTCGACGTTGATCGTCACGGGCGTCGCGCCCATCGTGGCCGCGCTCGAATCGCACATGGCGGCGGTGCACGACGCGAGCACGCGCATCGCGACGTCTTGCGCGCCCATGCGCGCGAGCGACAGCGTTGCACGCGTCATCGCAGGGACCGTGATCGAGTAGAAGCGCTGCGGTCCGTCGGTAGGACGGCACGTGGTCGGAGTCGCTCCGCCACCAGCGGTGCTGCCCGCGGTCATGGTGCCCGCGCCGAGCGCTTGTGCGCTCGCGCACGTCGCGTTGGCGTCGAGCGCGTTGTTGGACGTGTGGCGGATCGTGAACGGCGCGCTGACCGTGGCAGACGTGCTGCTGACTGCGACGATGACCGTTTGCGCCATCGCCGCGGTGTTGATCGCGGAGAAGGGCACCGCCGTGCCTGTGATGCTGGTGGTGGCTGCGACTGGGCACGTCATGGTCGTGCACGTGTCGAGGATGCGCGCGCGAACGGCCAGGCCGACGGTCTGTGTGAGCTCGATGTTCGCGCGGCTGTTGGCCGGGATCGTGACGCTGTAGAAGAGCTCGCTGTTCTCGCCGGTCGCGCACGCCGCGGCGGGGCCGGCGCCGCTGGTGTTGCCAATCGTCGCTGCGGCGCCCGCGGTGAGCGCGGTCGCTGTTGCACACGTTGCGTTCGGCGCGAGCGCTCTCACCGTCGGAAAGAGGTTGAACGACCCGTCCGTCGTCTGCGACGTGCTCGCGACGCTCACGATCACGGTGCGCGCCATCGCCGTTGCGTTGTCCACTGCCACAGTGCTCGGCGTGGCGCTCGTGGTGCTCGTGCTCGCGCGGCACATCGTCGCGGCGCACGCGTCGAGCACGCGCGTGACGACGTCCTGCGCTCCGACGCGCGTGGTCACAAACGACACGCGCGAGTTGGCTGGGATCGAGAAGGAGTAGAAGAGCTGGCCGCCCGTGTTGGTGCCGCACGGCGCGACGTCGGTTCCGGCGTTGGCGGTCGAGACGTTCATCACGCCGGCCATCGGGAGCGTCGCCGCAGTCGAGCACTCTGCGTTGGCCGCGGGCGTGAAGCTCCGCACGTTGAGGCGGGCATTCGCAGCGCCGAACGAGTCGACGAACACCGTGTACATCCCCGCGGCAACGACTCCGCGCAGGTACGAATTGCGGTCCGCTCCGTTGCCGTCGTCGTCGCAGAGGAGCTCGGACATCGCGCTGTTGTCTGCGCACGCGCTGCGCAACGCCACCACTGGATCGCCGGTGTTCATGTCCGTGTTGATCACGAGACCCGTGCGCGCCGTGACGTTGAGCGTGTAGGCCGCTTCGCTTCCGTTCGGCGTTCCAGCGGCGCAACGGGGCGCGGGGCCGGGCCCGGCGGTGGCGGTCGTCGCGACCATCACGGATGACATCGGCAGTGTGAGCCCCGCGCGAGGCATGCCGCACGCCGTCGCGATTCCCGAGTCCGTAACGACTCCGCTGTCGACGCGAGCATCCACGCCCGAGTCCGTGACGACGCCGCTGTCCGTTCGTGCGTCGACGCCGGTGTCTGCCACAACGCCGGTGTCTGCAACAACGCCGGTGTCTGCAACAACGCCGGTGTCCATCACAACGCCGCTGTCCGTCGCGACGCCCGTGTCGGGGTCGACGCCGCTGTCCGCGACGGCGCTGTCGGGATCGACGCCTGTGTCCGTGTCGACGCCCGTGTCGGGATCGACACCGGTGTCGCTAGTCGTGACGTCTACTTGAATTCCTGTGTCCGAGCGGGCGTCGCGCACATCTGTCGTGCTTCCGTCGCCGCCGCTGTCACCAGCATCGGTGCCCATCATGGGGCCGCTGCAGGCCGCAAGGGTGACCGCCAACAGGGGCAAAAGGCTCGCGCTTCGAGGTCGATTGAGACTCAAGTGAAACTCCTCCTCTCTGAAATCACGCTGACCTATCTCAGAGAGTTGGGCAGATAGCAAAGCTCCCACCCGCGCTCTCCTGCGCCACGCTGAACGCTGGCGCGTTGGTCGTTGGTCAGTTTCGAACGGCAGCGGCGCTGCGCTCGGCCACGGCGACGCGTCGGCCTCGGCGACCCGCTCAGCGCGGTGTCGAAGGCGGTTGCGTCGCTCGCAGGGTGTCTCCGAGCTTCCCTCGCGTGGGCGGGCTACGGCAAGGTCGACCAAGCAGGACCGATCGAAGCAGAAGGACGGTGCGCGTGTCGCCTACCCGAAGCTCAGGTGGCGGAGGTTGGCATCGCCTGTCCGAAAGCGGTCGATCGCAATCCCGAGTGAAGGGATGCGCGACGAGATGAGCGCGCTGCGTCAGCATCGAGCCCACGAGCGCGGTGGGCACACGGCAGAGAGGCGCGTGCGATAGACGGGCGTTCGATGCACGAGCCTCCCAGGCACCCTCGCGAAATCACGGTGTCGTTTCGGTCTGCGCCAGCATCTCGCGCACCGCGAGCGCTGACGTCGTATCGCCGCTCCGCTCGAGCAGCACCAGCGCGGCCTCCAGGTGCGGCCGCGCCACGACGCTCATCCCCGCGCTGAGATAGAGCCGCCCGAGCAGCACCCGCGCCGAGGCGGCCAGCAGATGGTGCCCGTCGCGCTCGCACTCGGCACCCACGTCTTCGAGCGCCCGCACCCCTTCGAGTTGGCCAGCCTCGCACTGCGCAAGCGCCGCTCTGATTCGCGATTGATACGCGGCGCTCTTGCCCTGGCGCACCGCGTCCCGCACCTGCTCGCCGAGCTTCGCGCCCTGCGCGCGGAGCTCTTCGTTGCCGCGCTCCAGCGACGACTCGACCCGACCGAGCGCCGCGAGCGCGTCGTCCCAGCGATGCATGCGCAGCAGCGCCTCGATCACGATCGAACCGCCGCGAAGCTGCACCACCTCGAGTCCCTCGGGAAGCGCCTGCAGCAAGGGCTCCAGCGCTTCGACTGCGCGCTCGGGCTCCCCGTTGGCCATCGCGAGCTCCGCTTGCTTCACGGTCTTCACGAGGACGTCCGCCGCCGAGTCGTTCGCCGTGATGTGCAGCCCCCGCTCGATGCCCTCGAGGGCTCTTCGCGCATGAACCGTGCGCCAGTGCCCTTCGCCCACGGACCGCACCAGGATCCCCAGCGCCTCCACCGCGACGTCCTTCGCTGACTCACGCCCGAGCGCAGCGTCGATCTGCGCTTTCAACACGAGAGCCTCGGCGTAGTGCGGGTGCGCAGCGCCGTGCCTCTTCAGGGTCATCGCGCGCGAGCGGCCTGCCAGCGCGTCCGCCTCGTCGCAGCGTCCTTGCTCTGCGAGGACCACCGCGAGGTGATGCACGAGCGACGCCGACCCGCTCGCCTCGGGCGTCCCGAGCGAGTCCTGCAACGCGAGCGCGCGGCGTAACACTGGCTCCGCGTCGGTGATCCGCCGCTGCTCGATCAGCACAACGCCGAGCGTCCCGAGCGCAGAAACCAGGTGTCTGCCCTCGCGCGCGTCCAACGACTCTGCCAGACGCACGGCCTCGCGCCCGCTCTGCTCCGCCTCGTCGAGATCGCCGAGCACGGTCAACGCTTGCGTCAGGTCGCTCCGAGCAGTGAGCACCGCGACGGCTTCGCCTTCAAAAAGCCTCCCCTCCAGCACACGGCGAGAGAGCGCCACGGACTCTTGGACGCGGCCGCGCGATAGCGCTACGCGGGCCTGCACCGTGAGCCCGTCGAGCACGTGCTTGTGCGTCGCCGGGAGCGTCTTCTGGAGCTTCGCGAGGGCCTTGGCGCCGACCTCCTCCGCGGCCTCGTATTTGCCCTGCATCACGAGCACGTCCGCGAGTCGCATCAGCGCGACCCCGACGTGTTCGCTCTCTTCCTTGTGAAACTGCCGGATCGTCTGCAGCGCGACGCGACGCCAGTCCGCCGCCTCGTCGTAGTTCGCCAGCCCTACGAAAGCCTCGGCGAGCACGTCCGCGAGCGCTGCGTACTCCGCGCTCTCGACGCCCGGAGCTTTGCGAACGGACTCCACGAGCGCTCGCAGGCTCTTGACCGCCTCGGCGAAGCGCCCCTCACGCATCATGGCGCGCGCTGCGTCGTACTCTGCTTCGAGCGTCATCCGCCGAGTCTAGTTCCGCCCGCCAGAAGTTTGCCGTGCTTTGTGCGGATGCCTGTCGCGCTGCGGTGTCGCCGCTCCTCGCTGCGCTCGGGCCTCCTGCAAGACATCGGAAAACTTCCGGCGGGCGGAGCGAGCCGCGAACGTCCGGCTCGCGTACGGACCGAGCGCGACTTGCCACGCGCATCTCTGTCGTTGCCCGAGAAAACGCTGTTGGTTCTCGTCCCGACGCCGACACAGCATGCCCCGAGAAACCAGCGGCCAACGCGCGGTGCGGCGATCCTCCTATCTGTCCCTATCACTTCGCAATCCACGGCTCGATCCGTCGGTGTGTGAGGCATACACTCGCGGGCGATGAACCTCCGCGCTGCGCTCGGCATCGTGTCGCTCGCCTGGCTTCCTGCGTGTCGAGACGGTTGCTCTCGGCGCGCGGCGGAGCCTCCGATCCCCACACCCCAATCGACACGTCCTGTCGAACCGCAGACACCCGCGACACCTCCAGGCCCCGCGACGCCTCCCGCGCCCGCGACGCCAACGGGGACGCAAGCG
>LNEO01000470.1 GCA_001465015.1 Deltaproteobacteria bacterium Ga0077539 | reverse complement strand
TGCTCTGCAATGGCTGCACTTCGCTCGATTCGTATGCGTCGATGCTCGAGTGACCAATGCTTCGCCCTTGCAGAGCAAGGGCCATCACGATACACGTACGCTGATTTCGCCAGCATTTTCTCAATGCGAAGCCGCCGCCCCTGCCGTTCCAGGCGGGGGCGGGGCGCGCGGCAGCGCGGGTGGGGGCTTTAGCACTGCGCCCACTGTCGTTGCGCTCGCTGACGCGCGGCAGCGCGGGTGGGGGCTTCCGCACTGCGCTCACTGTCGTTCTGCTCATTGGGCGCGCGGCAGCGCGGGTGGGGGGCTGCGTAGCAGCTCTGTGCGCAACGTCGTTTCGCTCAGTGGGGGCTGCGGAGCAGCTCTGCGTCGAACGCGTTCCACGAGGATTTTCCCAGGCACAACTTGGGTAACGATGGGCGCTCGTCTCCCGGCCGTGCGCCAGGCGCGCGTTCATCCACGAATTCAACGCCTTCCCTCTGGGGGTTGCGCATCATGAAGGCGGCAGCCCGGGTGGAGCCGCGCTGCGCGGTCCCTGCGCACAATCTGCAATCACACCCTCTGCGCCCATCGCTCTCGAGGCAGTCGATTCGTGGCCCATCTCGTCGACCGGCCGCTGATTGCCGCGCGGCACCTTCCGCCGACGAAACCCCAAGTTTGCCGATTGCTCGTTCGACGACAGCACCGTTCGATCCGCAACGTGTCCTCCTTGCCGCCCTGGGCCGCGCTCCCTTCGATGGTGGAACGAGACTTGTACCGCTCTCCCAGGCGATCGCGTCGATTCTGCGATCTGCGCACTTCGAACGGAGCAACACGATGACATTCAACGCCGCTCTTGGACCAACCTGGCACACCGTCGCGCGCTCGGCGGCGCTCTGCGCGTTTGCTGCTTTCGCTGCGGCATGCGGCGCGCCCAACCCGGCTGCGCCCGGCGACGAGATTCGCTCGACGCGCGCTCGGCTCGCGGTCGGGGCGCCCGCCGCGGACCTCGAGCAGCTCACCCGCGACAACGCGGAGTTTGCAGCGCGCATGCATCGTCTGCTGGCTTCGGACCGGCCGACGAACAACCTGGTGTTCTCTCCGCACTCGATCTCGATCGCGCTCGGGATGACCTTCGCGGGAGCGCGCACGACGAGCGAGTCGCAGATGGCCGAGGCGCTTCGCTTCACCATGCCGCAGCCGCGGCTGCACGCGGCGTTCAACGGGCTCGATCAGCAGTTGGCGATGCGTGCGAGCGCCGCGGGTGAGCGCGGAGGCAGGCCCTTTCGGCTGCGCGTCGCCAACGCGCTCTTCGGTCAGCGCGGATACCCCTGGCAGGCGCCGTTTCTGGACACGCTGTCCGAGAACTACGGCGCCGGGCTGCGCGCGCTCAACTTTTCGAGCGACCCCGAGGCCGCCCGCGTGCTGATCAACCGCTGGGTCGCGGACTACACCGAGCAGCGTATCCCCGAGCTGATTCAGCGCGGGATCATCACCGCGCAGACGACGCTGGTGCTCACCAACGCGGTCTACTTCAACGCCTCGTGGGACGCGCCGTTCGAGCCCGGCATGACCGCGAGCGCCGCGTTCAACCGCGAGTCGGGCGGCGCCGTGATGGTCCCGACGATGAACCTCCGCCGCGAGATGCGGTACGGAGAAAACAGCGGCTGGAAGGCGGTCGAGCTCCTGTACTCGGGCCAGCAGGTCTCGATGATGCTGATCCTGCCGCCCGAAGGGCCGATCGGCACGTTCGAGTCCGAGCTCAACGAGGTGCGCTTGAGGGACCTCGTCGGCTCGCTCGCCGCGCGTGGCGTCACGCTGGCCATGCCGAAGTTTCGCGTGCGCTCTCCCGTGGGGCTGAAGGCCGCCCTGCAACGACTGGGAATGAACGCTCCCTTCGAGGGCGGCGTCGCGGACCTGTCGGGCATGGACGGCACGCGCAACCTGTTCATCCAGGACGTCGTGCACGAGGGCTTCATCGCCGTCGACGAAGCGGGCACCGAGGCAGCAGCGGCGACCGCCGTGGTCGTAGGTCGAACGAGCGCGCCCGAGCCCGCGACGTTCACCGCGAATCGCCCGTTTCTCTTCGTGATCCGCGACAACCCCACGGGCGCCGTGCTCTTCATGGGTCGCGTCGTCGACCCGAGCGCGTGAGCGAGCGCGTGTAAGCTTGTGCGTCGGCTGGCGTTCTCGCGGTATCTTCGTGGTCGCGAGGCGCGACAAGGAGTCGATGCATGAGCAACGAGTTGATTCTATGTGACGGTTGTTCGAGGCACATCCGCGCGAGCGACGCGCGCTGCCCGTTCTGCGAGCACGCCGTCACTCGGCCAGCCGTCGTCGCTGGCGGGCGCTCTGCGGCTGCGCTGTTCTTCGCCGTGGCGGCCGCGGCGACCGTGGCGGCCTGCTACGGAGGCGCGCGGTATCAATATCGGGGACCCGCGCAGAGCCAGGGCAGCGAGGCGCCCGTTCCTTCGAGCGACGATCCCGATGGCGGGACGATCACCCAGGGCTCGATCGGCGTAGCGAGGATGCTCGCGGACCGAACGATCGAGCTGCAGCTCCGCGCCGAAGACGGCCGAGGCGCGATCGGCGAAGGGCTCTTTCGCTACGTCCCCGAGCACCCGCAGTACGGACAGGTGCTCGCGCACCTCGGGCCGATGCAGCCGGGCGATCACCGCGCCGTGAGACCCTTTTGAGCGACGGAATCGCGCGTTGAGCTCGCCCGAAGACCCGAGCGCGGCGTCTCCCTGGATCACGCGCCGGCAGTCGCGTTCGATCGCTTTTTCGACAGGGATGCGCCTGGGAGCGCTGGCCGCGATCATCGGCTGCGCCAGCACAGCGACGCGTCGCGGAGGCGGAGGCTCTCCCCTCGATCGACTGGTGCTCCTGGTGCTCTCGGCCTTCGTCGCGAGCCTCTTGTGGGGGCTCTGCGCGGCGCTGTGGCTCGCGCGCGCCGCGGGGACGCGATGGGACGCGCTCGACGCGCTCGTTCGCGGCCTCGAGCGACCCGAGGGAGCGCTTCGATGGTGTCCCGCCAGCATGAAACGCGACGGAGGAGCGCTCTCGCACGGAGCCCTCGTGCGCATGAGCGCCGGTGAATGGACGTTCATCGAGCGGGGCGAGCGACCGCGCGTCGCGCTCGGCAGCGAGCCCCCGGTGCTGGGTGATCGCGGGCTCGGGTGGGGGGCTGCCCTGCTCGGAGCGCCCTGCGAGCCCTTGTGCTTCGGGGCCGCGATCGTCTACGTGGATCGCGTGCAACTCGTCCTCGATGAAGCGTCATCGCCCCGCGCAGACCGCGCGGCGAAGGTCGCTCGATGATCGATCCTCCCGAAGACCTCCCCATCGAACGCGAAGAGAAGAAGACCGCGCCCGTCCGCGGCCTCGACGGGCTCGACGAGTTCGACGGGTTCGATGGGTTCGAAGGGTTCGAAGTCGTGGTCGTGGGCGGCGGGCTCGCGGGGGCGTTCTTCGCGCACGAGCTCGCGCGCGAGGGCCGCAGGGTGGCGCTCATCGAGCGCGACGAGATGCCGCGGTATCGACCGTACGGGTGGCTTCCTGTGTCGGTCGTGTCGGCGCTGTCGGACGCCGGGCTCGGCGACGACCTGGCAGCCCGCTACCTCGCGTCCCCTGCGGCGCGCGTTTTGTGCGCGAGGACCGGTCGCTCGCGGGTGTTCGCCTTCGACGAGCGCACCCAGCCCGCGCGGCCTCTGTCCGCGGCGCACGCGCCTCGGGCGGACCTGGACCTCTTGCTCGCCCGGCGCGCACGAGAGAAGGGCGCGTCGGTGTTCACTGCGACGCGCGCGCTCGACCCTAGACCGCGCGAGGGCGGCGGGCATTCGCTGCTCGTTCGCGGGCACGACGGTCGGACACACGAAATCGAGACGCGCTTCCTCGTCGACGCCAGCGGCGAGAGCCGATGGATGTCCGCGCGCGCCTCGACGCCCTCGGAGCGCGAGGGGCTCGACGGCGCGGTGATGGAGACGCACGTGACCTTCGCGCAGCCCAACGCGGGGGCCCCGGCGGGCGCCGCGGACATCGTGTCGTTCGCGCACGGCGCGGTGTGGATGCTCCCTCTGCGCGGGGGCGTTCACGCGCTCGGCGCCGCGGTGACCGCGTCGTGGGCCGCGCAGCGCCGCGCCGCCGAAGGGCCCGAGGATTTCTTCGATCGCACGGTGCGCGACGCGACGGTGCTGCGCGGAGCGCTGTCGAGGTCGAGGCGGCTGCATCCGGTGAGCACGAGGGTTCCTGTCGCGACCAAGGTCGAGCGTCGCGGCGGCCCGGGGTGGGTCGCCGTCGGCGCCGCCGGAGGAACGGTCGACCCGCTGCTCGGGATGGACGCCGCGCTCGCGGCGCTCTCGGTGCGTCACGGGCTCGCCGTGGTTCGCGCAGCCCTCGATGACGGCGAAGCGTCCGAGGCCGAGCAACGCGCGCGCTACGAGGCTGTCATGATCGAGGCCGAGGGGCGCGTCGAGCGCGTCGCCCGCGCGGTGTACCGAGGCGCGTTCGCGGACGCGCTGCTCGCGACGGACCTTTCGCGCGCCGACCGCGCCGGGGTGCGCGCGATCCTGCGGTGCGAGCTCGAGGGCGAGCTCGGCCTCGCGGCAGAGGCGTTCGCGCGCGAGCGCTGGTGAGTCCCGCGTCGTGCGCTACGCGACATCACGACATCACGACGCGTGTCAGCCGCCGACGACCTTCTTGACGCCTCGACTCGTGAGCCACTCACCGAGGCGCTTTCGTTGATCGCCGGCGAGCGCGATCGCGTCGCCTTCGACCGAGCCTCCGCAGCCCAGCGCTTTTCGCGCGTCGCGACACCACGCTTCGAGCTCGGCTTCGCTCAACGCGAGCTGCTCGATCAGGGTGACCTCCTTGCCTCCGCGTCCCTTGCGCTCGTAGCGCAGGACCGCGCGCGGGGGAGGCTTCTTCTCGGTCGGCTTGGTCGCCGTCGGTTGCCCGGGCTCGGTGGCGACCTTGGCGTCGCCCGGCGGGAGCGCGTCGCGCAGGGCTGCGAGGCTGGCAAACGGGTTGTTCTTCACGGTGCTGCGAGGATAGCAACGGCGTGTCGCTCCGGGGCGTTCGATGCCAAACTCCCTCGTCGTGAATCACCGTTCAGATCCCAACGCCTCTGCCGATCGAGCCTTTGGCGCCGTCGCGGGCGCGGGCGCCTTTGGCAGCTTTGTAGTGACCTCGATCTTCAGCTTCTTCGGAGACCTCTGGGAGACGCTGAGGAGCAAGGGCGGCATCGACGAGATGCAGCGCAAGGACGCCGCGCTCGCGCGGAGCGAGCTGCTCATGCTCGCGATCCTCGCGGACGGACGCACGACCGAGCAAGAGATGCTCGAATTGCACGCGCACTTCGCAGCGGAGGATGTCCCCGAGGACGCGGTCAAAGAGCTGAACGCGTTTTCGGCGAGGGTCGAGGGGATCCAGAGCGATCCCGAGAAGCTGTCGAGCGTGGTGGCGGCGGTCGCGTCGAGGATTCCATCGGAGGACCGTCGCGACGCGCTGGCCGCGGTGGTCCGTGTCGCGCGTGAAATGCAGACCTCGCCGGGGCCGCGAGAGCTCGCACACGCGCACGTCGATGTGCCCACGATGGTGCGGCGGTTCGCAGAGGCGATGGGGGTGACCGAGGTCGACCGCGACGCTGCGATCGCCGCGGTCACGCCGTAGCAGCGAACCGGATTTCGGTTCGGAAAATTCGCGAGAAGAAACGCACTTCGCGCGCACGGGGCTCGCTGCTCGTAGCCGTTCAGCCCCCCTCTTGACTCTCATCACCACCCAACTTGTACCAGGACAAATCCTCGCCGAACGCGATCGTCGCGCGGCCAGAGGTCGAGCCAACGAGCGCCATCGCCACACGCCCGGGAGACGAGCCCTCATCGTTGCTCAAGTTCTGCGAGCGAAAATCGTCGTAGAACGCGATCGGCACAGAGCCGCGGGGCGGCCGCCGAGTGAGGAGAACGACGGTAGGCGCAGAGC
>LNEO01000469.1 GCA_001465015.1 Deltaproteobacteria bacterium Ga0077539 | reverse complement strand
CAGTATGTGATTTCTTGCTCGCTCGAAGGAACCCGGACGAGCTACTCCAGTGACAACGGGTCGGCCACAAGGTTTCAGTTTCGATGGCGTCCGCCGGACGAGCGGAGCCTACCTGTTCGGCGGTCCCAAGTGGTGCGGCAGGACTGCCTCACTCAACCGGTCGCCGCGATCGCTTCTCTCAGGGCATGTCTTCGTCGGGTCGCGGTCATTCGCCGTCGACCGAGCCTCACTCAGTTCCGTCACGCCCGTGACGTAACCCGTGACGAAACGCCTCTCCGTGGCACGTCGTGACGTAACCCCGTGACGCGATTCCGCATCTTTTCCGCCACTTCGTGCACGCTCGTGTTGCCCCCTTGGCATTCAAGTCCCCCTCCTCGCACTGGAAGAGACCCCGAGTAGCCGAAAGGTTACCCGGGGTTTCGCTATTTGAGGGCACGGATCATCGACGCGCGATCGCGATCAACGCTCGTCGCGCCTGTTCGGTCGCGGCTCCGTGCGCGCGCCGCGCTGTTCGTCACTGTCCGTAGGGGCGATACACGGGATGCCAGGACGGGTGCATGGTCGGTCGGTCGGTCATGTTCCATACGAGATCGCCCGAGGGAGCGGCGGAGACGATACGACCGGTGGAGCTCAGCGTTGCGCGCCAGCCTTGGAGCTCTTCGTCGGGCGAGCGAAGGCGTTGGTAGTGGCCGCTGAGCTGGATATCTCCAGAAGAATCGAGTCGGCCTCCGTGAAGAAACACCGGGTAGCCTTCAACCTGCGGCATCTGCGTGCGCCACTCGAGTTGTCCGGCCGCGCTGATTTTGGCGACCACAAACGACTGCGGTCGCTGGCCGATGTACGGACAGTAGACCGCGAGCGCGCCGCCGTCCGCGGTCACGAAGACGCCGTTCACTTCGTAGGTGCGGTGCCCGTGCAGCTCGGGCAGTCGCGCGATCCAGCGCACCGACCCGCTCGCGTCGAGCCGCGCGAGCCTCGGAACGAAGTCGTACCCGCTCCTTCGCTCGTTGAACGCGACGAACGAACCGCCGTCCGCGGTCAGCTCGACGGGCGTGAACATCCCTCGATACGGCTGCCCTGCGAACGTCAGCGCGAAGCCATTGGTCACGACGCCGCCGTCTGCGTTGTCGATCGCTCTGCGCGTCAGAAGAAACTCTCGCGCTCCGCGGTAGCGCGCCGCGTAGTCGTCGCTCGTGCTCGTCGAAGCGCGCGCGATGGACGGCGCGAGCGAAGAGGCTTCGTCGCTCGCCGCGGGTCGCGGTTGCGCGGGCGCGGCGCTCAGCTCTGTATGCATCTCTGCGATCGATTGCGCGCTCGGCTGCTCGGGCGCGCGCGTGATCACCATGGAGAGCATCTGCGGTGGCGTCGCTGGTTGCGTGATGAATTGTGGGGCCATCGGCGCTGCGCTCGGCCCGTTCGTCGGCGCGCGTGGCGCGTCGTGCGAGGCGGCGGCGATCGAGGGGTTCTGCGCGGCGGTCGACGCTCCGGCCGCGCTGCTGGTCGCTGCGGGCGCGGCGTGGTGGATCACGATCGTGCGATGAATCGTGCAGGCCGACGCCAACAGCGCAGCGCCCGCGACGAGCATCGACGCGGATCCGCGCCGCAGGCGAGCGTCATCTTGCAGCGCCACGGTTGCATGGTGGAACGTTTGTACCGGCGAGCCTCTCTTCATGCATCGGTGCGAGAGCACACAGCGTGCCGTCTCGCTCGTCGCGCGTCGTCCGATGCGTCTCGCGGCGCGCAACGCCGCAGCGAACGCCGCTCGAACGACGCGCGCATCGTCGATGGGGCTCGAGCGCGCGATGGGGACGAGCGTGATGCTCCGTTCACGCCGAGTGAAACGCGCGGTTCACGGCGACGCGTCGCTTTCGGGTACGCGAGCGGTTTGCCCGGCGAAACGAGAGGCGATCGGGCGTAGACGAGCGCGGTGCGCCGATGATTCATCATCGTTGTGCCCCTGCATGCCTCGACCGAGAGCGTGACGTCGACGGCCCGATGGCGTTCGCGTGAAGCGCTGAAGGAAGTACGTCACAACGTCACCCGTCACGGTCACACTCCGTGCGCCGCTGCGCACTCACGCGGGAGCCAATCGATGTTCACTCTTCGCTCGTTTGCTCGATGCTCTGCCGCGCTCAGCGCTGCCGTGGTGATCGCCGTGGCGCCCTTTGCCGACGCTCGTTGGATGGCGCACTTCGACCTCACGGGACTTGTGCTCTCGAGCGAGGCCGTCGTGCACGCCACGCGCGTTTCGACCGGTCGACCGACGCCGGATCAGCAGCTCGACAGACCGCCGTCGAGCTTCAGCTCGGCGCGGCGCAAGGCGGAGGCGTGCTCGCGTGCGGAGCGCAGACCGTGACCGCGATCGGGCCGCAGCGACAATGCCCTGGTCCGTCACCCACTCGTGCGTGCTGAGCGCCGCGCCGTCGTCGAGCGCGCGCACGTGAAGCTCGTCCGCAGCTACAGGCCAACGCCCGCGCTGAAGGACCAGCATCGAGCGGTTCGGCAGCGCGGCTGGGGGCCGCCCCGCGGCTCGGTGCACAACGTCGTTTCGCTCAGTGGGGAACCGGATTTGGGCGCGACGGCCCTGGTATTCGTGAGGGAACAACGCGTACGCTCGCTCGCCTCACGGCCAGAGGTCGAGCCCTCATTGTTACCCCCAGTTCTGTGAGGGAAACGAGCAGCGCAGCTTCGGCCCGGAGCCAAGGGGCCGGGCAACAACGCACCTACGGTGCGGAGCGCAGCGGGCTCGCGC
>LNEO01000468.1 GCA_001465015.1 Deltaproteobacteria bacterium Ga0077539 | reverse complement strand
GCACTGCGTCCACCGTCGTTCTCCTCACTTGGGGGCCGCCCCGCGGCTCGGTGACAAACGTCGTTTCGTCTCTCGATTCTCAGCCCAAACGCTTTGTTACAGCCGCTGAGTGTTCGGCGCCTATGGGGGTCTGCGCGCCCCGCGGCCTGGGCTCGCGCCATCCTCTGGCCTCGATGCCAAAACGACGAGCGACTCGACGCAACAACACGAAGGCCAACGAGGTTTTGTCCGCGCTGTTGCCGGCGAACGCGGCGCCCTCCGAACCGGCACCCGTCTCGGCCGAGAGCACGAATGCGCCGCCGGCGGTCGCTCGGAGCCCTCGCGCAAAGACGCCGATGTCCTGCGCTGCGGCGTTTGCTCAGCTCGGGATCGGCTCGACCGGCGTTTCGCTCGCGTTCGGGCTGGGACCGTCCTGAGCATGTCGTACGCCGTCGGTCGCCTGTCCGGCGGTCACGTCAACCCCGCGGCTTCGACGATCGTCGCGGTCGATGGGCGTCGACGTCGGCTCACATCGGGAAGCACGAGCCGGCTCCGATGGCGTTCGTCACCGTGGGATCGCCCACAGCAAACGGCCCGCAACGCATGTTCGCCGGGCACGCGTGGGTCGAGTCGCACACGCGTCGGCACTGCAGCTCGCCGCCGCTCATCGACGCGCAGATGTGATCGGCGACGCAGTCGAAGGAGTTGGTGCACGCCATTCCTTCTGTGCGCATCCCGGTGAACTCGCAGTGAGGCTCCCACCGGGTGTCACCGTCGCTCATGGAGCCCCACGCGATCACCGGACGACACGTCGCGGCCGGCTGGCAGTCGCTCCCGAACAGCGCGCAGCGCGGACGACAGACCCCGTTTTGCGGTGAGATTCCCAGCTGTCGACAGATCTCGTTGGCGCCGCAGTCGCTCGCGTTGCTGCAGCTCTTCGCGCACACGCGCGACGTGTTGACGGGCTGCCCGAGGTTGGCGCAGACCGACTGCCCTTCGCACGTATCAGTGCCGAGGCGGTCCATCTGGCGCATGCAAGCCCCGCCGAGCGGCGTGGTGCCGTTGGGAAGGCACGCGGTCGCGAGCCAGTTGTTGGTGCCGACGCTCACGGGCGCGCACCGCTGGCCTGCGCCGCACGAAGAGCGCGCGACGTCGCAGCAGTAGCTCGTCGCTCCCGGAAACGTGACGCGCCGCCCGGTCGCCATGCACGTCGCCCGAATCGGCGCGGTGACCGTCACCGAAACCATGGCGTTGTCGCCGTCGAACGTCACGATCTCGACGGCGTCGACGTTGTCCAGCGCTTGCGTGTACAGACTGGTGAGCACGTTGCCCACGATCGATGAGCTTCGGCGTTGCCAGCCGTTGACGCGGCAATTGCTTTGCGTGAGGCAAGTCGTCGGCTGCCCATCGACGCGCGGATCGGAGCACGACCACGTCCACTCCCAGGCTCCGCTGACGTCGATGCACGTGGTCGCCGCGTCCGTGGCGCCGTCGTTGTTCGTCGCGCCGTCGCTCGTCGCGCTGTCGGCCGAGGCGTCTTGCCCGCTCGCATCCGCGGGCGCCATCGCGGGAGCGCACGCTCCGAGCGCGATCGCGGCGAGCGCTGCGCAGAGTCGACGCGTTTGCGTCACAGCCATCGTGGTCTTCATGGACACTTTCCTCTCGGGTCGAACGTCATCGGCACCAGCGCGATCTGCGGGTGAGCCCGACTCTCGCGGCTCGAGCCGCGCGGAGGATCCGCGCGAGGCTCGCCGACGACGCGACTCCATCGATCCGAGCGCTCTGCTCGCGCCGTGCCACGACGAGCAGACGCCGTGATTGGCTGCAAATCGTCTGACGCCCGTGACGCGCGTCGCGTCCGCTGTGCAGCGCGCTGGGCGAAGTGTGCAGCGGTGTGGACAGCGTCCGCGAAGCGCAAGTCACCCGTACAAGAGCGTCAGCTCGCGGACGAAGTGACCCTCTACGAGCTCGATGCCGTCGTTGCGTCGGGCGACGGTGCTACGTGGCAACGATCGGGAGGCGCTTCTTCACGTCCGTGGCCGCCCCGCGCTTGAAGCGAAAGTCGCAGCGCGACCCGCCTTGCGCGAGCGTCTCGGTGCGATGCAACCCGAGCCCGAACGCGTCGCTGAGCGGAATGTCCCCGAGGCACACGTACGGCGCGAACGCCTCGGCGCCCACCGTCGCGGCGAGCTCGCGCAGCGCGCAGCGATCGAAGTCCACGCCGTAGTCGAACTGCTCTGCGTCGGTCTGGACGTACGCGTACACCCAGTCGCCGATGGCAGCGTGTCCAGTGCGCCCTCCCTCCCAGCGCAGGTAGTCCGCCATGATGGGCGAGAACATCGCGTCGTTGACGAGCTTGCTGCCGATGGTGCCGAAGGCGGCGCAGAAGCGGCGCGTGGCGTCGTCGCAGATGCTCCACACGCGCTCCGTCGAATATCCACGGGGAGAGAGCGCGAGATACGCCGCGATGTAGATCGCGCCGTTGAGGACGAACACCCGAAGCAACGGCGCGAAGAAGCCTGGGTCGGACATCTTCGGAACCATCCCGAGGTACTGCGCTTCGACGCCTTGCATCACGGTGGGAGCGTCGATGTGCGGATCGTCCGCGACGAGCGCTTCGCGAACGGGCTCGCTCCATCGCTGAAAGAAGAACGCCGCGCTGCCTTCGAGATCGTCGCCGCCGAACACGGCTCCATTCTGCACGGCCCCCTGCGATCGCGCGACGAAGTTCGAAGGCCACGCGGTCGCCGCGCAGGCCGTCGTCCGCGCGGAGCTCAACGGCGGCTCCGCGCGATGTCTCGCGTGCACGACGTGCTCTTCGGACGTAGAGTCCTCGGTGTCTCCGATGCAGCCCCACGAGCGATCGATCGTTTTCTCGCTGCCATCGATCGCAGCGTTGCTGGCGTGTTCGGGCTGCGCCGCGACCGAGGGCGCGCGGAGATCGCCAGAGGAGTCGATCGTCTTCTCGACGCCAGCGCAGAAGCCTACGACCGCAGCGGGCCTGCTCGCGCAACGACGGGCGTCGAGCGAGTGCGCGCGGGACAGCGACTGCGTCCTGGTCGGCTCGAGAGGAGGGTCTCTCTGCGGCGAGTGCGGGTCGTGTCCAGGCGAGCCGGGCGTCGCGGTCTCTCGTCGGTCTCTCGAGGATTGTCGTCGTCGAGCGACCGCGCGCGCGCGTCCAGCGCGGGGGCGACCTCCGCCGCCGCGAGCGCCGCAGTGTCCGCCGTGCGGGCCTCCCGCGCCGAGCACGCCCGGGGTCGCGGTCTTCGCTCGCTGCTCGTCGGGTCGCTGCACGACCGGCACGCGACCGAGCGCGACGACCTCCAGCGCAGACGCGGGCAGCCTGCTCTGAGCTGCATGCGAGTCGACCGTCGCGCCGCCGAGTGTTAGCCGGTGAGCGGAATCCGATTCGCGTACGGCTGAGCGTTCGGACAGCGTCCTTCTGCACCACGGATGACTCGAGAGATACCGCGTGTTCCGCCCGTGTCGCCGCGCGTCATCGTTTAGAATATCTTGATCGAACTTCAAGCGGAGCTGACCATCTGGGGCGCGTCGAGAGGCGGCCTCGTGCGGCCGATCAAGAACGGATTTCGCCCTTCGTTTGCCCGGCTCGGCGAGCTTGTCGCATGCGAAGTCTGTGATCGCAGCTCGTGCGGAGCGAGCGCGACGGCCCTCGCAGACGCGACCTCTGCGGCGAGGCGCGAGAGACACACGCCCTCGTCGTCGTGCCGGAGCAGCGACAGAGTATCCGTCGGATTGCCGCGCGCTCGCGAGCGCGGCGGCTGCGTCCTTCGCCGCCGAATCGAAGACTCGCTTGCCAGCGCGTTTGACCTCGCTGCCCAGCCGTCGTTGGACAGCCGCGATTTCGTGATCCGTATTCATCGTGTGCGCCTCCTGCGCGTACGCGATGGGACTCCGACTATATCGCTACTTCACGACGGTCTCCGGCGAGGACGCACGAAAGCCCTATCCTCGCGGCCCGAACGCAGAGGCCGATGCGTCACAGATGGTCGTTGCGTCACTCGGAGAACGCGACGACCCAGCGAACGGCTCCCTCACTGTGTCTCTGAAGCGTTCGCATCAGATCGAGAAGCAGCGGATAGCGCGTCCCGTGTTTTGCATCCTCGAACCGCAGTCGGCGATAAACCAGCGTACCTCCTTCCACGGCAACGCGTTCTCCTCGCTGCAAGTTCCGAAGAGCTTCGGAATCGACTGTGTCGATCGGAGGAAATCCCGCGCGGCCATTCCAGTAGCGCTCGCCCTCCTTCGGCTCCAGAATCAACTTCGGCGCATCATTCCGTTGGATAGGCTGGGTCCAATCGATCGCCTCGAGTTCATCGAGTGATACCCAAGACTCGCCAAAGAATTCGCTTCGATGAGCGCTCCAGTGACCGAGGAAGGCGGCGCTCACGTCCGCCGGCACCCCACGATTTGCGAACAGCGGGTCCCAGCCTGTCGAATTCGCCTGTCCGAATAACAAAGCGCACAGTTCGCTCGACGTGTCGAGCAACGTGGACGCATCGACAATGCCCTGCCAGTAGCCGGACCCGCGGACGAGCTCCGCGTCGAGCCACGCATAGGGATCTGCGCGAAGTGGCTTCATTGACAGTCTCT
>LNEO01000467.1 GCA_001465015.1 Deltaproteobacteria bacterium Ga0077539 | reverse complement strand
AAGCCGCCGCCCCTGCCGTTCCAGGCGGGGGCGGGGCGCGCGGCAGCGCGGGTGGGGGCTTTAGCACTGCGCCCACTGCCGTTTCACTCGCTCGCGCGCGGCAGCGCGGGTGGGGGCCGCCGCGCGGCTCGATGCAAAACGTCGTTCTGCTCACTCGGGGGCCGCCTCGCGGCTCTGTGGCAAACGTCGTTCTGCTCACTCGCGACGCTCGGCGCTCCACCCTTCGCAGAAGAACGCGCGCTCGGCTACGTAGCCGAAAGTTCGGCTACGTAGCCGGCGGACACGCCACAGCCGCCCGCTGCGTCGTGGTCACGAGCAAGCGCGGACAGGCTGCGTCCCCCCATGCGACGGTCACTCCGTCGGTTCGTCGCGGCGCTCGCGGCGGCGCGGCGGCAGATCTTCGCTCACCGGACCACCCACACCACGGGGGGCACGATCGCCGCGATCACCGCGATCACCGCGATCGCCGCGGTCGTCACGGGGCGCACGATCGTCGCGTGTCGGCGCTACGCCCTCGTCCCTCGAGCGCATTCCCGCTTCGAGGCGCTCGCGCATGCTTCGCTGGGCGCGCGGACGGCGCTCGCCACCTTCGGCGGCCAGGCGCTCGGCCCTGAGGCGCGCTTCCTCGGGATCCTCCACGTCAGCGCGACGCGGACGCTCTGCGCGATCGCCGCGATCGCCACGATCGTCGCGGGGCGCTCGATCGCCGCGATCGTCGCGGGCGCTGCGTTCGCCACGATCGTCACGCGGACCGCGGTCATCACGCGGGCCACGATCGTCTCTCGCGACGCGCTCTTCACGCGGCGCGCGCACCTCTTCGCGAGGCGCACGGTCACCGCGGTCGCTTCGCTCGGGACGCGGGCCACGATCGTCACGGGCGACGCGCTCTTCACGCGGAGCTCGCTCTTCACGCGGCGCACGCTCTTCACGCGGCGCACGCTCTTCGCGCGGACCACGGTCATCACGCGGGCCGCGGTCGTCTCTGGCGACGCGCTCTTCGCGAGGCGCACGCACCTCTTCGCGAGGAGCACGCACCTCTTCACGAGGCGCACGATCACCGCGGTCGCTTCGCTCGGGACGCGGGCCACGATCGTCACGGGCGACGCGGTCTTCGCGCGGCGCACGCTCTTCACGCGGCGCGCGCGCGACTGGCTCTTCGCGTGGTGCGCGTTCGACACGCTCTTCACGGACGACCGGCTCTTCGCGCGGCGCGCGCTCGGCGCGCTCCGAACGCTCGCGGCGCGGACGCTCTTCGGTCTCGACGCGCTCTTCACGCGGCGCGCGCTCTTCACGCGGCGCACGCTCTTCACGCGGCGCCCGCTCGACGCGCTCTTCGCGGGGCGCGCGCGCGACAGCCTCGTCACGCGGCGCACGGTCTCCGCGCTCGGATCGCTCGCGACGCTCGCGACGCGGGCGCTCTTCTTCGACCTCGGCCACCGCGACGACGACCTCGTTCACGACCGGCGCAGGCACGATCGGCGCAGGAACCTCGACCGCCGCGCTCGTCGGCACCTCGGCCTCTTCGACCACGTCCTCGCGCGCGCTGCGATAGTCGCGATCGGCGCGCTCGGGCCGGTCGCCGCGCGAGAAGCGATCCCCACGATCGCGACCGCCGCGATCCCCGCGACCACCACGGTCACCACCACGGTCACCACCGCGGTCTCCGCGATCTCCGCGGTCACCACGGTCGAAGCGCGGCCTCGGCTCTTCTGCGACGAAGCCCTCTGGCAACGGCAGCGTCGCCTTGCGCGAGAGTCGAATCTTGCCCGTTCCGTCTTCGACGGACAGCACCTTCACGTCGACGGCGTCGCCCTCTTTCACCACGTCGCGGACGTCGGCGACGCGCTTGTGGTCGAGCTCGCTGACGTGCAGCAGCCCCTCGGTGCCCGGAAAGATCTCGACGAACGCGCCGAAATCCATGATGCGCTTCACGGTCCCGCGGTAGACGACGCCGATTTCGGCCTCTGCTGTCAGTCCGCGCACGATGTCGATCGCGCGCTGTACGGCCCTGGCGTCGTGCGACGCGATGTTGACCGAGCCGTCGTCCTCGACCTCGATCTGCACGCCCGTCGCCTCGACGATGCCCTTGATGGTCTTTCCACCGGAGCCGATGATGAGTCGGATCTGGTCGGGCTTGACCTTCAGGGTCGTCAGGCGCGGGGCGTACAGGCTCAGGTCCGGACGCGAGACCGACAGCGTCTCGAGCATCTTGCCGAGGATGTGCAGGCGTCCCTCGCGCGCTTGCTCGAGGGCCTTCTCGAGAATCTCCCGAGAGAGACCGTCGATCTTGATGTCCATCTGGATCGCGGTGATGCCCTTGGCCGTTCCGCAGACCTTGAAGTCCATGTCGCCGAGGTGATCCTCGTCGCCGAGGATGTCCGTCAGCACCGCGAAGCGATCACCCTCTTTGATGAGCCCCATCGCCACGCCCGCGACGGGCGCCTTGATGGGAACACCCGCGTCCATCAACGCGAGGCAGCCGCCGCACACCGAGGCCATCGAGCTCGAGCCGTTGGACTCGAGGATCTCGCTCACGATGCGAACGACGTAGGGAAACTGCTCTTTGTTCGGCATCACCCGCGCGAGCGCGCGCTCGGCGAGGTTGCCGTGGCCGACTTCGCGACGACCCGGCCCGCGCATGGGCTTGGTCTCGCCCACGGAGAAAGGCGGGAAATTGTAGTGAAGATAGAAGCGCTTCCAACGCTCGCCGTTGAGCCCGTCGATCTTCTGCTCGTCGGGGCGCGTGCCGAGCGTCACGGTCACGAGTCCCTGCGTCTCGCCGCGGGTGAAGAGCGCCGAGCCGTGCGCGCGCGGCAAGAGCCCCACTTCACACGTGATGGGCCGGACCGTGCGCGTGTTGCGCCCGTCGATGCGCACGCCGCGATCGGTGATCATCGTGCGCACCGCGTGGGCCTGCACGTCGTGCGTCGCGGTCTTCACGAGGCTCAGAACCTCGGGCGGCTCCGACGCGAACGCTTCAGCGACCTTCCGCGAGATCTCTCGGTTCTTCGCGTAACGATCGCCCTTCGCGCGGATCGTCGAGGCCTTGCGAAAATCCTCGAGCGCGAGCTCTTTGACCTTGTCGACGAGCTGCTTGGACGGGAGCACCGGCACGAACGCCCGCTTCACCTTGCCCACTTCGCGACGAAGCTGCTCTTGCAGACCGAGGATCGGCTGCGCCGCGCGGTGCGCGAACATGAGCGCGTCGAGAAACTCGTCCTCGGGCACCTCGTCCGCGCCGCCCTCGACCATCACGATCGCGTCTTTGCTCGCGGCCACCACCACGTCGAGGTCGCTCTGGGCGCGCTGCTCGAAGGTGGGGTTGGCGATGAGCTTTCCGTGGACGCGCGCGACGCGAACGCCCGCGATGGGGCCGGCCCACGGGATGTCCGAGATCGTGAGCGCCGCGGACGCGCCGGTCATCGCGAGCACGTCGAGGTCGTTGACCTTGTCCGCGCTGATGACGGTCGCGACGATCTGCACGTCGTTGCGATAGCCCTCGGGAAACAACGGCCTGCAAGGGCGATCGATGAGACGCGAGGTCAGCACCTCGTCGTCCTTGAGCTTGCCCTCGCGCTTGAAGAATCCCCCAGGGATCTTGCCGGCCGCGTACGTCTTCTCGATGTACTCGACGCTGAGGGGAAAGAAGTCGATCCCGGGCCTCGGCGCGTCGGACCCGCACACCGTGACGAGCACCATGGCTTCGCCGCAGGTGACGAGCACTGATCCGTGCGCTTGTTTGGCGAGCCTTCCGGTCTCGAGCGTGATCAGCGTATCGCCGACCTTGATGGATTCACGTACGAACGACATTGCAACGACGCTCCGACGCGCGCCTGCCCGCGTGTCTCCGCAGGGACGCACGTTGATGAAATGATCCCCGCGTCCTCGGTTGCGTCGAGCCGTGGCGTCCGCGTTTGGTGCGCACCCAGAGCGACGAAACCCCGCGCCTCGCGCGCTCGGGCGCGAGGGGTCTGGGGCGTCGGTCGATGCTCACGAAACGAGGGGGTCAACGGGTCGGTCGCGAATGGCGAGAAGGCGAAGACTTGTGCGCCGAGGACCCTTCCTCGGCGGGCCGGGACTTGACCACATTCCCCATGCCTTGGCGACACCCCACAGAACGAATCGTCCCGAGTCCCCCCACCGGATGTCCCCGACGCCGTAGCTTCACCGCGCAGAACGCTCGTCCTGCGCCGCGGAGGTCACTTACGAAGCGACAGAACCTCGAGCACCTTGCGGTAACGCTCGACGTCGGTCGACTTCAGGTAGTCGAGCAGACGACGGCGCTGCCCGACGAGCTTGAGAAGGCCACGACGCGAGTGGTGGTCCTTCACGTGCGTCGAGAAGTGCCCCTGCAATCCGTTGATCCGCTCGGTCAAGAGGGCGATCTGCACCTCGGGCGAGCCGGTGTCATTGTCGTGGCGGCGGTGCTTCTGGATCAAGTTCGACTTCGTCGTCGTGTGCAGCGACATGTGGCGTATCTCTCTCTGTGATCACTGTCCCCGGCGCAGACCGGGCGGGTGAACGAAAAACGGGCGCGGACTATACCGGCCGCGGCGCGACTGTCAACGAGCGTCCGCGATCTGCCGTGGTCCACGGCGGTTTCGCGAACGGCTCGGCGCTGTCGTACCGCGATCGCCTTCGAATTTCACCACTGAATCGTCACCGTCTGAGCGCCGCACGAAAGCACGCCCCCGCCCTGCGCGGCCGTGAGCTGACGGTCGACCGCGGACACCGCAGGCAACGCTCCGCCGCGGCGACGGTTGGCCACGCCGATGCGCGCCGATCGCCCGTTCAACCGCGCGGCAAAGAGCTGCGCGACGCGGTCGCCGATCACGTCACGAAAGAACCCTGCCCGAGTCGATCCGAGCATCAGCTCGACCATGTCCGGCGCCGGGCCGAGCAGCGACAGGAGCTCCGCCCGCGGCGCGCTCGCTCCCCGCGCCTCGAGCGCCCTCACCCGTGTCGCCAACGCGAAGAGATCCCGCGACGGACCGCGTCACGCGAAAGGTCTCGAGCCGCTGATACGTTGCACGGCTCCGCGTGGACACGCGCGTCGCGTGCACGACGGCCTCGCTCGACAAAACGAGCCCCGCGAGATCGAAGTGAGGCATCCAACGAGCGTCCGCGACGTTGGCCACGGCCAGCGCAGCAGAGCACCGAGCAAACGAGCGATGATGCGTCATCGAGAGACTCCTGCGCGACACGGACCGAGGTGGCGACAGGCGGTGACGTGTCGCGACGAGCAGCGCAAATGTGACCGGGAATCTCGGCTACGCCACTCCAACCAAGAGAAGCTCGGACGCGCGCGAGAGCGAGACGACGCGATCGACGTCGTCGCGAACGAACCTCGTCGATCACCGAAAGGGGCCTCGCTCGCGGCGCCACAACATCGATATCGCGCGGACGAACGCGCCCGCCGCATCGTCGCACTCCGCGATCGACTGAACCTTCGGAACGGTCATGGTCCAGCGCCCGTCTTCGAGGCTGACGCTGCGCCGACACCCCTCGGCGACGTATTCGATGTCTTCGTCCGTTGGTAGGCTTTTTTCAGCATGACTCTCGGTCATCTGAACGACCGTCTCTGTCGGCCGCGGACCGTGAAAGCGATAGAAGAACCGAAGGCCACGCCCGTGCACGGTCCAGCCAGACACGCTCAGGTCGCCGACGCGCAGCTCGCATCGATTGCGCTCGCAAAACGCCCGCGCAGACTCGAGCAAGTGCTTCAGCGCCGCGGGCGGCGAGGTGCGCTCTTCGAAGAGGACCATCTGCTCGGCAAAGGTCTGGATCGCGTCCACGATCGAAGGCGCGTTGCTCGCCAACAGCTGGGGCTGCGCAAACCACAGCATGGCCTGCTGATCATCGAGCAAGAAGGCGTCGACGCGCTGAGCGAGCGACAGAAGCGTGCCAGAGAACGCACGTTGAATCTGCGCCGGCTCTCGAAGGTGAACCTCGAGCTGCGCGGACTGCGCCTCTCCGATGTTTCGTTGAATTCGCAGGTCGAGCGCGCGCGGAGCGGACCCGATCCGAACGGTCAGGCACGGGCCGAACACGGGGTGCAGTCCGTCGCCGAGCACGACGCGCGCGCTCCCGATGTTGATCTCGACGCGCCGCTCGTCGCCGTTCGCAGTGATCGATTCGAACGTATGTGACAGGAGACGAACGATCTCGGCCCACACGCGATCGACGCGCTCTCGTCCGACGAGCCCGTGAGTCGTCGCGGGTGCCGGCAGATTCGACGGGTCGACGACGGTGACGGGAAAGCGCCTCGTGACGGGCTGGGGCGCTTCGGTCACGACCTGCACCGCGAGCTCGTAGCGCAGCGACAACACCTTCGATTCGAGCGTCGGCTGAACATAACCGGGAACTCGCAGCGTGCGACGCACGAGCTCCCCCTCCGCGAGAGCCCCGCGGTGCAGCAACCAGCCGTGAACGTCCTCGGTCGTCGGTCGCTCGTCGGCTCCGAATCTCTCCTCGAGCGACAGGACTTGAAGATCGATCTGCAGAATCTTGTGCTGGGCGATCTGCGACAGCGCGACACAGACTTCGAAGGGCTCCCCCGGCGCGAGCGTCGAGGAAGACAACGCGCACTCGATGAGCGGAGAAGCTTCCGTGACGAACCAACGAAAGACGTCGCGTGAATCGTCGCCCGCAGACTTCTTCACGGGCGCGAGGACGGTGATGGGGAAGCTCTCGTGCACGTCGAGCGCCCAGCGAATCGCGAGGTGCACCCGCACGAACCAGTCGCACCGCGCGGACGGGTGCTCGAAGGTCGTCGTGACGTCGAGCGGGAGCGTGACCGGCACCGAGAATCGCGTGATTCCGCGATGGATTTCTTTGACCCACATGGGCCTTTCGAACGTGTGCGTCTCGTGCTTCGGCCCGTGACTACGCTGCAAAATGCCAGGATCGCGGAGCGATTGTTCGACGCACACGAGCTCGGCGGTCAACCCATCGACGTCGATGCTCTCGTCGCTCGTGCACTCGAGTTCGATCATCGCCTCTTCACCGAGGACGAGCGGCGGAGCCTGCATCTTGAACACAACACGAGGCTTGAACATCGCTCGGTCGACTATACCCAGCGCCGCTGTCTCACAGGCGTGTGATTTGTCTCGATTCGTCAGTGAATCTTCAGGAGAAGTGAGAGTGGCGAGTTCGACCTCCTCGGCGCGGCAGCGAGGCCAGCGGCGCGGCCGCGAGGCCAGCGGCGCCGAGGGAGTCGATCCCGCCATTCGCGGTTCCCCTGAATATTCACTCACGAATCGCGAGCAATCCGCACATGACTCACACTGGCGCGTTGCTCGTAGCGCTCGACTCGAGCGCGGTAGGCAACAGTACAAGCGCGTCCTCGGCCCAATGAAGCGAAGCCCGATGGCGCTTCGCGACCGTCGTCGATTCGTGCGCTAGGGTGGTTGTCACCAGAGCATTGAAGCCCAAACCGTCCACGCTCCATTGGACCGATCTCTTCTTGTGGATCCCGATGTCGCGCTCGGAGCACGCGCGCGGAGAAGCGATCGCGAGCACGCTAGCGGCGGCGGTCTGCGCGTGGTTCGCGCTGATCTCTACGCTCGATGTCCGCGCCGGGCATCTTCACTATCTGCCCACGGCGATCGTTGCGGTGGTCGGAGCGCTGTGGTGGTCGACCTTCGGGTGGCGCTGGCGAATCGAACACAAGCGCGTCGCCCGTCTCGAAGCTCGCGCCGACAAGGTGTTCTTTGCGTGTATGGCGCCGCGAAGCCCGATGGCGCTTCCCCACCGCGCTTCGATGTCGTTGGTGGTGTTCGTGCTGCTGTCGAGCGCGGGGCGCCTCTGGTCGACGCAGTCTCCGCTCGTAGCAGCGCCAGTGGTGGTGCTCACGGCGGTCGCGCTGATGGTGACGATGGTCAACCTCTTCTTTCACTACAGGTCATGTGCCAACCACAGGCGCGTCATGGACGTGGCGCTCTCGATCGAGCAGGAAGCGCCCGAGCCCCGAGCGCTCCGTTGCACGATGTACTTCTCGGACAAACCCGTCGACAGGCCGCTATCGGCGGCGTTTACTCTGCTTCCGCTGTGGCTCGACGATCAGCCCTTCGAGCGATCGCCGGAGCCGATCCGCGCTTTGCTGCGCGATGTGCGTAGCGATGGCGACTCGCGCACGTTCGACGTGCGCATCGCCTCGACGGCAAGCACCGCGAACCAGGCGCTGATGCATCGTCGAGCGATGCTGATGATCGCCGCCGAAGACGGACAGGAGTGGCTTTTCGTCCTCGATCGACCGCTCGGCGCCGTCGCTGCCTGATCCGAACGAATGCGTCGAGTATTCAGGCAGCAAACGGCGTGCCTGCGATATTGAGTGATCGAGGACCGTCCCCGCCTGCCGCCTGACCGTACCCGCCTGACCGTACCCGCCTGACCGTACCCGGCCGGCCGGGCACGTGGATTGCTTCGTAAATAGTTGAGTTATTGAGGACCGTCCCCGGTTGGCCCGGTTGGCCCGTTGTTTTGGGTGTCTCCCTTTGCCAACAACAATCGATCGCTCATGCTCTTGCCCACGCTTCGATCCGCCGCGCTCGTCTTGACCGGCTCCGCGACAGTCCGCGTGCAGCGCGCGCGACGAGCTCGGACGCAGGCGTCGTCGACGCGGCGCCCCTGACGATTCACGGGACGTTTGCCGTCGAGCTGGTGCGCTTCGAGCTCGTGCGTCCGCAGGTGAGCCTCGTCACCGCGAACGTGTTCGACGCAGAGCCCCCGCCGTTGTTTCGCTTCACGACCACCTTGCGCGACGGAGAGTGCGAGCTGCTCGTCCCGCGCATTTCCTTCTGCGCGCAGCGGTGCCCGAGCAACGCGGTGTGCGTGGCGGACGAGAGGTGTCAGCCGCGGCCCGGCCCCGTGGACGTCGGCGCGATCACGGTCTCTGGGCTACGTCGCGCGGACATGGCCCCGCTCTCGCAGTTCACCGCCGCGGCGATGGGCTGTCCGTTTTCGACAACGGCCAGCTCGTCGATCCGCCGTTCACCGCAGGGCCAGACGATTCAGTGGTCGATCGCCGGGGCCGGAACGGTCCCCGCGCTCACCTTCGAGATGCCGACGATCGACGAGATGCAGGTGCTGTCGCTCGCGCCCGAGTCGCGGCCTGGCCAACCGCTCGAGGTCCGCTGGGTGCCGCCCGTGGGCGCGGTCCCCGACGGGCAGCGCGCGCCGGTGAGCTTGGACTTCACGCACCACGCCGGGCTGCGCGGAATGATTTCGTGTGTCACGGCGGACGACGGCGCCACCACGATCCCGGCGCCGTTGATCACCGGGCTTCACGCCCTGGGGATGGCGGGCTTTCCCGCGCTGTTCGTCACCCGCTCGGTCGTTCGAACGCGCGAGGTCAACGGGCATCGGCTCACCTTCGAGGTCAAGAGCGAAAGGGATCTCTACGTGGGGATTCCCGGACTTCGCTCGTGTCGCCTCCCGCAAGAGTGCCCCGAGGGCCAGCGCTGCCGCGACGACTTCACCTGCGGGGCGTGACGCTCGCGCGGCGCTGCGCGGCGCGAAGGTCGCCGCGTTCGACCGGCGAACGACGCGCTGGTGTACGATCGCGATCGATGCGGCGAGATCCCGACGCTCCTTCTTGGCTGGTGCGGGTCATCGCGTCAGTGCTCGAGTCCGATGTTCGCTCGACGATCTTGCGCTCGGCGGCGATGGTCGCGCTCGCGTGCGGACTCTTCGCGCTCGGAGCCGCATTTCTCTTCGGCGGCAGCGGGCTCTGGAAGGCGCTCGTGCTGCTCGCCGTGGTCCTCGTCCTCCGAGCGGCGTGGGATCTCTACGAGCTCGACGCCGCGCTCGCCGCTTCGATGGCGGGATCGCTCGTGTTTGGCGCCATGGCTTTTGGAGCGGCAGCCAACCAGTCGGACCTGCCCTCCGGCGACGCGTCGCTCTTGGGCCGGATGATCGCGTTCGCTGTCGTCTCGGCGTTGCTCGCGCTCGTCGCCCTCTGGCGAGCTCGCCTCGCGCTGCGAGCGGAGCAGGCCGACGCAAGCGCCCGTCGCAGCGAGAACGTCGACGGCTCGTGACGGGCGAGCGATGCGGTCAACGATCCGAGAACGCCGATCGACGCCGAGAGAGACTCCCGCGCTACGATCGATCGAGAGGTCGACCACGAAACGCATCGCTCCCAAGGGCCCTGCCCCCGCGCTCGTCGCGCTCGTCGCGCTCTCGCTCGCCGCCGACGCCTGTCGCCACCGCCGCCTGCCGAGCGACGAGCTCGACGTGATGAATCCACTCGCGCCCGCCGAGCCATCGAGCGGACCGCTCGACGCTTCGCTCGCGGGTGAGCCCGAGGACGCAGCCCAGCCCGACGCGCAACCCCCCGTGACGGGGCGGCCCGCGGGTCGCACCGAAGGGCTGCTCTTCGTTGCGGATCGACCAGCGGGACGCGAGCCCGATCCGTCGTTGCGCTTTCGCACGCACACGCGAATCGAGACCCTCCCGCGCTATTCGTACGCGTGGGAGGGCCCCGAGGTCCCGCGTTGGATGGCGCTCGCCGACGGCCCTGCACTGCTCTCGACGCTCGACCCGGCCGAAGACGGATGGTTCGCGCTCTACCGCGGCCCCGCCAACGCGGCGCGCCCCGTCGCGGACGCAGCGGTCGCCGTCGGCTACACGAGCCTGGGTCGACGACTCTTTCGCGTGGATCTGGCCGCTGCCGTCGCAGGCCCGACGCTCGAGGTCACCGACGCGCGCCTCGACGCCGCGTCGATCTACTTCGTGCGCTCGTGCCACGGCTACGCGCGCGAAGATCGAGGCCGATGCGGGTACGTCGTCGCGCTCGACGTCGCGTCCGGACGCGTTCGCTGGACGACGCCCCCGCTCGTGGCGCGCGGCTTCATCACGGTCGTCGGCGAGCGCTACCTCGTCGTCGGCTACTCGTTTACCAGCGAACCATCGTTCGTTTCGGTGCTCAGAAAGTCCGATGGTCGAGTGATGACCCGCCTCGCCGTCGACGTGCGCGGCTACCTCGAGGCCGTCGATCCGTCCGGCCCTTCGCGCGCGCTCCGCGTCGTCGGCTCGGGAACACGCACACAAACGCTTCACGTCCGCGGTCTCGACACCGACGCGCCGCAGCTGTCTCTCGACGGTCCCGCGACCGGCGAGGCCGGAGCGGTCTTGCGCATGGGAATGCGCGATCCACCGCCCTCTTCTTGAGCGTCGCCGCGCGGCGCGCAGTCCTTGCGATCGAGCGCGACGGCCCCGCGACGCGAGTGCTACGTTGCCCTCGGTAGGCGATGGTGTCGCGTCCTCGAAGCCGCGCGGACGCGTTGGATCCGCGAGCCGCCCCGTGGCGAGCGCGTCTCGCGGGGACCTTCGTCGGTCGCGAACGAGCCATCGCCGCGCTCGAAGCGCGCTTCGACGACGCCCGGCTCGTCACGATCATCGGTCCCGGCGGCGTCGGCAAGACGCGGGTCGCGCTCGAGTTCGCGCTCGCGCAGTCTGCGATGTTCGAGCGCCCCGACGCGGGCGGTGTGTACTTCGTCGACCTCACGGACGCCGCCAGCTCGACCGAGGCGCTCGCGGCCCTTTGCGCGGGCGTCGGGCTCATCGTCGATCCGCGCACCAACGAAGACGAGCTGCTCTCGGTGCTCGCGCGACACGTCGCCAACCTCGGGCCGTGCCTCGTCGTGCTCGACAACGCCGAACACGTGTTGCGCTCGATCGAATGGGTGGTCAGTCGACTGTTGGCCGCTGCGCCGAGCGCTCGGCTGCTCGTCACCTCGAGGGTCGTGCTCGGAGTCGCAGGAGAGTCCGAGCTCGCGCTCGAGCCGCTCGACGTCGAGCACGCGATCACGCTCTTGGTGGATCGGATCAAGGCCGTTCGCGCGCCGGCCGAACGCGAGCTTTCGCCAGGGATTCTACGGTCGATCGTCGGATCCATCGACCGGATGCCCCTCGCGATCGAGCTCGCTGCGTCGCGAACGAGGGTGCTCTCGACCGAAGAGCTGGCGCGCCGCCTCGAGCGGCCGCTCGAGGTCCTTCAGCGCGCATCGGGCGACGCTCGTCACTCGTCGGTGCGACGCGCGGTGCTCGATTCGGTCGCGCTGCTCGAGGACGGCGCCTCGCGCCTGTTCGCGCTGCTCTCGACGCTGCGCAACGGATTCTCGCTCGAGGCAGCGGAGGCCTCGATCCACGACGCGCTCGGAGACCTCGACGCGCTGACGGCCATCGAGTCGCTCGTACGCGCGTCGCTCTTGCGCGTGGACTTCGGTGAAGGTGAGGCGCGGTACTCGTTCTTCGCGACGATCCGCGAGGCGGCCGACGAGCTCAGGAGCAAGGATCCTGCGGCAGATCGCGTTCGGCGCGCGCACGCGTCGCACTACGCGGCCGTCGCTCGAGCCGCGCGCGCCGCGAGGCGCAGCGGTCTCGCGTTGATCGCCAGAGAGCTCGACAACATGCTCGCCGCCGCGACGACCTTCGAGTCACTCGTTCGCGCGCTGGACGAGCGCGACGCTGCCGAGCCCCTCGCCGAGATCGCGCTCGCTGTCGATCCCGTGCTCTCGAGACGCGGGCTCGCGACGCTCCGCGAGCAGCTCTTGTCCTCTGCGCTCACCGCGCTCGAACGAGACGACACACGGGCTGCGCTCGTGACCGAAGCGCTGCTCGCGCGCGGCGCCGCCCGCCGAGATCGTGGCGACAGCGACGGTGCAGCCCATGATTTCAACGCCGCATTGTCCCTCGCGACGGCGCGATCGCTCGCGGCGCTCGAAGCCGTGGCTTCGATGCGCCTCGCCTGGGTCGACGACGTTCGCGGCGCGACAGGGGCAGCTCGCGCCCGGCTCGAGCGGGCGCTCTCCTTGCTCGAGCGCGCCGAGCCTGGCGACCTGCGCACCGCCAGCGAGGCAGAGGCGCTGTTGCAGCTCGCGCACGCGCTGCGAAGAGAAGGCGCTCTCGAAGAAGCTCGCTCGAAGACCGACGCCGCCCGCGATCGATGCCGCGCGTTGGATGACGCCGAGGGGCTCTGCGCTTCGCTCTACGAGTCCGGCGTGATCGAGATGTTTCGCGGCGACGACCGGGGCGCGTTCGAGTGCTTCGATCAAGGCCTCGAGGTCGCGCGATCCGCTGGAATTCTTCTAATGGAAGCCGCGTGCCTCACCGCGCGAGGGTGCCTCTTGCAGGACCTCGCGCGAGTGACCGAGGCGCTCTCTCACCACGCTGAAGCAGCGAGCATCTTTCGCTCGTTGGGGAGTCGATACCGAGAGGCGAGCGCGCTCTACTACCTCGCCACGTCGTACCTCGAGCGTGCGGAGATCGACGAAGCAGCGCGGCTCCTCGTCGACGCCAAGGCGCGCATCGCGGGGGTCGGCGCTGCGCGATACGACGTGTTGATGCACGGAACGACCGCGCTCGCGATGGCGTCCTGCGGTCGATGGGCCGACTGCGACGCGGAAATGACCCGCGCCGAACGCGCCCTCGAGATCGCGACGCGCGAGCCCGCGCTCGGCGACTTTCTCACGATTCATCGCGGGACGATCGCGATCCTGCGCGGCCAGGCGCCAGCGCTCACGATCGACGACGCGAGGCTCGCGGTCCGATCGCACCCGACGGACGACACGCGCTTTGCGTTGCGTCAGTACGAGCGCGCCGCGAGTCGCTCGAGCGGTGCCGCACGCGAGCCCAGCGCCGCGCTGCGCGTGTGGGGAGAGGGAGCGGCCTTCGCCGTGCACGACGGGGCGCGCGTCGAACTCCCCGCGGCCTCACCGCTGCGTCGCATCCTCGAACGACTGGTGAAGAGCCGCGAAGAAACCCCCGGCGAACCGGTGTCGGTCGAAGCGCTGATTCGCGCGGGCTGGCCCGGCGAGCGGATCCGCGCGGACGCAGCGCTCAACCGCCTGTACGTCGCGCTCGCGACGCTCCGAAAGCGTGGGCTCAAGGACCTGCTCGCCAGCGGCTCGGGCGGCTATGCCATCTCGCGCGCCGTGCTCGTGCATCGGGTGCAGGATTAAGGCTCCCATTAAGGTGAGCGCGGCTCGCCCACGAACCGCGCTCACCCGCGGATTCACTGCAAATTGACTGCTCGTTC
This sequence comes from Deltaproteobacteria bacterium Ga0077539, assembly GCA_001465015.1. Lineage (GTDB taxonomy): Bacteria > Myxococcota_A > Polyangia > Polyangiales. The sequence goes on along the minus strand of LNEO01000467.1, from coordinate 6,239 downwards.
GCGAAAGCGCGCGCCCGTCCTACGGAGGCCCGAATAAGGTGCGCTGCGCGCCGAACGGAGCAAGTGTCAGCGGCATGATCGCGAGCCTGAATCGATGGTGCCTGTTGATGTCTGCCGCGAGCGCGCTGCTCGCCTGCGGCGAAGCCGTGAGCCCGCTCGCCGACGGGGGTTCGTCGGACGGCGAGCCGTCGCGCTGCGCGAGCGGCAGCTTCTTCTTCGAGATGCCGCTCGCGCGGACCCGTGATCGATACAGCTACCCCTCGATCGCTCGGCACCGCGATGGGTTTGTCTTTGCAACCGCTGTCCGCTCACCGGCCGCAGGGTGCGCGGCCAACGCGTGTTTGCTCGTCGAGACGCTGACCGAAGCCGGCGACGCGACTCCGGTCGCGAACGTCTCTTTGTCGCGCGCCGAGCAGGGCGTGCGCGTCTTCGCGGAAACCGACGAGCGCGGAGAGGGTCACTACGCGGCGATGGTTTACGAGCGCAGCGGAGCCTCGAATCCGCAGGGATTCAGCGCGCGTCGCGTCCATTGGGGCAGCGCGCCCTCCTTTGCGCCCACGGAGATCGCGCTCGATCTGTCGCGCGGGGCGATGACCGTCGCGTTTGCGTCCGACGAGCTGTCGGTGCTCACGCATGGGTGGCGACCGGAGGCGACGATCGGCGAAGGGTCGGACTTTCCTGTGTCGCCGCGCATCGAGACGTTTGGGCGCGCTGGAGGCGCCTCGACGATTCGCGAGCTCGATTCGACGCGGGGAGACTACTTCATCAACGCTACGCTCGCGCGTCGGGACAACGCGTTCTTGCTGACGACGACGCACTTGTTCACGCCGCCCGGGATCGCCACGGACGGCTTCGCCACGCCGGTGTTTCCTGCGGATGCAGCGCGGGAGTATCTCTCGTGTGACGCCTTGCTCGAACCCTCGGGGAGCACGCTCGTCGGATGTTCGTCCGCTCGATGGTTCGAGCTGGTCCGCTTCGATCGTCGTGGAGTTCGCTCGTCGAGCGATCGCGTGATGCGAAGCGGCGATGCCAATCACGCGAGTCTCAGCGGCCCGTTGAGCATCGCGCAGACGCCGGACGGCGCGAGGAGCGTCGTCGCGTTCATGGTCGCGAGCGGCGTTCGATTGGTGGCCTTCGACAGCGCGCTGCGAGCGGTGTCCGACGGCGTTCTCCCGATGCGACACACCCTCGGTCGCAACAGTCAGAATCAGCCTGTGCCCTACCACACGGTGTTCGACCTCGCCGCGTCGCCGAGCGGGACGTTCGCGCTGGTCGCGTCGCCGTTTCCGCCGTCCGGCGCCGGTCCTGGAGGCGAGTCGTCACCGGTGTCGATCACCCGCTTTCGCCTGTGCCGATGAGCGGCTGTTCGACGCGACCAAATCCTCGCTCGAAGAAGCGCTCGCGCGGCGCCTTCGCGTCGTCGACCGCGACGTGCAGCAGCTTCGGGTCGAATCGCAACGCCTTCGCGTCGAACCGCTCAGAGTCCGCGCACGCCCAAGCGGAGCCAGACCATCTTCCACCCGAGCGAGTAGCCAGGGGTCATCCACACGTCCCGCGCCATGATCTGCCGCGCGAGAAAGCCCGCGCGTTGGGTGTCCGCGCCCCCCGTGAAGAGCACGATCGTTGCCCCTTCGGGCGCCGGGCGCACGTCGAAGCGCTGCACGTCCCGCGCGTAGTCTCCCGACAGCCCGCGCCACCAAACCACCGCGCGATCTCCGTCGCGTTCGACGACGCGCTCTTGCTCGCCCGCGGTTCGAAAAATCGGCGTCTCGGCAACGGAGCGAAACCGCACCGTGCCGTCCTGCGCGCCGAGCACCTGGACCTCGCTCATCGCGCCGGCCCACGCGGTCGTGTATCCGGGCACGTCGGTCAACCGCTGCAACACCCGCGTCGAGTCGCTCGCGAGGCGCACGGCGACCGAGCTCTGCAGCATCACGCCGCGGTCGTCCATCGTGACCGCCCCCACCACGCCCCGCTGCGCGAGGCGATACCAATCGCCCGCCGGAGGAGCGATGGGGCCCGTGGGCGCCGAGCGCTCCGTCGGTCGCCTCGGGACCGGGCGGCCCGCGAGCATCTCCGAGCGTCGCGCGGCCGAGAGCGCGAGGACGGTGTCTGCGCTCACTTGCATCGCGGCGATCGACGACGAGGCGACGCGGGCGACTGTGCGAAGAAACCAGTTTCCCTGCGCGGGGTCACCCCAGGTCGTGTAAGCGATGAGCGTTCCGTCGCCGTCGGGGTAGAGGTCCCATCGCAGCCCACCAGGGCCCAGCGTGCTCTGCAGCAAGAGCCCGTTCACTCTCCGCGGGGACACGATGTGGAGCGTCGCGGTCGTGACCACGTCGAACACCCCGAGGCCCACAGCGAAGTTGAACCCGATTCGATTGCGAGTCCTCGAGGTGACGGTCATGCCGCGCACGCCGTCCATGATCTCTCCGTACTCTTCGACGCGAGTGATCACGCGATGGACCACGTCCATCGGCGCCCTCGCCCGAACGAGCACCGTGATCCTCGCGCCGACCCCAGCGTCAGGATCCCTCACGAGCAGCGCGAGCCCGCCCCGAGCCAGAGGCGTGAGCGCCGCGAGCTCATCGGGCGCGAGCCCCTCGAGCACCGTGAGCCCAGACCGAGCCGCGGACGCCGGCGACGACAACGGGGTCGCGGACGCGTCGGTGCTCGCGGCGACCGATCCGTCCGCAACAGCGACCTGTGCATCCGGCCCCGCGTCCTGCGATCGCGCGGCGAGCGGGAGCACCAGGAAACCTGTCAACGCAACGAACGCGAAGGAGCGAACGACACGGCGAGTGCTCACGAGAGGGCCACAACGATACAGCCCGCGCGTCCGCGGGTGTGATGCGATCGACATCCGCGCTCGACGATCGTCTCGGCGGTGGACGACTCGCTCTGCGACACACCAGCGGGTCGCGACACCGTCGTCGAAACGATCATCGTCTGGTGCGACGCTCCCTCGCTCTGCGGCGCGCCCGGCGAAGACGAGACCCGCAAGGGGCTTTACACCTTCGATCAGTACGACAGGCACGTGGAGCGCACGTTCGACATCGTGCTCGACACACGCGGCGTCGATCACGTCGAGCGCGCAGGGCTCGGGATTCTCGTCCCGTGGGTCTTGCGAGCACAGTCAGGTTCCGTTCGACACCCGACGTGCGCGTGCCTCGGCGCGGCCGCGTGCCCGAGCGGCGGCTCGTGCGTGTCCGTCGAGGGCGCAAACGTCGTGTGCATCTGCGCGTGAGCGCGTGATTCGCTGCAGAATTCTTGCGGGATCGCGCTCGCGTCACGACAGTCCACGCGCCCACGTGAAGCCCTTCGCGCTCTCGTCCCTCGCGCTCTTCGCCGTGCTCGCGCGCTCTCTCGCGGCGAGCGCTCAGCCCGCCCGCTGCGCGCACGACCCTGCGCCCTCTGCGCACACGCTGCTCGCTGCGCTGTCGCCCGCGGACTACGGCGCGCACGCCCGGCCCCTCTCGGACGTGCGGGTCGCGATGGTCCAGCTCGACGACAGCCCGCCCTCCGAAGCGGTCCTCGCGGCCTCGCGCGACAGCGAAGGCTATGGACCAGAAGACCTCCTCTGGGTGTTCTCTCGAAGCGCGTCGGGTTGGACCCTCCGGGGAGCGAGCTCGTCCGTGGTCAACCGCGAGAGCGGCAACGTCGACGCCTCGGGCCGACGCGGAACCGTGGTGCTCCGCGGCGTCCCCGCGGGCCACGGGTGTCGAGAGCTCTTGCGCGTCGAGCGACTGCGCACCAATTTTCAACCCGTCCCGCAATCATCGCGCTCGTTCGAGCTCTTCACGCTGAGCGAGTCCGGCCTGCGCAGGGCCTTTGGCTGCCACGTGGTCGACGGCGCGCCTCGGTTCACTGTGCGCTTCGACGTGCGTCGCGCGGGGCTCTCGCTCGTGGTGCGCGCGCTCGCGACTGGGTCATCCGAGCGCTATTGGCTGCGCGCCGGGCGCTTCGTGACCGACGGCGCGGACCGGTGCTTCACCCGCGCCTGGGCCGAGCGCTGACCGCGGAGAGGACAGCCAACCGATGGTCAGTCGGTGCACGCTCGAGCCGACGACGGCGCGATCGCCCGTTGCCTCGCCCGCGTCCTCAGTCCGATGCTGCTTGTGGGGCGCTCGTCCCACCGAGCCACACCGTGCGTTCGCCTCTGTTTTCACTAGCGATACTGCGTTGGCTCTGATTCAGAGCAGACGAGCGGCGCTCGCAACCACCTTGTTCACGGAACACACTTTTCCCTCGGTGCTAGTCGCGCGCTCACGTTTCGAACGTTGGCCGCGCTCGCGAACGGAATCGCGATGCTCCTGCGCGATTTCGCCGCTGGCTTCGTCACAGCGATCACCCCGGGCTACCTCTCGCACTTGTGTCTCGACGCGACGCCCCCGGCTGTTGTTGCCGCTGTTGTTGGAATCGTAGCTTCGACTCCGCGCGCGCTCCGCGGATGAGCTACTCGTCGTCCTCAGCGAACGCGCTGAGCGCGTTGGCGAACGCTCGCGTCGCGCTTTGCAGTGGCTCTCTCAGCGCGTCGAGTGAATCCGCGTCGCCGACGGGCCAGCGCGCGAGCTCGACGAGCCACGGCCCGAGCGTGAGTCGATCGAGAACGTCGCTGATGAAGCGAGCCTTCTCCAACGTGGACGCGTTGGTCGCGAGCAGTCGCTGCGCGCGTCGCTTTCCGTCGCGAACGAACCAGAACGAGAGCAACACGATGGGCGTCTTGTGCTTCTCGTCGATCGTTAGCGCGACGGCAATCCGCGCGAGTTCGGCGCGCGCGCGCTTGCGACGAATCCGCGAGATGCACCACCAGAACTCGTTCAACGTGCGGTCGACCTTGAGGGGCTCCAGCACGTAGTTGCTCGCGGCGAACACCTGGGCCACGTCTCGGTCCATCAGCGACACGAGCAACTTCACGGCGTTGTTGCCCGCGGCCACCAGAACCCGATCGAGCCGCTCCCACTCGGCAGTGGTCACGTCCTTCGGCCGCTCCTCGACGAAGCGAATCGCTTCGAGGTCCTCCCACTCTTCGAGCCAGAACTGCAGTGCCGGTCCGATCGCGAGTTCAACGGTCACGATACACACCTCCCACGTATGCGAGCCGCGCGGCGCGCGCGCTTCGCGTGTCATCGTTGCTCGGCAACCCGAGGACGCGCTTCGCGATGGTCGCCAGATAGAGCGCCGCGAACACGCTCGATTTTTTGTGCGCCAACATCGCGCGGCGCAGCGCGATGGCGACGTCTGTGTACGCCAGCCGCGGCGTGAGAAACACCCGCCACACGTCGCAGGTGCCGCTGAGCTGCGCGACGCGCACCTCGATCGCGCGGTCGTAATCCGGGAGCTGCGACGTTCCTTCGAGCGCGTTGATCTTGTTCTCGATCACGACGATGAGCTCGGGGCGACGCGCGGGAAGCTCGATCCACAGATCCGTGCGGACGCTTGCGCGATGCGCGGTCGGCGCGATCAGCTTCTCGGCGCGCTCGGCGACGACTTCGCACGCCGCGCTGTGCCTCCGCGCGGTGTCGAGCGCGTCGCGCCCGCCGTCGGGTTTGCGCGCAGCGATCGCCTCGAATAGCTCGTTGGCAAACGCGTTGCCCAACGGCCCGGTCGGAGCGAGCAAGTGTGCGAGCGCGAGCGTGTGTGTGGGCTCGTGATCGTGGCATCCGATCGGACCGAGCAGATCCTCGGTGCCGAATGGGCTCTCGCGATCGCGAAGTACTCTCGGTCTGTCTCGCCAAACGCTCTGTCCGCGATGTTCGCCCAACGGGGACGGAGCCACGCGACGTCCGACGCTTCGTCACCGACTTCTGCGGCGAGCTCGTGTAGCCGCTCGCGGTGGGTGTCGAAGAAGCGCCGTGCGCGGCTCGGTGAGGTCTCGGTCGAGTGCTTGCCCATGGCCCTCCTCGGAGTGAGAGCCGAGAGGATACCGCGGCGCAGCGCGGCCCATCGAGTCCGCCACAAGGGGGCTGGAGCGAGGCCACGAGGGGGTGAGGCACGGCCACGAGGGGGGTGCGAACGGCCATGGGTACCTTGCCCAAACGGGCTCCCCTCGTGGCGAGCGCGAGAGCCCTCGTGGCGACGGGCGGCGAGGGGCGTGGTGACGCAGGATACCGTAATCTTCGTGCCAATTTACCGCGCGGTTGGGTCTCGCTTTACGCCGTAACGCGCTGCCGAAACCAACCTGCAGGAAGGGAAAGTCACGGCGCGACACCGCAGAAGATTCTCCCAGCGCACCCCAA
>LNEO01000466.1 GCA_001465015.1 Deltaproteobacteria bacterium Ga0077539 | reverse complement strand
TCGAGACTGTGAACGGAGGAGCCGGATGCGGTAACGCCGCACGTCCGGATCTGTGAGGGCCCCCCGAGCGCCAGACGCTCGGGGGGCTACTCGACGGTGTGTTAACCCCGTGGAAGCACCCCCCCTCTTTTCAAGTGAGCCCGTTGCTCGTTGCTTGCTGCCCGTTGCTCGTCGCTCGTCGCTCGTCGCTCGTCGCCCGCTGCTCTCTGCTCGCTGCTGCGCCCTCTGACGGTGGTCGCGCGAAGCGCACCTTTCGCCGTGAGTCTTCGAAAGGCGCCCAACACGGGGTTTGTTAACCCCGTGGAAGCAACACCTCTTTTCAAATGAGCCCGTTGCCCGTTGCTCGAACGCTCGTCGCTCTGTCGTCCCGCCTTCGGCGGAGACCTCGTCGCGCTTTCGCGCGCCCGCATGCGCGGGAGTCTCTGCTCCCGCGCTGCTCCCGCGCCGCCTTCGGTTGGCGACACGCGCCCGGTCGAACGCGATGCGTGTCTTCTTCCAGCCGTTCGTCGCGAGGTAAGCGAGCTGCGCAGCGTTTGCTCAACGCCCGCCAGCGGATTTGCTGGGGATTCGCCTTCGATTCGCGCGCCCCTTGTGGGACAATGATCGTTGAAGCGCGTCGCAATTGAGCGCACGGCGGTCCACGAGCTCGCCCATCTCCTTCAAATCCAAGCGCTCCGCTGTCATGCCAAACACATCGAATCAACGTTCGATTGACCGTGCTCTGTCGGTGATCTTGATTGTGTGTTCACTGTTGGTGACCGCCTGCGGCGCCTCGTCGCTGCTCGGCGATCGCGACGCCGCCGCGGGCACGGACGGCGCGCTGTTCGACGCGATGGACGTGCGCGTCGCCGACGCGATGGACGGCGCCCTCGACTCGGGGATCCCCTCGGACGGTTGCGTCGCTGGGACCGCGTGCGCCAACCCGGCCAACCCCTGCGAGCGAGGCGTGATCGAGTGCGCGAGCGGGCGGTGCACGGGGCCGTTTGCGCCGCAATCGGACGGGACGAGCTGCCCCGGCGGTCGGTGCTCGGGCGGAGTGTGTCGGTCGACCACCACGTGCACCGCTGGGCAGCCGTGCATCCCCGCCGAAGGGCCGTGCTTCTCGGGGACGACGGCGTGCCCCATGGGCGCGTCGGGTCCCGTTCAATGCGTTCGTGGCGCCGCGCAGGGCGCCGCGACTCCCTGCGGCGGAGGGATGGTGTGCGACGGCGCAGGCATGTGTCGAGCGCCGACGTGCGTCGAGAATCGCCTCTGCAATCCCAGTGCAATGCCGTGCACCTCGGGCCTCTCGACGTGCCCGAGCGGACCGTTCGGCGCCGAGCAGTGCGGGATGCTCGCGCCCGTCTCTGCGGGCGTTCCTTGCGGAGGCACTGACGTCTGCGACGGCGCAGGCGCGTGCGGTCCGCGACGGTGCACGGTGGGCGCGGCCTGCACGCCGGTCGGCATGCCGTGTCGAACAGGAGTCGTCTCTTGCCCGTCGGGTCCCACCGGGCCCATCAGCTGTGGTGCGACGGGCTTCGTGCCGAGAAACAGCCCGTGTTCGACGGGGTTTTGTGACGGCTCGGGGTCGTGTCGCGCCGCGACATGCACCGTCGGCGCGGGCTGTACGATCGCCGGCTCTCCGTGTCGCACGGGGTCGACGGCCTGCCCGTCGGGGCCGCTCGGCGCCGCGACCTGCGTGCAGTCCGGCAACGTCGCCCGCGGAACGTCCTGTGGCGGCGACGACGTCTGCGACGGCTCGGGCAACTGCGTCACCCCTCCGTGCGTCGCTGGCGCCGCGTGCACTCCGACCAACGTGTGTCTGAGCGGCGCCGTCGCGTGTCCGTCGGGTCCCTTTGGTGCGTCGACGTGCGTCGCGGGGGCGGCGCTTCCGCTCTACAGCGCGTGCGGCACAGGGCTCGTTTGCAACGCGAGCAACAGCTGCGTGCCGCGATGCGTCGATCCGGCTACGGCGTGTTTTCCCGGCGGCAATCGTTGTCGCAACGGGGTCAACCGCTGCGCGACGCCGGTCGGTCCCGTGGCCTGCATGTTCACGACGAACGTCCCCGCGGGAACGCCGTGTCTTGGCGTCGGCATGGCTACCTGCGACGGCGGACTCGGGCGTCGATACGGGCGTCGATACGGGCGTCGATACGGGCGTCGATACGGGCGTCGATACGGGCGTCGATACGGGTCGATCGGACACGGGCTGCGCCTGCGTCGCCGGAATCGACTGCCAGCCCGACGAGTGCATCTTCTCTCCACAGCTCTGTCCGGGAGGGTGCGCCAGCATGGCCCCAGCGTGTGGGCTTCCGGTCAACGAGCCAAACACCACGCGCTGCATGACCACGGGTTGCTGCAACGCAGGGGCTTGTGTGACCGGCGGCGGCACGTGCGGCCCGATGTCGACGGCCCCCGATCCTGGGGTCGAAGGCGGAACTGCGACGGACACCGTGCGGTGCGGACACAGCTATCGCTGGACGACGACAACGTGCCCCGCGACTTGCTCCGACGGTGGCTTTCGCGTCGGCGAAGCGTGCGGCGCCACGAACTGGGGCCGCTGTCGCGACAGCTCGACGTGCGTTCGCTGCACGATCGGCAACTCGTGCTCGCACCCGTGCTCGACGGCGGGAATCTCGACGTGCAACTCGATGCTGGTGATCCCGCGCTGCAGCAACTCGGGAGGCACAGCGACCGCGCGCAACAACGGCGGCGCTTGCACGCACGACAACGGGATGGCTGGCATCTGCAACAACGGCTCGTGTTGCGTCGGCGCCAACTGCACGGTCACCACGCGGATCTGAGCGGATCGACGGTCCGCTGTTGACTCACCCGCGGGCGACGCGGCGAACAAACGCCGGGTCGAAGACGCCATCGACGCGGATCGAGTAGCGAAAAAACGGGTCCGCGAGCACCCCGTGGTAGTCCATGTCGTTGAACCAGTACGCGCGCGCGGTCACCACATGAGGCGGATCGTCTTTGGCGTTTTGCAGGTAGAATCGCTTCTGTCCCCGCGGCGAGAGCATCACGCACTGCGCGACCGACTCGCTCTGTCCTGGCTCGCTGTCTCGGTGGAGCGGCGCGTGATCGTTGGGCTCGAGCCCGAACACCACCACGCGACCGATCTCCGTGAAGGGCAGCGCTTCGATGAGCGCGACGGTCTCTCGAAAGTGCTCGCGCGCTTCGTCGCTGAAGGACTTTCCCTCGCCCGAGTGCTTGTCTTCCCAGCGATCGTTGGACAAGAGGTGGTAGCAGACCTTCCACGGAAAATAGACGCCGTGCCGGTACGCGAGCAGGCGCTGCTGCGCGCGAGAGAACGGTCGGTCGGTCTCGTCGCCGAAGCCGTCTCCGCGGCGCTCGTAGGGCAGCGATCCCTCCGTCGAATCGTCTTCGTATTCGCCGAGCGCGATGAAGTCTCGGTACTGCTCCTCGGTCATCGCGTCGATGGCGTCCATCGCGTCGAGGTAGCCGTCGTGCATCATCCACGGGGCGACGACGCCCATGCGCTTGAGCGTCGCCCCGGTGTATTCGCTCTCGATTTGGGCGAGCGCTGCGGTGATCTCGCGGTCGATCGCGGCGAACTTCGTCGCGTCGACGTAGGGCTCGAGGTCGATCACCGGGCGCCCGAAGACGCCCCACAAGCGCGCTGGCATCCCCGAGCGATACCGCCGATGCGCCGTCGCTCGCAACGCTGTTAGCGATCGCGCGACGGTGGCGCTCAATCGTTGGGCAGCTCGTCGGACATGCAACGCACAGCGCCCGTGGCCAGCGTCACGCACACGATTCCCTTGCCCAAGAACACCGCCCCCGCGCCGTCGAGAGGCGTAAACCGAGCCAGCCAGCTTTCATCGAACGAGGCGTCCCGTAACAGTCCCCACCCTCGAGGACGCTGCGCTTGCGAGATCATCGGGACCTCTCCCCCGAAGCAACGGACCGAGCCCGTCTCTTGCTCGTACCGTAGGCAAGCCGAGTTCGCCGCGACGACGAGCGATCGGGCGCCAGCCGCAACGTCCACGCGCACGGGGCTCTGGTTGACGTAGTCCCCTGCGCCGCACTGACCTTCGGTGTTTCCTCCCCAGCAGCGAACAGAGCCGTCTTCGAGCAACGCGCACGCGTGCGCGTCGCCCACGCCGATCGATCGAACGCCACCGAGCCCCTCGACGGTGACGGGAGAGGCGCTCGCGTCGCGGGTTCTGTCGCCGAGCTGGGCGAGTCCGTTCCACCCCCAGCAGCGCACGGTCTTGTCGCGCAAGAGGGCGCACGCGTGCGCGGCGCCGGCGCTGATTTGCGTGGCGCCTTCTGGGATCGCCATCGTGTCGGGCGTCGCTCGAATCCCTCGCAGCCCATCCCCGCGCTGACCGAGGCGACCGTCGCCCCAACAACGCACAGCGCCCCTTTCGTCGAGCGCGCAGCGAAACCCCAGCCCCACCGCGATCGACCGCGCGCCCGTCAAGCCTTCGACCGCCGTCGCGTCGCTCGCGTCTTTGCCCCAACACCGAACGCTGCGCTCGCGGTCGTCCATGATCGCGCAGCCCCCGTCGCGGCCGAGCGCGACGTCGAACACCGGCTCGTCGCCGATTCCGAAGACCGCCACGCCGTGTCGCGCGCTGTCCTCCGCCGCGCGGTCTACGCGGTCCACGATGGTCGGCGTGCAACGAACCGACCCGTCGGGCCGCTGCTGGCAACGCGCGTTGCCGTGCCCGACCTCGAGGTGAAGCGCCGAGGGCGACTCGAACCGTTCGCGCTCGAGCGAAGCGAGCGCCGTCGTCGCGTTCGCGTCCTCGGTGAGGATCGTGATCGCGAAACACCGCGCCCGAGCGCCTCGTCCGACCGCGCAGAAGCCGGGGTTGTCCGACGCGGCGTGCTCGAGGCGCTCGACGTTCGCGAGCCCTGCGACCGGTCGAAACCCGACGAATCGGCTTCGATCATCGCCGAGGCTCAGAGACCACGACGACGGCGGGCTGTGCGTGAGGTTGATGCAGCCGACCGCGCCGTCGGCGAGCGCCGCGCAGACGGTGCCTCGCTGAATCGCGACGTCGCGAGCCCCGCGAAAGCTGGGGATCTCCGCGAGACCGCGGCGAAAGTCTACTCCGCCAGCGCCGTAGCGACCTTCGGAGCTCGGCCGGTCCCAGCAGAACACGCGACCGTCTCGCGTCTGCGCGCAGGTGAGCAGCGAGAGAAAGTGCGGCGCGAACAGCCGAGTCACGCCGGTCAGACCGCGCACGACCGTCAACGCGTCCGAGCGCGGCGAGGACTGCAGGCACGCGACCGTCTCATCGGATCGTCGCGCGCAGGGCGCTTCGCCGTGCGTCCACTCGGTGACGTCCCCGGCGTCGCGAAGCAACGTGGCGCTCGCGCTGCCCGAGTCCGGATCGACGACGACCCTGAACCAACGGCCGTCTTCGTCGCGCGCGACGCCGGATCTCCCAGGGATCAGCCACTCGAAGCGCTGCACGCGTTCGATCCCCGAGACCGGCGAAACGCGCGGGCGCAGCGCGTCGGACGGCCCCGAAGACACGAACAACAAGCGGCCCGCTCGGGTCCTGGCGAGCAGCGACCCCGAGCCTCCATACAGCTCGTCGATGTCCGTCGCGCCTTCGACCGCCTCGGGTCTGCGCTCGGGCGGCGCAGGAAAGCTGACTCCCCCTGCAGACATTCGCCCCCAGCACCGCAGCGATCGATCCGCGGTGACCGCGCACCCGAAGCTCTGATCGCTCACGAACGACCGCGATCCCGGCCCGGCCATCATCTCGCCGGCGCCGTGGTTGCCCCCGCAGCGAAGCAGCCCTGTGCTGCCGTCGATCGCGCAAAACGCGTGGCTCTCGAGCGCCAGCTTGCGCTCGGCGCCGCGACGCTCGCGCGGGACGTTCGCTTCGCGTGAGGCGCTGTCGGGCCGAGCTCCGACGTCCGTTGCCGGATTCGAAGGACGACAGCCTCCGAGCATCGCCAGCGCCAACAGCTTGTACACTCGCATCGTGTTGTCCCTCAGGCGTCGCAACGTTCGTTCGTCGTTTGGCCTCGTGCTCGCTGCGGTCGCGGCGTTTGCGCCCGAGGTCTTCGCGGACATTATCTCGTCCGAACAGTCTGCGTGCTCGCGGCTTCACGAGGCGGAGGGATGCATCCTGCCCTCGGGTGGGCCCGGGCGATGCCAGTATCCGCCCGGCTACAACGCATCGTCCCGAGACGTGCGCGGGCGACCCATCCTGCTCGAGTGCCGGGCGTTCGACCCGGCGTCCGAGGCCGTTCGATCGGCGGACGCGACGGCGAACATCGAGTCTCCTCCATCGGGGCCCGCGCGTCCGGCCCCCGCGTCGGCGCGAGTGACGACGACGTCGCCTCCGGCGAGGAGCGGCGGTTGCACTGTGCGCTCGAACGGCCCGTCGACGGGCGACGCGTTCGCGTGCGTGGCGCTCGTCGCGGTTGTGATCGGCGCGCGTGCACGACGGCGCCGCGAGGCTGCGCGCTAGCCTCGCAGCGCGTCGAGCACCATCGCGTCGAACGCTCGGACGCCGTCCTCGCTCGCGTCGTAGCCGAGCGGGCGAAATCCGCGGGAGTTCGCGCAGCGCTGTTGACCCTCGCAGATCGCGCGGTCCTCGTCGTGGACGCGGTCCCAGAAGGAGAACACCTCGTCGAGCATGAATTCGTGTGCGTCGGTGTTGGCCCCGTGCACGAGCGTGTCGCACTGGAGCACGGTGCGGTCGACGGCGGCGGCGAACAGGCGATACGCCAGCAAATAGTCCGGTTGTCTCGAGTACAGCGCGTTGGGAAACACGTACGCGTCCCGCACCACCCGCCGCTCTTCGGCGCCGCGCACGATGGTCGTCCTGCCTCGGGTTAGCCCCGTCGTGCTGACGGTCTCGACGCCCTCGGCGAGGGGCATGGCGCCCGAGAGCCAGCGGCGCGACGGGTCGCAGTCGCTCGACGAGCGCCGCCAGGGCGTCAGCGCTTCGAGCGCAGGATGAACGCGGGAAAAGTGATGCGACTCCTGAAAGTTCTCGACGACGAGCTTCCAGTTGGCGCGGACCTCCCAGCGTACGCTGCGCGCCCGCGCGAGCGGCGCGTTGGCGCACTCGACGAGCCACGGCGGCGCGTACAGCGCACGCTCTCCGCGGGCGCCTTCGTAGCGCGCCCAGCATTGCGCCCCGTGTCGGCGAACCTCCGCCCGCACGAGCGATCGGTCGTGGGGGACGTCCCCGGTCGAAGCGCGCGGCGTCAAGAGACTGCCGTCCATCGCGTACCGCCAGCCGTGATACGGACACGTGAGGCACAGCGCTCGTTCGCGGCCCTTGGGTTCGTCGGGGAGCAGCGGCGCGCCGCGGTGACGACACACGTCGAACCACGCGCGCAGCTCGAGGTCGGCGTCGCACGCGATCACGAGCCTGGGATCGGCGTCGCTCGCGCGGTGCCACGCGCCCGGGTCGCTCGCCGCGTCGACGGGAGCGCACGCGAACCAGTGATCGTCGAAGATCCGCGCGCGTTCGAGCCGAAACAGCGCTTCGTCTGTGTACGCCTCTGCGTCGAAGGGTCGCGCTTCACCGACGGCGCGCGCGAGCGCTTCGAGTGGCGTGCTGCTCACGAGTCGACTATAGCGGCTTCGCCTTTGGTTGGCGCCATGCGGGCTGAGTGTCTCGGGATATTTCCCAGGAGCGTGCTCGTTGCATGGCTTCTTCCAACCTCGGCTCCGCTCTAAACCGCCACTCATTCGATTGACGTACTTTTCTCGATTCATTCGTGGCGGTTTGACTTGATTTCAACCACGCCGACGGTCGGCTCATTTCTACGACGTTCAATCGTGGCGTGGTTTAGCTCTCGGTCGCGATCGTCTCGAGGTGCTTTCGATACGCGCCCAGCGCTTCGAGGACCATGTAGGTCGAGAACGTGGTGTTGTAGTAGTAGCCGACGTTGGGCATGAGGACGCCTTGGTTGGCGCTGTCCTTCCAGAGTCCGTCGGACTCTTGCCGGGCGAGCAGGAGCCGCACGCCGCGCTCGACCGCCGCGCTCACCGCGCCGTCTCGCATGTCGCCTGCTTCGATCAGCGCCCAGGTGGAGCAGCCGGTGAGCGAGCGCATCGTCGCGCCGCGGCCTGCGAGCGAAGGATCGGCGTAGCTGCTCGGGTGCTCTCCCCAGCCGCCGTCCTCGTTTTGGTGCTCGAGGATGAAGCGCAGTCCGTCCTGCGCCCAGGGTTGTTGCAGGTCCGCGCCGACCTTCGCGAGCCCCGTGAGGATGTAGCCCGCGGCGGGGATGAAATTGATCGCCCACATTCCCCACCAGCCGCCGGTGACCGGCTCGCGAAGGTACTCGATGAGCGCGATTCCCTGGCGAACGCGGGCGTCTTGCGCGCTCATCCCGTGCATGCCCAACGCGTAGAGCGTGCGGCCCGTCACGTCCGCGGTGCTCGGATCGCCGAGCTGAGCCATCTGTTGAAAGCCATCGGTGAGCCCGCGAACGAGCTGATGGATGCGACCGACGTCCGTCTGCGCCGAGGGGTTCTTGAAGTACATGAGCCCCGGCAGCGGCGTGGGCTTTCCGTAAGCGAACGCGCCCCATCCGCCGTCTGGGTTTTGCATCGAGAGCAGCCAGTCCATGCCTTTCTGGATGGACCGCGTCAGGTGCTCGGGCGGATTGGCGAGCCCGTTCTTCACAGCGATCAGCGCGCTCAACACCTCTTGTGTGCTGTCGAGGTCGGGGTTGAGCTCGTTGCCCACTTCGAAGGGCCATCCTCCGGTCGCTGGCGCCCACGGCGGCGGCGTCTGCCAGTCCCACGGCGACGGCTTGGTGGTCTGGTACTCGATGAGAAAGTCCACCGCGCGCGTGATCGCAGGATCGTCCGCGGGCATGCCCGAGTGCACGAGCGCCCGCACCCACTGCGCGGTGTCCCACAGCGTGCTCTCGAACGGAGCGACGTAGAGCCCCACCTGCCCGTCGCGGTTGTAGCTCTTGACGCTGGCGATGTGCTGCAGCGCGCGCCGCACGCGCGTGTCGTCGCGGCTCACGCCGAGCCCGACGAGCGCCGCCGCTCCCATGAGCGTCACGAACGTCACGCCGATCCAGCTCCCCGAGTCGTCCTGGCGATCGGTGAGGTAGCCGATCGCCTTTTGCGCGGCGAAATACGAGACCGGCTCGGTCCACGGCGACGGCGGCCGAGAGCCTCTCTTCAGCGCCCACACGATGGGCGCCATCGTGTGCAAGGGCATCAGCGTGTTGACCCCGAAGAACTTCGCGAGGATGTCATCGAAGCCAGGGATGAGCACGACGTCGAGCGGGATCGACGGCAGCTCGCTCGACGGAAGCGCGCCGGCCATCACCAGCGTGATCTTCGAGAGGATGTTGGACTTGTGCATCCCTCCGCGCGCCTCCATCGCGAGGCGCGCGCGGGTCATCGCTGGCTCGGTCTCGGCGACGCCTGCAGAGAGCATCCCGGCGTACCAGGTGGCCGTCCCGTCGAGCGATCCTTCGTCGGTGAACTCCCAGCCAGCAACGCTCCCGTCGGCGAGCTGCTTGCTCCGGAGGTAGCGCTCGCCCTCTTGGGCGTCGCGGCTCGAGAGCGCGCCGAGATAGCGCTCGAACACGAGGTCCGTCGCCGTTCCGAACGCGCCTGCGAGGTTGAGCCCCTCCCATCGACCGTCGCGGCCCTGAAGAGCTCGCATCGCCGTGTGGGCGCGGTCGATCGCCTCTTGAACCCGCGCCTTCAACGGCCGCGGATCACTGTCGTTTGCGCCCTGTGGCTCGCCGCTCTCGCGCGGATCGGCCGTGTCTGTGACGTCGCTCATTCGTGTGCCTCCCTCGGATGACGACCGCGATCGTAGCGCGCGATCGTTCGTCGCGGCCACCCGAAGCAGCAATCAAAACTCGACGGACGCGCCTCGCGGCAGAAAGAGAGCGACTGATCAGGGCTTCGAAGAAGGCGACGGGGCCGCGACCGGGAGTCGAGCGCTCATCGTCAACCGCTTTGTAGGGGGCAGAAAGGGTGATGCACCGGAGCGAGATTGCGGCGCGCTGGGTGGTTGTGCGCTGGCGGATCGAGAGCGTATGGTCATCGAGAGACGCATGGGGCGACGAAGCGCGACGGAGACCGTGGGGCGAGTGCTGAAGGTTCTGCTCGAAGAGCGGAGGATTCAGCAGAGCGAGCTCGCGCGCCGGGTGGGAATCGACGCTGACACCGCGCGACGGGTGCTCGGTGAATTGAAGGAGAGCGGCGCGCCGATCGCGAAGGAGACCGAGGGGAGGGCGGTGGTCTGGAGCGTTCCGGACGGGTGGTTTCCGAACGGGGTCGTGTTCGAAGGAGAGAGCGCCTCGACGCTGCTGCGGCTGCTCTTGCGGCTGCGGCCGTCGCGCGAGCGGGACAATATGATCGAGCGGATCACTGACGCGGCGTCGAGCGCGCGGGACGTGCGGTCCGCCAAGAGCGCGATCGTGGCGCCGGCCGCGGCGGGCGAGAGCGAGGACTGGCTGGGCGAACTCGAGCGGGCGGCGATCGGTCGGTACGCGGTGCGGGTGCGCTATCAAGCGGCGAGCGAAGACGAGCCCCAGTCGCGGCTGTGCTCGGTGCAACGCGTGGTGACCGAGCGTCCCGCGTTTGTGTTGGTGTGGTCGCACAAGAGCCAGGCGCTGCGAAACTATCGGCCCGAGCGCGTCTCGGGCGTCACGCGCGCGGACGACGTGGCGTTCATCGAGCGACCGGAGGCCGAGATCGCCGAGGCGCTCGGCGAATCGGTCAACGGCTATCGCGGCGGTGCGCTGGACGAGCTGGTGTTCGTGGTGCGCGAAGACTGCTGGGGGTGGGCGAAGGACAACCTCCCCGCGAAGCCGCTGCGGAAGGAGCGGATCCCCGGCGGAAGGCGCGTCTCCATGCGCAACCGCGGCGGCGACGTTCTGGTTCGATGGCTCACCGGGATGGCCGACAGGGTCACGATCGAGACCGAGAGCGTGAGGGAGGCTGTGAGGGACAACGCGCGGAGGGCGCTGGAGGCGACAGGCGGGCTATTCGACACCCCGAATACGCGGGGTGGCGGGGAGTAGACACTCGGTGACCGATGGTGACCGCGTCAGCAATGGGTGATCTCGCTCGTCCGAGGTGGGGCGAGCGACGAGGCGACGACAGCCGAGAGGCGGAGGCAGGGATGAGCAACGAGCATGACGATGTGGCCGACAGCGAGGCGACTGGCGCAGCGAACCGGCCTGAAGTTCCGCGGGTAGACGTCGTGTTTCGGGTGACGGGCGAGCGCGTCGCGGTGGACCACGGGTACGCGCTGTTCGGCGCGATCGCGAGGGCGCTGGGCGAGGATCTGCACGGCGCGTGGTGGCTCGCGATCGCCGGGCTGCGAGGGGTCCAGCGGAGCAAGGGTGAGCTCGGACTGAGCGGGCCGGGGTGCGAGCTGCGCGTGAGGGTTCCTCACGAGAAGGTGGCGACGGTGGTTGGGCTCGCGGGCAAAGAGCTCGAGGTGCGAGGGCGGTCCGTGATGGTCGGTGTGTCCAGGCTGTGGGAGCTGAGCCCGGCGCGGACGCTGCGCGCGCGGATCGTGACCACGAAGGTGAAGGGCGAGCTGAGCGACGCCGAGGTGTTTCGTGCGGCGATCACCGAACGCGTGAAAGAGCTCGGGGTGAAGGCGCGGGTGGAGCTCGGCGAACGGCGCGTCGTGCGGATCAGCGAGCAACTGGTAGCGGGCTACCAGTGCACGCTGCGGGACTTGAGCGAGGGGGACTCGCTGAAGGTGCTGTACGCGGGCGTCGGCGGGCGGAGGCGCTTCGGGTGCGGCGTGTTCATGGCGGGGCCGCCGAGGGGAGAGGAGTGATGGGCGTCGCGACGGGGATGCCGACGGAGCTGCTCGCCAAGAGCGCTCATCGTACGTACGGGACGCTCTCGCTCGAACGGCACTTGTTCGAGACCGAGTGGGCGGCGCGGTGCATCTTCGATCGCTCGCAGCGGGCGGCGCAGAACTTCGTGCGCTTCTTTCGCCTGGACCTCGAACGCGACTTCGATCGGTTCTCGCTGTCGCTGCGCGTCGCAGCGCTGTTTCACGACATCGGAAAGGCGAACGAGCACTTCTATTCGCTCGTCGCGAGGCTGACGAGCGACGCGCAGGCTGTGCGTCACGAGCACTTTTCGGCGTTGGTGCTCTGTCTTCCAGCGGTTCGCAATTGGCTCTCGAAGAGCGCGTTGATCGACTACGACGCGGTGGTCGCCGCGGTGCTCTCGCACCACATCAAGGCGGCGAAGCCACAGAGCGCGGATTGGGCATGGTGCCAGCCCTCTCGAAGAGGCCGCGTTCAACTCTATCTCGCGCACGAGGAGATTCGTCACACGCTCGAGCGGGTGCGCGAGATCGCGGGGCTCGACGCTGCGCCGTCGCTGCCGTTCTCGAGCTGGAGCGCGGACGACGCGCAGTGGCAGTCGGTGCTGCGCGACGGCATGGAGCAGGCGGAGTCTTGCCGTCGAAGGCTGGCGAAGGCCGATGGCAACGAAGAGGCCCGACGAGGACGACAGTTGTTGATCGCCGTGAAGACCGCGCTCGTCGCGGCGGATGGCGTATCGTCCGCGACGTTTCGCGAAGGACTCTCGATCGAGGACTGGGTGCGCGGAACGCTGCATCGACCAGCAATCACCGAGGCGGACATTCATCGGGACGTGATCGAGAAGCGCATCGCCAGCCTGCGCGCGGTCGGGCGGTGGACCGACTGGCATCGGTTTCAAGATGGAGCCGCCGCGCAGCCAGAGCGCTCGCTGTTGATCGCAGGATGCGGCGCGGGCAAGACCCTCGCGGCGTGGAAGTGGATCGCGCGTCAGTGCGCTGAGCGCTCGGTGGGACGCGTGTTGTTCTTGTACCCAACGCGCGGGACCGCGACGGAGGGCTTCAAGGACTACGTCGCCTGGGCGCCCGAAGCAGACGCGGCGCTGTTGCATGGAACCGCGGGGTACGAGCTCGATTCGATTCGCTCGAACCCGCCGGAGGCCGCGGTCGGAAAGGACTTCTCGCGAACCGAATCCGAGCAGCGCCTGTTCGCGTTGGGACACTGGTCCAAGCGAATCTTCAGCGCGACGGTCGATCAGTTTCTGGCGTTCATGGAGCACGGATACCAGAGCGTGTGCCTGCTGCCTGTGCTCGCGGACAGCGTCGTAGTGCTGGACGAGGTGCACAGCTACGACCCGAGCATGTTCGCGAATGTCCTGTCTTTTCTCAAGGCGTTCGACGTCCCTGTGCTGGCGATGACGGCGACGTTGCCGACCGCTCGGCGGGAGGCAGCCGAACAGGTGGGGCTCGCTGTGTACCCCCGTGAAGCCGACCGCGAGGCGCTCGCGGACCTCGACGCGCAAGAGCGACACCCTCGCTATCACGTCACGCTCGTGCCCCATCGGGATAACGCGATGGCCGCGTGCGTCGACGGCCTCGCGAGAAATCAGCGAGTGCTGTGGGTGGTCAACACCGTCGCGCGCGCGCAGTCGTTGGCGAGGCAGCTCAGCGACAAGCTGGGCGAGCGGGTGCTCTGCTATCACAGCCGGTACAAGCTCGGCGATCGTCGCGCGGCGCACGAGGCGGTGGTCGAGCTGTTCAAGAGCCGCGAGGGGGCGTGCGTGGCCGTCACCACACAGGTGTGCGAGATGAGTCTGGACCTGGACGCGGATGTGCTGATCACAGAGCTCGCGCCGTGGCCAGCGCTCGTGCAACGGATGGGGCGCGCGAATCGACACCGGCGTCGAGGGAATGACTTTCGCGCGACCGTGGTGCTCTATGCGCCAGAGCAGAACGTTCCGTACACGAAGCAAGAGATCGAGACCGCGAAGCGCGCGGCGGGTGAGCTGATCGAGGCGCCGGATCGTGTGTCGCAGAGGATGCTCGCGGAGCTTCTGGAGAAGCACAGTGAAGACGAAGCGCGGCGCGACAACGTGGGACGGTTGCTGTCGAGCGGCTGGTACGCGGTGCCGGGATCGCTGCGGGACGAAGACGACTTTGCGAGGCCATGCGTGCTCGACGGAGAACTTCCGTCGGTGCTCGCGAAGCTGAAGGCAAAGGAGCACATCAACGACTTTCTCGTTCCGGTCCCGAAGAAGTGCGTGATCGAGGTGCCGGACGAGCGACGTCGAGGGTTGCCCGCCTGGTACGGCGTGGCGCGGAGCGAGGACTACCGAGAAGAGCTGGGGTTCATCGCAGCGACGGAGGGTGCATAAATGGCAAAGGCGAAGAGCGCGACCGGAGAAACGGCGAAGCCTGCGAAGAGCGTCAAGGCGAAGAAGGTCGCCGTGGGCGACGGGCCCATCGACGTGACGTGGACGCTCGCGGAGCTTCCAACGACGCAGCATCGAGCGGGGCTCGCGGGGCTCGTGATGCTCGTGCGCTGGATCAACGCGCACACGAAGAAGAGCGATGGCGTGCTGGAGCTGTCTCGATGCGACGCGACCGGCGCAACGCTGCGGGTCGATCGGCTCGGGATGCGTCGGCTCTATGACGCTGCGTATGCGGCGAGCACCGAGGACAAGGACGAAGCCGCGAAGCGCAAGAACAAGCAAGGCGTGGTGCAAGAGCCGAAAGCCGAGGTCGTGCGAGAGACGGTCGACCCGAAGACTGGCAAGAGCAAGAGCAAGACGGTCTACGTGTACGAGGTGACCGTTCCCGGGGGAGCGTTCTTGCTCGACGAAGATCCGACGCGCAAGGGCAGCGCGGGGCTATGGATCAAGCTGTGGAGGGACTTCATCTGGTCGATCGTTCGCGGAGTGCCCGCGGCGCGCGGTCCCTACGAGAGTCGCGCGGCGAAGGATGAGTGCACGGATGGGGACGACGCATACGAGGCGCTCGCGAAGGGCGGTGATCGCTCAGAGGGGCTCGCGAGCACGTACTACCTCGGGGCGCAGTCCGTCACGGCCGACGCAGTGCCGTTCGAAGACCGCGAGCGCTGCTTCTTCTTGCTGCAGTTCTGGCCATTCGCAGTGTCGCTGTACGTCCCGTCCGTCGTCGACGCGATGGAGGGAAAGCGCAACTTCGACGGCTCGTACGCGGTGGTCGTGCCCGACGTGTCGGTGCTCGACGAGTTTTGCGAAGAGCACTTCGGCGCCCTCCGCGAGCGTCCTGCAAACGCGCGCGGCTACCGTCCGGAAGGGGCTGCGATCGACTTGCCTGCGCAGGCTGCGCTCGCTTCGGCGGCGACGCTATTGGATCGACTGTCGCGCCGCGAGGCTGCGAAGGGCGCTGCGTCGTTGGTGACGGGCTACGAGGTGATCCACGTTGGCAAAGAGGGCAACAACGTGCGGGTGTACCGCGTGTTTCGGATGAGTCCGAGCCGCGCGATGGTCGACCACTACCGGACCATCGAGAAGCGCTTCACGGAGTTCTTCTTTCACCGGCAGCAGATCATCAATCTGATCGAGGGCCGGTCGTGGTGGGCGGGTTACGACCGGTTGTTCGAGGTGCTGCCGTACGAGCGTTTCATGGGGGCGTCGGGGAGGTACTTCGGGCGTGATGCCCGCAACGCGTTCAAGGACCAGGAGAGCGAGGAGGATTCGATGGCCGATGGAGAGAAGAAGCCGCCGACGTTGGCGTCGGTGGTGCAACGGGCGGTGTGGGGCTACGCCACGGGGCGGGTCGCTGCGCGCACGGGAGTTTCCTACGAACAAGCGAAGGAGAGGCCGAGCAGTCACGACGGGCAGAAGTTCAACGACGAGCTCGATCGCGTGACGCGCGACGCGTTTCTGGCGATCCGCTCGAGAACCGGCGCGGACTTCGTGGACTACTTCGTCGGGACGATCTGCTCGATCCGTCAGCGGGTCGGACATGCGGGGTACGAGCTGCTCTCCGAAGCGCTGCTCGACAAGAACCGCATCGAAGAGGTTCGGACGCTCACGATGCTGGCGCTGTCGACGGTGTCGGGCGTCTACGAAAAGAAGTCGGACCAGCACTGAAATTCACGGGAACGGGAGAATGAAGCCATGACGACCAACAAGAAGAACATCTTTGCGACGGTGCTCACCTACGCGGCGCCGAGCTCGAACTATCGCGGCGAGAGCGAAGAGAATCGAACGGTCTTGCAGAAGATCACGCGGGACGGAAAGGAGTGGACCGTGATCTCCCCCGAGAGCATGCGCAACGCGCTGCGAGAGGTCCTGGCGGCCAAGGGGCTGCCGATGAACCGCAGACGTCTGCACGACGAGGATCAGCTCGCGGTCGAGTACAAGAGCTTCCCCGACGCGAGCGCGTACGCAGACGATTTCTTGTTCGGCTTCATGGTGGCGGACAACGACGCCATCAAGAAGAACAAGTCGAAGCCTGCGAAGCGCGACAGCGTGCTGCGGATGAACCTCGCGGTGGCGCTGAGTCCGTATCGCTTCGACGCGACGTTTCATCAGTCGCCGTTGAGCACGACGGAGGGAGGCAAGGGTACGCCGCCGTTCAAGAACGCGAGCACGTCGGCGCTGGTTCACCGAGAGGTGGCGCACACGGCATACCAGTATCCGTTTGCGCTCTCGGGCCACGACTGCGCGGGCAACTTGGGCTGGTGCAAGGCGCTGCTCGCGGGCATCGGCGAGCTGTCCAACGTCGCTGGCGGCCACGCGAGGAGCTACTTCGAGATGGCGCCAAAGAGCGTGGTGGCGCGGGTGACCAAGAGCCTGGTCGCGGGCTTCGACACGTACGGCTTCGACGCGGAGGGGCAGTTCGCCGAGCTCTCGCGGCTCGAGGCGGAGGACGATCTTCCGGCGGCGGAGTTCTTCGTGGGGGGCGAAATCGCACGCGCGATGAACCCCGAGCGACGTACGGCGCTCGCTGCGAAGGGAGTGAGGTTCTTCGACAACCCGCAGGCGCTGCTCGCGGCGCTGGGCGAAGCGGCGTGGAGCTGAGCGATGAGCGCTACGGACGCGACATCGACGATCTGGCTACGGGTGCGCGCGCCGTTCGCGGCGTTTCGTCCGCTGGCTGCGGGCGTCTTTCGCGGAACGACGCGCACGATCTCACACTCTGCCGCGTATGGACTGGTGCTCAACTTCGCCGCGGTGGACTCGCGCGGTGACGGCGCGCGCGCGGTGACGGCAAAGCGCGCGGGGCTTCCGATGCTGGATCTGGCGATTGGAGACAGCGCCCCGGAGGGCAAGGGCGTAGCGGCGCGCGAAGTCGCGGTGCTGTACCAACAGCTGCACGGATATCCCGTGGGAAACTCCAGCGCAGACCTCGCAGAGAAGACTCACGGGGCGAAGTATCACATCGCGCCAGCGCGCAGGGAGCTGCTCATCGGACTCGACGTGGTGATCGGCGCGCGCGCGAACGATGAAGATGGCGCGCGGGTGCTCGAGCGGGTCGCGAAGGGGCTGTCGGGCGAGCTCGAGTGCGACCGGTACGGGCTTCCGTTCGTGGGGGACAACAACCTGATGATCGATCGAGTCGATGTTGCGGGGGCGCCGTTCAGCGCGTGCTGGTACACGCCCGTTCGACCAGGGGACACAGCGCGTGAGGGCACGGTTCGCCTGACGAGCGTAATTGATCGGGACGACAGCGCGCGCACTGCGGCGGGGCTGTTTGCGCCGAGCGAGCGAGCGACGGTGGACGTTCCCCCGGAGGCGTGGGTGCGCGCGGGATAACGATCTCGCGGGGCGAGACCCCGCACCGAGTTTCGATCACACAGCGGGGGGATTCCACTGCGACTCGAGAGCTTCTGCGAGGCACGGGAGAGGTGCGTCATGAGCATGCGACACAGCGACGACACGGAATCACACGAGACCCACGAGCCCACGTTGCGGGTCAACGCGCTGCACGCGTTGGAGTACTGCCCGAGGTTGTTCTATCTCGAGGAGGTCGAGTCGCTGTACACGCAGGACGCGCGGGTGTTCGCGGGTCGTGCGCTGCACGAGTCGCTCGCGCAAGAGGACGCGGACGTGGCCGAGAAGCAGACGCTCGAGCTCGAGAGCGCGACGCTGGGGCTTCGGGGAAAGCTCGACGCGCTTCGCCGTCGCAACGGGCGTTGGATCGTGTACGAGCACAAGCGCGGGCGGGCGAAGCGCGACGCGGACAAGCGCGCGATCGCGTGGGAGAGCGATCGCTTGCAAGTGCTCGCGTACGGGATGCTCGTCGAAGAGAGCACGGGGGAGATCGTCGAGGAGTGTCGCGTTCGGTATCACGAAGACAACGCGGTCGTGTCGCTGGTGCTCGGCGCGGCTGCGCGGGAGGAGGTGCGCGAGGCGGTTCGTCGCGCGAGGGCGTTGCGACGGAGCACCGAGCGGCCGCCGGTCACGTCGGACGCGAACAAGTGTGTTCGGTGTTCGCTGGCGCCGGTGTGCCTTCCGGAGGAAGAGCGGTTGGCGAAGGACCCCGAGTGGAGCCCGATCGATCTCTCTGTGAAGGACCTGGAGCGGCGGTCGTTGCACGTGGTTTCGCACAGCGCGAGGGTGGGAAAGCGCGGGGACGAGCTCGAGGTGGTCGTTCGTGGCGGGGACACCGAGCGTGTGGCCATCGGCGAAGTGGGCTCGGTGGTGATCCACGGCGGCGGGCAGATCAGCACGCAGGCGCTGCACCTGTGTGTGGACCGCGAAGTGTCGGTGAGCTGGGTGACGGGCGGAGGGCGCTACGTGGGGAGCGTGGCGGCGGCTGGTCCGACGGTGCAGCGTAGGGTTCGGCAGTATCGCGCGCTGAGCGATGGCGCGACGTGTCTGCGATTGGCGAAGGCGCTGGTTCACTGCAAGGTCGAGTCGCAGTTGCGCTTCGTGCTGCGCGCGACGCGGGGGAGCGAAGCGGGGCGCGACGGCGAGCTGGGGCGCGAGCTCGACGGGCTGCGCGCGGATTTGCGGGGCGTGTCGCGGAGCGATTCGCTGCAGACGCTGCTCGGGTACGAGGGCGACGCGGCGCGGAGGTACTTCGGGTGTTGGCGTTGGCTTCTGGGAGAAGGGCTGGACGAGCGGCTGCTGTACAGCGGTCGCACGCGGCGGCCGCCGAAGGACCGGGTCAGTGCTCTGTTGGGGTTCGGGTACGCGTTGTTGCTTGGCGACGTGACGAGCGCGTTGATCGGCGTGGGGCTCGAGCCGGCGTTGGGGGTGTTTCACCAGCCGCGGTCGAGCGCGCCTCCGTTGGCGCTGGACGTGATGGAGCTGTTTCGCGTCGCGATGGTGGACATGGCCGTAGTCGCGAGCCTCAACCGCGGCCAGTGGAACGCCGATGACGACTTCACGCTCGCCGGCGAGCGCGTGTGGTTGAGCGACGCGGGGCGCAAGAAGTTCATCGAAGTGTACGAGCGTCGCAAGGGCGAGGAGTGGAAGCACTCGGTCGTGGGCTATTCGCTCTCGTGGGGGCGGATGATCGAGCTCGAAGCGCGGCTGCTCGAAAAGGAATGGAGCGGCGCGGAGGGGTTGTTCGCGCGGTTTCGTCTGCGTTGATGGCGGAGCGCAGTGCGCGGCGATGCGTGCGAGGGCGTTGCGACGACGGAGGTGTTTCGATGGCAGAGCGAAGGCAGTGGTGGTTGGTCACGTACGATGTTCGAGAGCCGAAGCGATGGCGGCTGGTGTATCGGGTGCTGCGAGGCGTCGGACAGCGCGTGCAGTACAGCGTGTTTCGCGCGCGCTTGAGCGAGCGGGAGCTGCAGAAGCTCCGTTGGGAGCTCGAGAAGCGGATGGACCCAGCGGATGCGTTGATGATCGTTCCGCTGTGCGCGCACTGCGCGGGAAAGGTGGTCACGCGCGGCGAGGTCGAGGCCGAAGCGTGGGACGTCGAGCCTCCGCGGTGGCAGATCATCGGGTGACCGTCGGGAATGCGCTCGAAGCACGCGCGTTTCGCTGCTGTCGCGCTGGAATCGCGCGGCGACCTATGTGAATCTCGCGGGGTCTTTCGCTGATTGGAGGAGTAGAGCGATGGTGACGAAGAAGGGTGCGGGTAAGTCGAAGGCGTCCGGAGCTGCGTCCAAAGCGGCCGGGAGCGGTTCGAAGGCGGCCGGAGGCAGTTCGAAGGCGGACGGACGCAGTTCGAAGGCGGACGGAGGCGGTTCGAAGGCGGACGGAGGCGGTGTGGTGACCGGCGTGAAGAAACCGTCGGTGTTTCCGGAGGTTCCGCTGAAGGCGCCGTCGAGGACGGGCCGGTCGGTGAGGAATGTCGCGGATGCGATCGAAGAGTTCGAGTTTCGGCTCGCGGTGGCAGAGAAGTACCTGCAGGCGCTGCGGCCAGCGTTGGCGCTCGGCGACGCGTTTCTCGCGACGGGGTGGACGGCTGTGGGGGTGTTGAAGGTTCCGGTGGTGAGCGCGGGGGATGGGGCGGGGGCGCGGGCGGCGCGCACGACCATGGTCGGCGAAGCGTCCGTCGTGAGAGACATCGTCGTGCGGCTCACGCGCGCCGGTGATCCCGCGCGCGACGCCGTGCTGGTCGGAAAGGTCTTGGACCCCAACCTCTTCGCGAGCGTCGATCAGTGCAAGAGCATCCTCGCCGGCGCGAAGGAAATCCAAGGACGCTTCGCGGCCCTGACCGATGATCTGCTGAAGGAGCTCGCGGTGGCCGTCGACAAGGCCCACGACGCGAGCGGCGAGCGCAAAGACGAGCGCACGTCGACGGCAGTCGGACGCCTGGCCGGGAGCGATCAACGACAGTTGGCCGTGGACGTCATGCTCGACTGCGCCGACCAGCTCGCGGCCGCGGCGATGTCCAGGCTTCGATCGAGCAACCCCAACGTGGTCGCGCGGCTGTCGCGCGCGCTGGAGCCGGACAACGATCCGGACCCCGCACCCGCGCCGCCGCCCGCGTGAGCGACGCGGAGCGCGCGGTTCAAGCACCGGCGCTGGTTCGAGTTCACCGAGCTGCGAAAAGCGAGGTTCGCGAGGAAGAATGCAGGGCGAATCGCGGTCTTTGACAAGTGAATGATGCTTGAATCGAGCGAAAACAGTGCTAGAACGAGCCAGAGAGTCGAGGGCGTGATGGTGACGAGGGAGAGCCGAGCCGAATGCGTGAATCGTGAGCCGAAAGGATCAATGAGTACGCAGGGTTGCAAGGGGGCTCCTCGGCGACGCGGTGATGCCGAAAGGCGTTGAGCACAGCTTCGGTCTCACCGCAACGGGGTTCGTCGCCCCTCGGCGACGCGGTG
>LNEO01000465.1 GCA_001465015.1 Deltaproteobacteria bacterium Ga0077539 | reverse complement strand
CTTCAGCACTGCGCCTACCGGCGTTCTGCTCACTGGGTGGGGGCCGCGCTCCGCGGCTCGATGTAGAACGTCGTTTCGTCGCTCGATTTGCTACTCTATCTCTCTGTTTCAGCCGTGAAGTCTTCGGCGCCTATGGTCCGATGGGGGCCCTCGCCAGCGTCGGTCTGCCGAGTGCGCAGCGCCGCTCACATGAGCGTGACGCGGCCGCCCGGCAGCGAGTTGGCGTTGCTTGCGATCAGGGTGATTCGATAGTCGCCGGCCATGACGTCGCGCGTGTTGGCCGCAGAGATCGCGAGCACGCCGTCTCCCGCTGGAAGCGCCGAGAGCGCCTCGGCGGAGATCGCTCCGGACCCCGACATCGCTGCGAACTCGCAGGTGAGCGTGTCGCCCATGTTGGTGCTGCCCGTGCCCGAGAAGGACCCCGCGATCAAGATCGTCCGCACCGAGCCTGTCATCCCGCCGGTCCAGGTCACCATCAGCGGAGCGCTTCGCGGAATCGGCAGCTGCGCGAGTGGGTTGAGCACAGGGGCGGTCACCGTGACCGCCGCGGGCATCGTGATCATCCCAGAGAACATCGGCACGCCCATCGCGGCGCCGCTCGCGCTCACGGTGAGGTTGGCTCCCGCCATGAACCGCTCGCGCATCTCGTTGAACGAGTAGTTGCCGCCCATCCCCTGCATAATCGTGAGCGGCGCGCCTCCGCCAGCGATCGTGAGCGTGCCAGCAGAGACGCCCTCGGGCGCCGCGCCCGCGTCGCCGCCGACGCCGCCGTCCCCGCCGCCTCTGGCACAGGAAATCAACTGGCATCCGCCCACTGACCGCGTCGTGCAGCGAGCGTTGACCATTCCGCCGATGGACGATGAAAAGCCGCCAGAGACGTTGGTGTTCGCGATGCTCATCCCAGCGATCATCGCGTTGATCGCGCTGATGGTCACCGTTCCGCCGCGCTCGGGAAGGACGCCGACGCCGGTGTCCGTGACCCCGCTCTCGGACATCGCCGTCGCGTCAGTGTTGGCCGTGCTGTCGCCACCGTCCGTTCCGGTGACGCTCGAGCCGCACGCGGCGACGAGCAGGGAGAGAGACACGACGAGCCCATTCATCGATTGCTTCATGGCACGAAGGATACAACCGAATCGACCGCGTCCCTCCATCGGATCGTCGCGCCACCGCTCGCTCGCAACACGACGGACACCGTGCCAACATCGAGCAGATGATCGACGTTACCGGTGGGGAGACAACCAGCCGCGGCGCGCGGTTCGCTCGCGTTCTCGCGGTCGGATTCACGGCAAGTTCAGTGATCTTCGCGTGTTCGGGGGGCGCGACAACGGGCGGCTCGAGCGCCGGCGGCTCGAGCGCCGTGTCGACGACCTCGGGCACACCGTCGGGCGGAGATCACACAACCGCGACCAACGACCATGCGGCCAACCCCGACGGTGTCGTCGCTGGCGCGCCGTGCACAACGCCGCCGAGCAGCGACGGAGACGCGTCCGTACAACACTCGACGCGTCCCAGCACAGACCCCAACGCTCCCTCGGGCACGATGTGCTCGTGCGGCGTCGCGGCGGACGCTGGGCCCGCGGTGTGGAGCTGCTTCACACTCGTGACGGGGCCTCTGGCGCCGCCCGAGCTCGCGTGACGTGAAGCGCCCGGCGACGGGCACGTCTCGAGCGCGCGAGCTTCGTGAGCGCAACGAGCAGCCCCAACGCCACGGGAGCCTCTCGGGGCGAGGCGCGCCCGCCCGCCCGGCACTGACACGCGCCCCCGCGAAACTCGGGCGATCGCGTGGTCGGTGATGCGCTGTCTGCCACGACCGAGCCGTCCCCAGACGTCCCGTCGAGCTCGGAGCGATCCTCGTCAACGGCATCCATCGCTTCGCGCTCGGACGAGGCGTCTTCGATCGCCGGCGTCCCCGCGTCGGCTCCAGTGTCCATACTCGCGTCGAGCGCGACGGATGGCGTGTCCGTCGAAGCGTCGAACCGCGCATCCACGCCAGTATCAACCCCTGTATCAACCCCTGTATCAACCCCTGTATCCACGCCCGTATCCGCCCGCGCGTCCGCGCCGCTGTCGACGCCAGCGTCCGCGGGACGCTCGACACACTGCCCCGGCAAACCCATTCCGTCGCACACTCCGGTCCACCCGGCTCCCTCCGTGAACATGCAGTCGGGATCGCGCAGGCACCACGTGAGCGGCGTTGCGAGCGCGCGAGGCGTCGTCAGCCGCATGGGGCCTGGGTCCATCTCGTCCCACACCACGACCGGAAGAGGACCGCTCGCGACGCGGTGCGCGCCGACCGCCGCGGTGCGCACCGCGCGAACTCGATCTCGCGTCGGGTCGAACGTCCGATACGCGAGCTGCGGAACGGAAGACGCCGTCCCGACGGCCATCGGAATCGCGTAGACCGCAGGGCCATCTTGAATCGTGAGCACGACGTTGTCCCGCGTCCGGGCGAGCCCGATCGAACGCAGCCCGGCCGTGAACCTGCCAGCGATCGTCAGGGGTCCGTGCGTCACGCGAATGGAAGGATTGACGCTCAGCGCCGCGACGCGCACCTCTCGCGCTCCGCTGGATCCAACGACCCACGCGACCACGAGCCATCCGCCGTCGGCCACCGCGGCGACCGCAGAGTCCCGCGCCCCTCCGGCGACACCGACTCGAACGGTCGTGCTGATCTCTCGAAGCGGGGTCGAGCTCACGTCGATGTCGTGAACGCGAACGTCGTCCATGACCGAGTTGCCGTCGAGGTTGCGACGAACGAGCGCGTATCGGTTGCTGCCGATCGGCGCGACGCCCGGGCGCGACACGGCAGCGGGCGTGAGGACCGGGTTGATGTTTCCGCCAAACGCGAACAGCTGGCCGTGGATCGCGCTCGCGTAGCGAAACACCTGCGCGCGGTTT
The DNA here is from genome assembly GCA_001465015.1 of Deltaproteobacteria bacterium Ga0077539. Classification (GTDB taxonomy): domain Bacteria; phylum Myxococcota_A; class Polyangia; order Polyangiales. Next base: position 3,297 of record LNEO01000465.1, on the reverse strand, counting down.
TCAGCGTCGGTCACCGCCCCCAAACAGTGCGGTCCCGCGCAGGCGATCGTCGGATCCGACCACCATCCGCGCACGCCAGCGCCGGTCACCGAGGTATTGTGCCCGCTCGTGACCGTCGCCGCGACGTGGTCGACCGCGAGTCGCACGATTCCCCCCGGACTCCGCAAGGAGCCGACCGCGTACGGCGAGACCGAGTCGACGCTCGTGGGAGCAGGCAGACGTCCCGGCGGTCCTCCGACGCGTCCGAAGACCGCGTACATCGCGGCGGGTAGATCGAAGGCCGCGTCGCGCGCGGTGAGAAAATTCAACTCCGTTCCCATCTGCGAGAGGCCCCTCGGCCACGACGGCGGCATCGCAGTCGGGTTCTCGTCGCCGATGGTCGCGTAGAACGTCGGTGTTGCGCTCTCGCAGCCGAACCGGAGGCAAACCTGCGCGTCCGCCCCCCGACCGTGCAGCATTGACGCGAGAGCGAGCACGGCGAGCGTCGGTCGCGCTCGATCGCGGCGGAGGGTCATGGCGTTCAGGGGTACGTACGAACGCCGTTTCCGTCAATTTCAGTGATCGTCGACGGGCTCGATCCCCTCGGCGACGCGCCGATCGAGGCGGTCGATCGCGGGCCGAAGCCAGCGCTCGACGAGCCACGCGACGGGCGCGTCGGACTCGCGCAACGCGCGGTGCACTTCGCGAGCGCCCGCTGAAGAGACCGCGTCGCTCGTCGCGTACGCCTTGCAGTGCAGGATCCAGTTCGACAGCTCGTAGTGGTGAAGCAGCGGCGCGTCGCGGTGCCCCTCGAACCGATCGAACACCGCCGTGGCTTCGTCGAGCGACCGCGCGCCGAGGAGCGCGACCGAGACCTCGAACAGCAGCGCGCGAAGCGACTCGAAGGCTCGCTCTGGGTCGCGCGCGACCTCTTCGAAGCGAAGCGCCGCGGCGCGCTCGTCGTACCCGGCGTCCTCGAGCACAGCGGTGATCGCCTGCATCTGGGACGCGAGAAAATCGCACTCTTCGCCGGCCGCGAGCAGCGTCCCCAGCAGGTACAAGTCGAACGCGCTCGCGATGGACTCGCCGAGCAACATGGACTCGACCGACGGCGCCCCTGCGCCGAGCGCGCCCGCGGCGAGGTGATGCCACGCGCAGTGGGCCACGACGTCCGCGGGGATCCGTCGCTCGCTCAGCACGTCGCTCGCGTCGTCGCCGTGCCAGAACGTGAGGTTGAGAAACAGCACGCGCGCCCAGGTCGCCTGCGCGCCCCCCGCGGGCGCGACGCGAAACGGGAGGCGCTCTTCGCGCACGACCCGCGCGAGCGGCGCGTACAGCGCGACGCGCGCGAACGCGGCCTCATCGTCGATGGTGAGAGCGTCGAGCGTGACCGTCGAGAATACGCGCTGCACGTTGCGCGCGACGGTAAACGAGCGGACCGAAGGAGTGTCCGCAATTCGTCGGACCAGCGCCGCTCCGCGCGGCTCAACTCGCCAAGAGCTCGATCCACTCGGTGAACTTCGCCTTGCACACGTCGCCCGCGAGGAACGACTGATTGGCCTCGTTCCATCGGGCCATGATGGTGTTGAACTTCTGTCCCGCCGGCGACTCGTAGAACGCGGCGAGCGCTTCGAGCTCGGCCTCGCCATAGGTCGCGCGATACGACGTGATCGAATAGCGCTGCCAGAACGTGTCTCCCGACAGCTCCTCGATCAGCGCAGGCCACAGCCCTCTCTTCCGCAGCGCCGACGTCGACTCGTGATGCTCCCAGCGCGCTGCCTGCGTGATGATCGTCTGCTTCATCGCAGGGTCGAGTCCCTTGGCGCGAAGCAGCCTGAGCACCAGCGGGTCGTCAGCGTCGATCGCCGGCAGCTTCGGCGGCGGGCCCTTCTTGTTGCGATGGGACGCAAACGCTTCGATCAGCGGGAGCAGTCGTTCGCGCTGCCATCGCTCGAGCTCTTCAGTGAACTTCGACAGCTCCTCGGACAGCGACGAAATCACGCGGGCCGACTGCGACGCGAGCTCTTCGGACACCGCCGCTGCGTCGCTCGTCACGCGCAGCAGCTGCGTGAGCTGCTCGCCGTCGACGCCCAGTCTCTTCCGAGGAGAGAAAGCCGCCCATAGTCGCCTGGTCTTCTCGGTGTCCACTCGAACCACTCCTGCGGGATGTGATCGACGCCCCCGATGCGCCGAGTCCGCGGCGACGACCATTTCGACACAACACGGTCGGACCCATCGAAGATGAAGAGGGTCGCGGTTGTACCGCTACTCGCTCCGACGAGCGACACGCCCGTCCTGTATCCGCGCCGCGCCGATTGCGGTAGACACGCGCGTGGCCCTCACCTCGACGCTCTATCACTTTCCCATCGAGCTCTCGCAGGTCGATCGCGGCGCGTACGAATCGTTGGACCTCCGCGTCGCGCGACACCCCTCGGAGACCGAGCGATCGCTCTGCGCGCGCGTGTTGGCCTTCTGCCTCTACTATCAAGATGGGCTCGAGTTCTCGAAGGACGGGATCGCATCCAAGGACGAGCCTGCCCTCTCGGTGCGCAACCCTGCGGCCACCGCGAGCGGCTACGAGCTCTGGGTGGACGTCGGCACGCCGAGCGCCGAGCGCCTGCACAAGGCCAGCAAGGCCTCTCGTCGCGTCGTCGTCGTCACCCACCACGATCCGAGACTGCTGCAAGACTCCCTGCGAGGACAGCGCGTGCATCGCGTGCACGAGATCGAGGTGGTTGCGCTCGCGTCCGCGTTTCTCGACGCGCTCGTCGCGCGCATCGGCGACCGCGGCACGAAGCTCGGCGTCACGGTGACCGACGGGACGCTCTACGTCGATGTCCGCGGAGAGACGCTCGAATGCGCGGTCGAGCGCGTCGCGCTCGAACCTCCCGCGTGAGCGAGACGCGACGCAGCGCCACGGACGAGATGCTCGCCAAGCGAGCTTCTGTCGAATGAACACAGGAACAGCCATCGAGGGTGTGATTGCGAAACGTGCGACCGCGAAGCGCGGCCCCCGCCTGAGACGGCCTCATCGTCACCCAAATTGTGCGTGGTAAAATCCTCGTAGAACACGCCGGGCGCAGAGCTGTTGCGCAGCCCCCGAGTGAGCAGAGTACGTGGAGCGCGACCGCGCCAAGGGCGCAGCCCCCACCCGCGCTGCCGCCCACGCGATGCGCAACGCCCCGACGGAAGATGTTGGAATGGCAAGGCAAAACGGGAGGAGCAGAGCGTCGACGAACGCGCTCTGCACACGGCCGGGAGCCAAGGGGCCCGGCAACAGCGCACCTGCGGTGCGTAGCGCAGCGGGCTCGCGCCCGC
>LNEO01000464.1 GCA_001465015.1 Deltaproteobacteria bacterium Ga0077539 | reverse complement strand
AAGCCGCCGCCCCTGCCGTTCCAGGCGGGGGCGGGGCGCGCGGCAGCGCGGGTGGGGGCTTCAGCACTGCGCCCACTGTCGTTGCACTCGCTCGCGCGGCAGCGCGGGTGGGGGCTTTAGCACTGCGCCCACTGTCGTTCTGCTCATTCGGCGCGCTGCGCGGGTGGGGGCTTCAGCACTGCGCCTACCGTCGTTCTGCTCATTGGGCGCGCGGAAGCGCGGGTGGGGGCCGCCCCGCGGCTCGGTGCCCAGCGCGTTCTGCCTGGATTTTCCCAAGTACAAATTGGGTAACGCTGAGGGCCAGCGCCCCGAGCGCCGCCGTCACCGGGGCCGCCAGCGTTTGGTCGCCGTCGAGAACACCTCGCCCTGATCATGCTTCTCTTGCCCAATCGCCGCGGACGCGTCAGCGTTGCCCGCCGTGCGCGAGCGCCCACTCTTCGCAATCGCCCTGTTGTCACAGACGCTCTCGAGCGCCGCCTGCTCGGTCCTCAACCGCGTCGACGCGTGCGAGCGCGTCGGCAGCGCGGACTTCACGGTCAACGCTCGCGTCGACAACGACCAGATCACATCGTCGTCGCGCAGCGTGACTCGGCTCAGCAACGGCCTGTACGCCGCCACGTGGATCAGCACGATCGACGCGGACATCCGCTCGCCGAGCGAGGTGCGCGTCGGGTTGTTCTCTGCGGACGGGCGACAGGTCCCGTCTTGTCGATCGAGCCTGTCCGAGCGCTCGCTCACGGGCGCCGACGAGGTCGCGTTTCGTCCGGCCATCGCCTCGAGCGACGCGCCGGGCTCGCCCGTCTACGTCGTGTGGCAGACGCGCGCGCGAGACGCGGACCCCAACGCAGGACCGTATCGCGTGCGCGCAGCGATCCTCGATGTTCAGCTCTGTCCGCTCGACAGCGGTCGGCAAGACGTCGCCGTGCTCGATCTCTCGGACGACACGTTTGTGCGCAATTTTGCTCCGTCCGTCGCGGTGCGCGCAGACGGAACCGAGGCGCTCGCCGTATGGATCGGTCAGCGCGACGACCGAACCGCAATCCTCGCTCGCCCGCTCGGCGTCTCGGTGGATTCTCTCGGGCGCGTCGAGAGCAACGCGTGCGACGCGAGCCCCCGCCCCTGCGAGCTCGTGACCGTTCGACAAGCGGGACGCCCGATCGTCGCCGCGGTTCGTTCGGGGTACGTCGCGGCGTGGTCCGCGCTCGCCGACGACGGATCGAGCCGCACGTTCGCGGTCTCGTGGCAGCGCTTCGACCCGAACGCTCGACGCGTTGCAAACGGGACCCTCCCCGAGCGACTCGAGGATCTGGGCTCGGTGTTTCTCTCGCTCGCGGCCGACCGCGACGGTTGGGCGCTCGGATTCAGCGCGATGCAGAGCGACTCGCTCGCGGCGCAGCGGGACAGCGACGTGTGGCTGCGGCGCTTCGACGCGTCCGACGCGCCCCGCGGGCCCGCCGCGCGCGTCAACGATCGAGTCGAAGGCATCCAGGCAGAGCTGTCGATCGCCGCGCTCGGCGACGGAGTGATGTTCGCGGCGTGGACCGATCGAGGAGCCGACGGACGCGGCAGCGAGGTGCGCGCGATCACGCTCGGCGCCAACGATCGCCCGCTGTTCAGCGGAGCAGCGTGCGACAACGGGTCCTTCGCGCTCTCGGGTCTCCCTCCGGCGCGGCGGCGTCTTCCGTCGGTGTGGGCGGCAGGCGACGAGCTCGTCGCGTTGTACAGCGACAGCTCGGGGCTCGACCCCGATCGCTTCGGCGAGTCGGTGCGCGGGAGGCGCTTTTCGATCTCGCGACTGCTGCTCAGACCCGCGACGCCTCGCTGAGCTTCGTCAGCGAAAGCACACGCTCGACGCGCCTGCAGGCGTGCAGTTGTACCCCGTGCGGCAGTCCGTACCGTTGACACAAGTTTTCAAGCACAGGCCGATCTCCAGTCCCATCGCGCGCTCTGCGGCCGGCAGGTAGCAAAAGCCGTCGGTCAGGCACGGCCCTGCGTCGACCCGACAGCGCCCCGAGCAGTATCCGCCCGTGAATCCCGCGGAGCCCGGCAGACACGTGCGCCCGCGGCAGTCTTCGTTGCGCGCGCACGCCGCGCCGACCTCTGCGCCGACCGTCGGCGCGCGTTCGAGGGCGCACTGTCCGGAGTCACGATCGCACACCCCGGACTCGCACTGCGCGTCCGCTGTGCAGAGCGGCGTGCAGTGCGCGGGCGCTCCTTCTTGTGTGCACGCCCAGCCCTCGCGGCATCGCGCGCGCGCATCGCAGCGGGCGAAGAGCCGCGCCCGATCCGCGATCGTGATGCACACGAACCCCTGTGGTGCCGGCACCGACGTGGAGCACCCCGTGAGGCATCGCCCTCGCGCGGCGCGAGACTCTGCTTCGGGCGAGCACAACGCGTCGGGCGCGCAGTCGCTCTGGCAGCGGCAGGGACCATCCGCAGGCTGCGGGCCGCCGATGCAACGCGAGGCGTCGGGGTCGATTCGATCGTTCGAAGCGCCGTCGAGCAGGCCGGCATCGGGTCCGATCGAGCCGCTGTCATTGGGGGCAACGACGGGCGAAGCGCACGCCGCGAGCAGGCACGAGACAACGAGCGTCGAGGGGAGCTTCATGGTGTCACTGTTCGTTGGCCCACGGGCGGGGTGCGGGGCCCGCGTCGGCCCGCGTATGCGCGCGCCTCGAGCGAAGACCCGTCGCGCTCTGTCCTGTGGGTGTTGGCGACGGCGCTGCGGCAGCAGCGTCCGGTGTCGACGCGTTAACGACGGACGCATGGGCATCGGGCTGGGACTCAACCAGCACCGGCGTGCGAGCGTCGGGAAGATCCGGCGCGACGGGCGTTGGCGTCGTGGTCGGCGTCGGAGGCGTGGCGACGAGCGCCCTGCTGAGCGCGGCGACAAACACGAGCGCGGACGCGACGATCGCGACGACGACGGTCTTGCGCGAAGGAGGCCGAACGGCTTTGCCGCGCAGCGCCTGAGAAATCTGCGGCGGAGCCGCGTGGAGCGTGCTTGCCATCGCGACCGCTTCGGGCTCGGCGGCGGTCGAGGGTCGACGCGCGAGCTGCGCGAGGGACTCGGCGAGCGCCGTTGCATCGCGCGGTCGAAGGTTGAGATCTCGCGACAAGCATCGCTCGACCAGCGTCGAGAGCGCGTCGTCTACGTCGGCGCGCAGGGATTTCAGCGGCGTGATCGGCTCGGACATGAGCAGGTAGAACTGCTCTGCGAGCGACGCTCCCGCGACGGGGACGCGACCGCTCAGCATCTCGTACAAGATCACGCCGATCGAGTAGACGTCCGCGCGCTCGTCGATCGATCGCGAGTCCTTGAGCTGCTCGGGCGGCATGTAGAGCGGCGTTCCGAGCACCTGCGAGGTGTGCGTGAGGCTCATGGGCGCGGGGTTGTCGAGCGACTGATCGCCGAGGAGCTTCGCGATGCCGAAGTCCAACACTTTGACGAAGTCTCTCGCGCCGTCGCGCTCGATGAGAAAGACGTTGTCGGGCTTGAGGTCTCTGTGAATGATCCGCGGCGAGCAGCGGTGCGCCTTTCCGATCACCGCGGCGATTTGCTGACCGATGTGCACCACACGCTCGACGGGCAGGGGCGCTTCGCGGGCGACGAGGTCCGTCAACGACTCCCCCGTGAGGAGCTCGAGCGCGAGGTAGAACGCGCCTCGCTCGGCGATCCGACCCATGTCGAACACGTCGACGACGTGGCTGTCTCCCACGGCCGCTGCGGCTTGGGCCTCGCGCAAGAACCTCGCGACGAGCTCGCCGTCCTGCGCGTACTCGGGCCGCAGGATCTTGAGCGCGACCGACCTTCGCGTGAGCCTGTGCACCGCCTCGTACACCTGGCCCATCCCGCCCTCGCCGAGCAGGCGTCGCACTTCGTAGCGATCCGCTACGACGGTGCCGGGCGCCATGGTCGAAGCCTCATCGCTCACGCAGGCCCTCCTCGACGATCACGACGCGGCTCCGCGCGGGATCCGCGGTCAACAGCCACGCGATCACGCCAGCGGTGAGCGCGCTCAGTCCCACGGTGAGCGCGACGTCCGTCGCGACGTTGAGCGCGTTGATCCGCGAGAGCTGCGAGGCTGACGCGTTGGGAAACTGAAAGCTCGCTCGGTCTGCGAGCGCCGCGGAGCCGAGCACGACGCCGCCGAGCGTGGCCGCCCCTCCGCCAAAGAGAAGCCCCCACTGCCACGCAGGACGAATCGCTCCGGCAACGCCGTGCGTCACCCGCACCAACGTCTCTCGACCCGCGCGCAGCATCACGACCCCGCGCCACGGGACGCGCCCTCGTGCGGTCACTTCGAGGGGGATCGAACCGAGCTCGAGCAGCACGCGCGAGGAGTTGGCCGGCTGTGGTTCGCTTGCTCCTGCGCGGGCGACAGCGTCGCGGCGATCCGAGCGCACGGTGAGCACCGCGGCGCGCGTCGGGTCGAGCGCGAGGCGTTGATCGATCACGAGGCGTTGTTCTGCGCGCAATTCGAGCTCGCGCGTCGCGTCGAGGTATCCGTCGCTGCGCAGCGCGAAGCGATGCACGCCCGGCGGAAGCGAGAACGTCGCGCCCGAGTCGCGTCGGACGTACGGTCCACCGTCTACGCTCACGAGCGCGCTCGCAGGTTCGACGCGCAGCTCGACGGTGCCGAGCAGGGGCGTCGGGTCGACGGTGATCTCCTGCGATTGCCCCCGTTGAAACGTGCAGCGAACCTCGGCGTCTCGGTGCCCCGGCGCGCGAACGATCAGCGTGTGTTCGGTAGGAGTGCTGGCGATGAGCCTCGGGAGCGCTCCGTACGAGCCGAGATCGACGCGGTCGACGAAGACCGTCGCGCCGGGGACCGACGATCGCACGAGCACTCGCGCCACTTGCGGAGAGAGCCTCGCGAGCGCCTGGGTGGCGAGCGCCGTGAGGGCTGGTCCCTGCGGGCCTTGCTCGTGCTCGGGGTGCGCGAGAAACGCCGTAAAGTGCTCGAACGCCCGATCGCGATGCTGCGCGGATTCGCGCACGTCGCGGCTCTCGTCAGCGAGCGCGTCGTGCGCTTGGGCGAGGTTGAACAGCGTTCGCGCGGTCGGCGCGAGGCGATAGGCCGCGGCGAAGTGCTCGAGCGCCGCGGGGTAGCGGCCGGCTTGGGCGTCGCGCGTTCCGAGCTCGAAGTGCAGGCGCGCCTCGGACGCGTCGTCCGCGAGCGCCTTCGCAGGGATCGCAGCGAGCGCGCACAGCACGAGCGCGAGCGACGATCGCCGCAGTCGCGCGGCCCGACCTTCGAGAGCCATTACCTCGCCACCATAGCGCACCGCGCGAGCTGAACGCATCACGGCGCCACGCGAGCGCCGCACGCGGGTCCCGGGAGGCAATTTCGGACTCGCTCGTCCATTGTCACGAGCGATCATTTGCAGGAGATTTCTCTTCACACGTGTGAAGGAATCACGGTTTTGCGAGGGTCGTGAGGAGCTTCTGGAGGCGTTCGATCGTGAACTCGAGCTTGTCGGCGACGGCGGCTCTTGCGTCGTCGTCGAGCTTGGCGAGCTGCGTCGTGAGCTTGCCGAAGCGCGACTCGTCTTCGACGTTGGCGGCCAACGGAAACACTTGTTTGCTGGCCGCCTCGGGGGTCATGCGAGCACGTGGCGGGCTGCCGCGCGCATGGCCTTGGGCTCGTTGAGGGGCAAGAGCGCCACGTTGTGGCTGTAGGACAGGGCGCTCCACGAGCCGTCCGCGAGGCGCTTGTCCCACGCTGCGACGCGGACTGTGTTCGATACCGTCGCCTGGCTGAGCGGCAAGCGAGCGCCTCCGCACAGCGCGGTGAGCGCTCGCCATCGTTGGCCGACAGGGGTTCGACCGCCGCCAGGGGCCTGCCGAGGACGGATCGCGTGAACTCACCGACGCTTGCAAGCCCCGTCGTTGTCTTCGGAAACGCGATCGAACGCCGCGCTTGTCACGCTGACAACTCTGGCGGCGGGAGCGGACCGACGGCGCGTCGAACGTCCATCTCGCACTGCCATTCGGGCCCGCGGATCGTCTCGAAGCACGTGCACCCTCCGCGGGGGCCTGGCCGGCTCTGACCGACGACGCACGCCGCCGGTCGCGCGGGTGGCTGACACTGCCACGCTGCGCCCGCGCTGGTCGCGACGCACACTGGAACCTCTGGGACACGGCACCCGATGTTCTGGCCCAACGGGCACTCGGGCGCAGGCTGCGCCACCACGGTCTGCTGCTGCTGTCCCGTGACGACCGTCTGCGTCTCGACGGTTGGCTCGTTGTTGTTGCCCTGCATCGTGCCGTTCTGCACGAGCGCGGCTCCGCCCGAGGAGCTCGGGGGCGGCGGAGGCATTTCGTCGCTGTTCACCGTGCACGCGGGAAGCGCACTGAGCAGGGCTAACGCGCGCACGAAGCGCAGGGGATGAAGGGACTCGGTTCGCGGCATGGTGTGTCTCGGGTTCCCACTCGCGGCGCACGAACGGTGCGCGAGTGTACCCCCTCAACGCGTGGGCGGGCGCCGGGCTTACACCGCGCACGGTGTCCGCGAAGCCCGCGAAGAGCAACAATCGCCTGGGATTCGCCGTCGCCGCGAGAGGCTTCGCGGCTGGCTGTTCAACGGGCTGAACGCGAGCACCCTGCTGTTGATCGCGGCGATGTGCGCGACCTTCACCTCGGGGTTCTGGCCGGGCTTCGCTGGCAAAGCGGCGGAGGTCGCGCGCGTGTCGATCTTCGCGGTGCTTGGACTTTCTGTGCTCGCAATCGTGACCAAGCTCGCCGTTCCCTTCGCGGGACAGCTCTCGGTCGACCGCGCGAACAAACTCCGCGTGCGCTACGCGTGGGGAGCAGAACGCACGTTTACCAAAGACGAACTGCGCCACGGGCTCACCGTGCCTCTGGCGCAGGGCGGCGTGCGAACCGACCTGCAATTGCGCGGTGGAGACGTGCTCGAAGCGAAGCTCGCGAGCGAGCGAGACTCCGCACAACTGCTCGACGCGCTCGGGCAGAGCGCGCCGTCAACGCCGCGCGTTCGCGCGGATGGCCGCGGAGAGCCAGCGAGTCAGCCCTTCACCGAACGCGTCGATGGTGGCCGCGAATCGCTCGTCCGCCTCGTACATGTCCGCGAGCGACGCATGCATGTCTGTCGCGCACGGATAGAACCACCGATCGATCGATCGGCGGTGCCGCTCGGCCACGGCCATCGCGTCGACGCTCTGCGGCGCAACACCAGCGCGAAGCAGCTCTGCCGCGTCAGTCATGATGGCGTCCGACTCGACCTTGTACCGCTGCCAATCAGCCGCGTTGTACTTGCTCGTGCGTTCTTTCGACACGCCCCACGTGTCGGTGTCGCCCCAACGCTGCGCGGCTTCGCGCTCGTAGCGCGTCGGATCGAATCCATTGAACAGCGACTTCCGTTGCTCCTCGCTCATTGCCTTTGCTCCTTCGTCGTCGAGCATCGCCAGCGCGTCGTCGACGGCGCGCAGCATCGCCGCCGTTCGCTCGGCGCGCGCGGCGAGCTCCAGTCGTTGTTGTCGAAGCGCCGCCCGTCGGTCGAACCGCGGATCGTCGAGCGACCGCCTGATGGCCTCGAGCGACATCCCGAGCTCGCGGCCAATGAGTATCTGCTGCAGCCGCAACAGGTCGTCGTCGTCGTAGAGGCGATAGTCCGAAGCGCTTCGAGCGGACGGTTGCAGGAGCCCGATCTCGTCGTAGTGATGCAGCGCACGCACGGACACGCCGCTCGAGCGCGAAACTTCGCTCACTTTGTACACACGACGCGTGGTCATGTTGGAGGGGTAGCCCCTCTCGTCGCGTGAGGGTCAAGACGGAGGCGTCGATTTTCTCGCCCATGCGCGGTGCACGGGCATCGACGGCCACCTGCTCGGTCGACGCCACCCTGCAGCGCTTGAAACCATGTGCGATGCCCCGAACGGCAACACGGTATCCCCCGAGAAAACAGCGGAGAATGCAACCATAGCGATGCGGGGTGGTCCGATCGCGGCGGGGTAGCAAAGGGCTGAAGGCGACGACGAGGCAGCGGGCGATCGGGTCGCCGACAGCGGACGCGTGGGCGACGGACCGCGGTTGGAGAGCCGATCCTTTCTTGTACGACGACGTGGTCGTGGCGACCGAGCGCATCGACTGCCGGGGCTGATCGCTCGCGACGGGACTCGCGGCCGCGGATGCTCGATCGCGAGTGCTCCGTTGGAAGGGGTGTGATCGCGGATCGTGCGCGCCACATTGCCAACGGTCGAGCCAGGGAGCTCAGCGAGTGTGCGGGCGTGCGTGCGTTCGGGGTCTGCGGGTCTGCCCCCGAATG
>LNEO01000463.1 GCA_001465015.1 Deltaproteobacteria bacterium Ga0077539 | reverse complement strand
CAGGCGGGGGCGGGGCGCGCGGCAGCGCGGGTGGGGGCTTTAGCACTGCGCCCACTGCCGTTTCACTCGCTGGCGCGCGGCAGCGCGGGTGGGGGCTTCAGCACTGCGCCCACTGCCGTTGCACTCGCGGGCGCGCGGCAGCGCGGGTGGGGGCTTCAGCACTGCGCCCACTGTCGTTGCACTCGCTCGTGGGCGGCAGCGCGGGTGGGGGCCGCTCCGCGGCTCTGTGCACAACGTCGTTTCGCTCGCTGGGGGGCCGCTCCGCGGCTCTGTGGCAAACGACGTTTCGTCGCTCGATTTGCAACTCCGAGCCGCCACCAACAGTCTCCCAACGCGCGCTACCAGCGGGGGCCGAGCGCGGCGAGATCGAACCACACGCCCGGAACCACCAGCGCCCTGCCCTCGTCGTGCGCGTCCCCAGCGGACAGCGGCGAGTACCCGAGCGCGTTCGGCGGTCGAGCGGGACCCCACCAGCCGCTGGCCGCGACGTTGCTGAACTCGCCGGTGTTCATCAACACCGAGACACCAAAATTCAAGCGCAGCATGATGATCGGCCGGAGCCTGAGCTCGAGGCCGATCCCGGGCGTGAACCAGTGCGAGTTGTTTGGCGCCCGAAAGCCCGTGAGTCGTCGCCACGATTCGGGCGTGAAATTGGTCGAGTACGTGAGCGACACGAGCGGCGCGAGCCGCCAGAACTGCCACGGACGAATGATCGCGCCGACCTCGATCGAGGGACCGAAGTTGATGCCCACGCCCGCGCCCACCCGCGCGGCGACGCCGCGCACCGGAGCGACCTCGACGAACGCGCTGAGCACTCCGCCCGGGCCGCCGACGCCGATGGCCGCCCCGAGCACGAGGCCCGCGGAGTACGACTGACGTTGCTGCTCGGGGGTGTCTGGAGGCTCTGGTGGAAGCGGCCGAAGCTGCCCGGCGCTGTACAGCGAAGCGGTCGACGGCCTCGGTCGCTGCGTCACGCCTCCGGGGAGCTCGGTGATCACCAGCACCAGCTCGCCGTCTCTCGCGCGCGAATCGTCACTCGCGGGCGGGGTGGCGCTCGGGGTCGCTCCGTTCTCTTCGATGCGGATCTCGTCCGGGTCCTGGGGAGGTTGCTGCTGCGCGAGCGCCGTCACTGGGACCAGCGACACGAGAGCCAGCGCAACGAGAGGACCGCGAAGAGAAGCCATCGAGCGAATGACCGAGAGAGTATCGCAGCAACGCGGACAACGGCAACGCGAGCGGACGAAGGGCCCCTGCGGCCGTCGATGGCCGCGTGGTGGCCGTCGATGGCCGCGCGTCAGCTCAGCGCGTGCAGAGCATGCTCGATGCCTCGAGGCGCCCGGTGCTGGGGCTGTACCGCGCGAACGCGACTTGACCATTCGAGTCGATGGCAGCCGTCGTGAGCTCGTCGTTGCCGCGCGCGAGGGGAACCAGACCGCTGACGGCCAACGGCTGCGAGTCGTACTCGAGCGAGCGGTCGACGAACGCGAATGCCGTCTCGATCGGGCTCGTGGCGCTGGTGCGGCGACCGTAGATCGCGAGCCCCGAAGGGAGCGGGTCGATGCCGCTGAAGATCGCGACGTCGAAGGGGCCTTCGTCGTTGTTGACCTGCGCCATGGCGGGCGGAAGAAAGTACGGCTGCGGCACGATGGGGCGAATCACGCTGGGCATCGCCATCGTCGGAACGTGACGGAGCTCGGCGGTGAACGCGAAGCTGCGACGGTGCGAGGACGCGACGCCGACGAGGGCTCCGTTGACGTTCGCGAGCGAGCAGCGCTGGATCTCGGGATCGCCTGTGTCGTACTCGACCGGCGCGTAGAGTCGTCGGTTGGCAGAGTCGTAGTAGTCGACGATGATCTTTCCGTCGGCGAGGCGCAGGAGAGGAGGAGGAGTGAAATGACTGACTGAATGCGCATCGGAAATTTGTCGAGTTCGAAGGTTTACAGGAAGGTATCGGATGGGAAACTGCCCACCGCCAAACCCACGGAATCGCTTTTCGATCATTCAAGATCCACCGGCAACACAAGGGTGTGCAAGAAACAGACGCGACTGATTGCCGCGTTGACGATCTCTAACACAGCAGTAAAGTTCGGCGAGGCATTTACCACAGAGGCATCAGGCATCCCGCAGTGGTCACAATGAGCGACAACCTTCGGCGATTCCTCCGACACCCATTGAAACGCTCCGCCAACTCGGATGATTCCCCGAGTCGGAATACCGACCTGACACCAATCGGTTTCTTCATGAGGACGATAAACATACTCATCTGTATGCCCTGGAGGAGCCCAGCGAATTCGCTCTCCTCTCCGATACACGAGTTCTGCCTGATGCCACATTGGTACGAAGCCGTATCCGAACGATACTGTTCTCACCGAACGTCGATGACAGACCAGGCAGTCAACGTCGTCGCGATAGAAGGCGTCCCAAGTCATGCGCGCGTTTCCATCGGCAACCCGCGCGCACAAGAACGCTGAGCGGATAGCGCGAACGAACTCAGAAGACTACTTTGCGAAACCACCGTTTCGATCATCGGGGACACAGGCTGGATTTTAGGTCGCCATAGGGGATTCTGGCTCGACAACGAGAGCGATGAATCTCTCACCTCTGCTCGCGGATTTCATCGAGGTCCGGACCGCGCGGGGCTGTAGCGGAATCGGGTCCGCTCGCTTTCGACCTCTGAAGTTGACCCACTACGTGACGATAGCCCGAGAGAGCAGCCATACCCAAAAACCGAAGCGGATTAGCACTGGAGTACGCATAAACACGGTTCCGGCGAATCACGATCTCGATCTCGTCTGTCAGCCAGACTCTGCCTCGATCGTCGACGATACTCGAGGGCGATACGACCCACAGAGACGGTTGTACATCAACAGCAACGGCCACAGCAGCCGCGACGATTCCGGTTCCGAATCCAAATTCCTCATAGGCCGTTAGCAAACCGACGATTGGAAATCGCCTCCAGCCTAGAGATGCCAGATACCAGTGGCAGTATAGCGTTCCAAGCATGTGAGCGGCTACAATCCCCAGTCGCGACCACGACGTCTCCTCACCATACCCCGAACCAGATCGATATTTTCTCGCCAATTCGGTGGCGCAGAAAGCTTCGAATTCGAGCGTCGTCAGCGTCCCGTCTGGAGAAACCGACACAATCGAAGCACTTTGGCGTGCGCGCCATGACACAACCGGAACGCTCACAGGTGCGAGCGATGACTCGCCCGCATCGCTCTCGACACTCCAACGACTTGTCGACGAATCATAGCGCAGCATCCGCCGACCCACTCTGTCCCAAAGGATATGCCCTTCTGGCAGTGAGCTTCTGCCGAGGAGAAACGAGCGCATCACCCGAACGGCCCGCAGCGCCCCCCGCACAGCGCCCAATTGGGAACGCACATTGAACGCACTCCAAACGAGGAGGATGCCCGGGAACAGCGGCAGTCTTCCTGCGGCAAGCTGACGAATCAGAAGAACGACGCTCAAACAACCAACACAGGCCGCGACGGTGAGCAGCAGGCATTCCGGCGCGGACGCGCGAAAGTGAGCCTTGTAGATTTCATTTCGTACGGACAAGAGCAGTAACCTCCTGCAAGTAGGCCAGAGAAGCTGCGCTCATCGGCTGGCTGGAAATTCCAGCCAAAACCCCACTGCGAACGCGCTCGGATCGATCTCCATGCGCAAGTCGTGTCGGAAGTTTACTGCGATTCATGCGCGCCTTGTGACTTCAGCCCTCTCGCCTACCGCCGCAGCTGCACGTTCAACGAGCCCTGTCGCCCGAACGAGTCGTACACGAACGTCTTTGCGCCCGAGGGCGTCGAGCACTCGAGCGCGTTGCCTCCGCTGCCCTGCTCCAGCGTACACCGCCCAAGAAATCCCGACGCGAATTGAATTGTTGTGCTGCCGTTCAACACGGTTCGCCCCACGCGGAGGCACGCTCGGTCGCTCACGTCGTAGCTGACCAGGTTCACGACGTCGCGCGAGTCCAAGAGGACCAACATCGCGCCATTCACCCAGCCGGTGACGCCCTCGCGCGGAACTCCCTCGGGACGCAGCACGACTCCGAGACGAGCGATGTCGGCGCGGGTCATTCCAGGGCGCACGCCGCCGATCGACACCCCGGGAACGAGCGCCGCCGTCGACCGACACTGCCTCGCCCCGCTCTGCCCTCGCGCGATCGAAGCCCGCGTCCCGAGCGCTCCGAGGACCATCGCTCCCACCATCAACCCCGACACCACGCGACGTCTGCTCATCGATCGAGTCATGCCACCCCCATCCGGCACTGACAACGACCTGCGATCGCTCCGTGGCCGTCGACGGCCGCACGTTGGCCGTCGACGGCCGCCAGGAGCGCTGGACTCGACGGCGCCATTTCGCGCTACGCTCGGGACCTGAACATGCGACGCCCTCGCGCGATGCTCTGGGTGAGCCTGCTCGTCGCGACCACGGTCGCGTGCGAAGAGCTCATCGCAGAGGTCACCGCTCCGCCCGAAGAAGAGAGCACCTCCCGCGGCGAAGGCCGTGGATCGCGCCGCCGTCGACCACCCCGCAATCGCAACACGCAACCGACCTTTCCCACGGTCGCGCCGCAGCCGAACAACGCGAACACGTTTCCGCAACAGTGGCCGCAGCCCGCGCAAACACCAAATCGGTGGACCGCGCAGCCTGCGCCCGCGGGAATGGTCGCGCACCGGCTTCGCGTCACCTTCGTGGATGTTGGCCAGGGTGACTCAGCACTGCTCGAGACCGCGGACGGACACAACGCGCTCATCGACGCGGGCCCGCCCGAGGGCGACGAGCACCTGCGCGCGCTGCTCGCGCAAAAGGGAATCCGCACGCTCGACTGGATGATCCTCACCCACCCGCACCTCGATCACATCGGCGGGGCGCGCAACGTCATCGGCGCCGTGCGGGTGCAACGCGTGATCGACCCTGCTTTTCCGCACCCGATCGCGACGTACGATCGCTTGTTGGCGGTGATCCAACAGCAGGCCATCCCGTTTACCCCAGCACGACAGGGCATGACGCTCGCGCTGGGCTCGGGCGTCGGCGTCGAAGTGCTCCAGCCGCGGCTGCCGTTCATCGATCGATCGCGCAGCGAGGCCAACGCCAACAGCGTCGTGACCCGCGTCACCGTCGGCGGCGTTCGCGTGCTGTTCACGGGCGACGCAGAGCACGAGACCGAAGAGCGACTGCT
The DNA here is from genome assembly GCA_001465015.1 of Deltaproteobacteria bacterium Ga0077539. Classification (GTDB taxonomy): domain Bacteria; phylum Myxococcota_A; class Polyangia; order Polyangiales. Next base: position 13,198 of record LNEO01000463.1, on the reverse strand, counting down.
CGCCGAGAACCGCGCGCAGCTCAGCGCGGACGTGCTGAAGGTCGCTCACCACGGATCGCGCTACGCGAGCACGCAGCCCTTCTTGAGCGCGGTCGGCGCGAGGGCCGCGGTGATCTCCTGCGCGACGGGCAACGACTACGGGCACCCGCACGCAGACACGCTCTCGGCCCTCGCGCGCAACAACATGACCATCTACCGGACGGACCTGCAGGGCGACGTCGAGCTCACGACGGACGGCGCGCGCTACGCGTTTCGCACGACGCGGTAGTCACTGGCTCCTCAGCGCTCTTTGCGCGCCTCGAGCAGCGCGCCGAGCGCGCTGTCGCGCGTATCGAACACGTTCGCCTCCGCGCCGTAGATCGCCGCGGACGTGAAGATCGACGTGCGCGTGCTTCGATCGGCGCCGTAGCGAAACGACCGCAGCGCGTACCGCGAGAGCACCCGCGCGCGCGCCTCGCCGAAGAGCGCGCTCACCACGGGCTTCACGGTCAGCCCGGACAAGTCGATGAGCAGGTCGACCTTTCGTCCAAACGTACCGAGCCGACGCGACACCTCCCTCTCCCAACGATCGACGTCCGCTTTCTCGTTGAGCACGCAATCCGAAAACGAAGCGCTCACGACGTCGTTCGCAGAATCGTAGTCGAACCGCATCGACCACATCACAGCACGCTCGCAACGCAGGCGGCGAACAGCACGACTCAGCCCGCCGCGCCGAGAAACGTCTCGATCACCGCCGCGCACTCCGCCGGACGCTCGCACTGTGGGTAGTGCCCGGCGCCAGGCAGCGTCGCCAATCGGCCTCGGGCCAGCCGATTCACGACGGCTTCCCGCAGAAACGCAGGCGGAAGAAACGGGTCCTCCGTCGCCAGCACCACCGTTGGCGCGATCGCCATCGAGAGCTTGTCGTCGAACCCGCCGCCGGTCCACGCGTCGAACGCGCCTTGAATACAGGGGACGGATACCTTCGCCGCGTCGTCGAGCAGCCGCGTCTTCTCAGCGTCTGACAGCGATTTGCACGCGAGTCCGAGGATCGTCCCTTGCTTGTCGCGGTCCGCGCCGCTGTTGCGAAAGAGCCCGGCGGCGTCGGGGGGCAACGCCATTCCTGAGGGAGGCACCGGACACAGCGCCAACACGGCGCGCACCCTCGCGGGGGCGTGCGCGGCGAGGTACAGCGCGAGCTGTCCGCCCATCGAGTGCCCCACGATCACCGCGTCCCGCGCGCCGAACGCGTCGAGCACGGCAACAAGGTCCGACGCATACCGCTCGAGCGTGTAGGGGCCCGAAGGCTTGTCGCTCTCACCCGTGCCGCGCAGATCGGGGACCAACAACGTCCGCCCCGCCCGATCGATCGCCGGGAGCACCGAGTCCCACACCGCGCCAGACACCATCCATCCGTGGATGAACAGCACGACCGTCGGGCCATCGCCGTCGTGACGAACAGACAGCGAGACCCCGTCTCGCGTGGACACACTTCGCCTCGCCTCGCTCATTCTGCTGCTCCTCCGAAACGAGTTGGAAGCAGAGTGTACCGCACCCAGTCATGGGCCTTCCAGCGAGGATGGCTCCCTCGTGTGTCAGCGCGTGCACTTCACGGGGACGGCCATCGCGGCGCTCTCGCTGGCGCCTCCGTCCTCGTCGCCCGACGGGACGGTCACCTCGCCGAGCATCCAGAGCTCTCCCGCACACGAAATCATCGTCGGTCGATCCAGCGGCGGCAGCCCCTCGGCCCGCAGCGCCCACGAGTCGCTGACGCTCCCGTCCGCGCGCATCCTCGCGGCGCGCTGCGACGGGCGGCCGCGGTCGTTGCCCACGTAGAGCACCACGGCGCTGCCGTCCGCGCGCGGATCGGGGTCCCACTCGACGGCGTCCGGCAGCCCCGCCGGGGCGATTTCGGTGACCCGCATCGAAGCGCCATCGACGCGCAGGACGAGCACCGGGCCCGGCCTGACGCAGAGCTCTTCGCTGAGCGAGAGTCCGTCGACGCAGCCCGCGCTGGCGCGAACGCGCTCGAACGTCGCGAGCGCAAAGAGCGCCTCGCGGCCGCGGCTCGCGCCTCGAGCGACCACCAACACGTGTCGCCCGAGGAGCGCGTGACTCCCGCGCAGAACGAGCCTCGCGCCGTCGACCGCGTAGGCCTCGATGCGCGTGTTGTCGAAGCCTCCGCCAGACTCGGCGCGCTCGACGAGGGCGACGTTGGCCCCTCGCGCAAACGCGCGCAGCTCTCCGCGCGCGAGGCGCTCGGGCACGCCCTCGAAGCGCAGGTTTTCTCCGCTCGGAACGCGCACCTCCGCCCGCACCACCCGCGCCTCTTCGTCCCCCTCGACGATCACGCTGCCGAGCACCGAGACCGCGCCCTGCGCGTCGCCGTCGATCGCCGCGAGCGCTCCGCGCCCTTGCACGTTGCGCGCAAACGACAGGCTCCCGCGCGTGTACGGACTGGCGCCAGACGCTCCGCGCAAGACCCACCACTCCTCGGTGTCGACGCCCTCCATGCCCTCGATCGCGGCGGTGGGCGAGCGCCACACCAGCGGCCCCGCGCTCTGCGGCACGAGCGCGAGCCCCTCGACCCCGCTCGCGACGATGACCGCCGGGCTCCAAGGGCTCGCTTCGCGCAGCGCGCGCCTCGTAGTCGAAAGCGTGTGTCCGCGAGACACCCACGCGCGCAGGTGATCGCCGTCGCAGCTCGCGAAGAGCCCGTCGATCCCGCCCGCGCCGGGCAGCACCGCGACGGCGCCGTGCTGCACTTCGTCGCGACAGCGCGCGACGTCGTCGCCTGCCAGACGCGGCTCGTCGCGGTCGCTCGACGGCGCGCGCTGCGGTTTGACGCCGCAGCCTCGCGAGCCGCACCCCAGAGCCAACCACCCCAACGCGAGCACCATCGCGCGACGGGCGCGGGGGCATGTGTGAACGATATTCACACTTTCTCTTTGGTCACGCGGCCGAGCAGACCTTGCGGACGAACGAGCAGCACCGCGACGAGGATCGAGAACACGATGGCAGGCGCGAACGAGCTCGAGACGTACGCGGCCGAGAGCTGCTCGACGAGGCCGATGACCAGGCCGCCGATCATGGCGCCGGGGATGTTTCCGATCCCGCCGAGGACGGCGGCGACGAAGGCCTTGAGCCCTGGCTGCACGCCCATGAGCGGCTCGACGCGCGGCTGATCGAGGGCGAACAAGATCCCGCCCGCGCCCGCGAGCATCGAGCCGAGCGCGAAGGTCATCGCGATCACGCGGTCGGTGGCGACGCCCATCAAGCGCGCGGCGTCGAGGTTGGTGCTGATCGCGCGCATCGCCTTGCCGACGCGCGTGCGCTGAACGAGCAGGGTCAAGAGCACCATCAGCCCGATCGCAGCGCCGAGGTCGATGACCTTGACGAGGTTGGTCGTGACCGGTCCCAAGCGGATCGCCTGCGAAGTGATCAACGACGGAAACGAGCGCGGCGTCGAGCCGAACTTCAGCACCGCGAGGTTCTGCAAGAGGATCGAGACGCCGATCGCCGTCACGAGCGGCGTGAGCTTGGGCGCGTTGCGCACGGGGCGATACGCCAGCCGCTCGATCGTCACGCCGAGCGCGGCGCAGACGAACATCGACAGCAGCATGGTTCCCACGAACGGCAAGAGCCCGCTCGCCTGCGGCCCAAAGAGCATCGCGCCGAAGATCCCGGCGAACGCCCCGAGCATGAACACGTCGCTGTGCGCGAAATTGATGAGCCCGAGCACGCCGTACACCATCGTGTACCCGAGCGCGATGAGCGCATAGACGCCGCCGAGCGAGACTCCCTCGACGAGCTGCGAGAGAAAGCGCGTCGGCGACTCGGCGGCGCCCGAGAGGATCTTGAATACTGGCCACGCTGCGGCGGCCAGCAAAAACGCAGGCGTGAGCCGCTTGGAGAGCGGGACCGGCCTCGACGGGACGTTGGCTCCGAGCGCCTTGGAGCTCACGTCGCCTCGATCGCGCGGTGAAAGCGGAAGGAGTCCTCGCGCACCTCGAGGATCACCGCGCCCTTCACGGCGTTGCGCTCGTTGTCGATCGAGATGCGCCCCGTGGCGCCCTCGACGTTGCGCGTCGCGGCCAGGGCGTTGCGGATCGCTGTGCCGTCCGCGGAGTTCGCGCGACGAATCGCGTCCGCGGCGACCACGAGCGCGTCGTAGCCGAGCGCGGCGAGCCCGTTCGCCTCGGTGCGGTACTTCTGCGAGAACTGCTGGACGAAGCGCTGGCCGACGGGCGTCGTCGGGTGATCGGGCGCGAATCCCTCGCTGAAATAGCTGCCGACGAGCTTGTTGTCGTCGTTGCGAAACAGCGCGGGCGCGTCCCAGCCGTCGCCGCCCAAAAAGGGCCCCGTGAACCCAGCGGCGCGCGCCTCGCGGGCGATCAGCGCCACCTCGGTGTAGTAGCCAGGGACGAACACCGCCTGCGGCCCCTTGGCGAGCATGCCCGAGAGCTGCGCAGAGAAGTGCGTGTCGCCCTTTCGGTAGCTGGACTCTTCGACGATCTCGCCGCCGAGCCTCGTGAACGTCTCGCGAAACGCCCTGGCGAGCCCGGTCGAGTACGCGCTCGCCTCGTCGCGAAAGATCGCGACCTTCTGCACCGCGGCGCCGTTGACCTGCAGCTCTTTGGCGAAGCGCGCCATCACCGCGCCCTGAAAGGGGTCGATGAAGCACACGCGAAAGATGTAGTCGCCCACGCGCGTGACGTCTTCGTTGGTGCTCGACGGGGACACCATCGGAACGCGCCTTCGCTGCGCCACGCGCCCGCCCGAGAGCGAGAGCGAGCTGGCCACCTCGCCGATGATCACCGCCGCGCCCTCTCGGTCGATCAAGCGCGTCACGGCGCTCGCCGCCTCGGTGCTGTCTCCGCGCGTGTCTTCGACCACGAGCCTGATCTGTTGTCCCAGCAGGCCGCCGCGGCCGTTGATCTCTTCGATCCCGATCTGCAGACCGTTGCGGGTCGACGTGCCGAACTCGGCCTCCCCGCCGGTCATGGACAGGTACGCGCCGATCACGATGCCGTTGTTCTTCTTCTTGCACGCGGCCGCGCCGACGAGGGGCGCGAGCGCCATGGCAGAGAGGAGGTCACGGCGACTGTTTCGAAAGGTTCCCATGGACGGAGAGGGATTCAACACTGCTCGAGCGACTGGGATCAAGCGAACACGCGCGCTCCGAACCGACCGAGCAGCGTCACCACGCCCGTCAGGGGAAGGCCGATGACCCCAGTAAAATCCCGCCCTTCGATCGATTCGAACAGCGCGATCCCCACGCCTTCGATCTTGTACGACCCCGCACAATCGAGCGGCGCGTCCCTGCGAACGTACTCCTCGATCTCCTGCACAGTTAGCGCACGAAGCGTCAGCGCGTGGGTGTCGAGCCACTCTTCGCTGCGCCCGCTCGCCCCGTGATGGACGCACACCGCCGTGTGAATGAAGTGCTTTCGCCCCGCGAGCCTCGCGAGCTGCGCCGCCGCTCGCTCGGGCGTGTGCGGTTTACCCAGGATTTCGCCGTCGAGATCGACGCACTGGTCGCTGCCGATCACGAGGGCGTCCGCGAAACGATCGGCGAGCGAGCGAGCTTTACCCCGGGCGAGGTGCGTGACGAGCTCGATGGGAGTCACCGCTCCGAGCGCGTCTTTTTCTGCTTCTTCGTCGTACGCAGCGGCGACGCAGGCGACGTCGAGCCCGAGCCTCGCGATGAGCTCTCGGCGATAACGGGACTCGGACGCGAGGACGATTCGGTGCATGTCGGGCGCGGGGAGCGTACCGCGCTCACCCTCGCGAGGACACGAAGTCCAGGCGCCGTCGCCTCGAGCGCCATCCGAAGCCCGTTCCTTTGCGAGAAGCGCACCCGCGCCTGCGCCGTTGGTGCCACCGTCGGCGGCGCAGAGACCGCGCGAGCGGCGCCCACGGTGTAGTCCTCGACGAGCGGAGCCTGCGTTCCGTTGTCGAAGACCACGTGACAAGACCCAGCGCCCAACGGCCTGAGCTGCGGCCCGGTCGTCGCGGAGAGCACGCGACACGCGCCGATCACGTGCGTCGCGCGTAGCGCCCGCCCCGAGAGCGGGACGCCCTGTGTCGGAATCACAGGCGCAGGCGAGCCGGCCACCGCGTTGACGCTGACCGCGTCCGTCACTCCGTCGCGACGAACGAGCGTCAACGTATGGGAGCCCTGAAGCCTCGGCACGACGAGCAGCCAACGGCCGTTGGGGTGCAACCGAACCTCGAGCGCCCCGGCGTGCCCCACACTAAACGAGCGAATGTCCCCCGCAGGCAACACGAACAACCGATCGACCTGCGCGCTGATCGCCGCGCTCGGCGCGCTCGTCGCAGGGCCGCTCGCTTGAGCATTCGCGCTGGCCGCAGCGAGCGTCGCCGCCCCCGCGATGATCATCACCCTGCTTCGCACTGTGGTCATGGCGTCCTCCGCGCTCGCGTCGAGCGCAGTGCTCGCGGAAGCGTCACCGGAGGACGTTGCCAACGGCGTGCCAACAGCGGGACCCCACAAATCAAAGCTGAACGGCACCGTCGCGTCGCCCCCGCCGGTCGCTGGAGCCTCGACCGAACGCAAGAGCGCTTCGACGCAGCGAGCCTCGTCCGTGCCCGAAAAAGCGCCGCCGATGTACGCGCGCACGAAGCTGCCGTCTGCGCGATACGAGGCGAGCACGCGCATCGGCCCGCGGCTCGGCCCCGAGACGCACGCGCGAAGGCGCGGCTCGAGCGGCTGAACTCGGGCCCGAACCTGCGCCGCCCACGGAGCGTACCAAGGACGCTGCCCGGTCAACTGCACCGGCGTCGGGCGGGACACGAGCACCGACGCGAAGACGACCGACGCGACGACGCCGATCGCTCCAGAGACCGCGAGCGCGACGCGCGTCCGATTCGATCGAGGCGCTTCGCTGGTCTTGTTCACGCTCAGCACAGAAGCTGCTGTGCTCGAGCCGAGCGTCGAGGTGCGCTCGCGATCAGCGGTGTCCGTCGCGCTCGGCGAGCGATCGTCGGGGCCGCGTGAAGAGAGCTCTTCGATCGCGGTGTGATCTCTGGTCGCCGCGTCGAGCGTCGCAGAGCCTCCGTCGGCTCGTGCAGCGACCGTCGGCGCGTCGCGCGCGTTCTGCTCGGGGTGGGTCGCTGGTTCTGCCGCGCTCGCGCTCGGCGGCGTCGCAGGAACGAGCTCGCTCGCGTCTCCCGATCCGAGCAGCGCGACCAGGGCGCGCGCCGCGACGCCTCCATCCTCGAATCGCTCGTCGGGGTCGCGGGCAACGCAGCGCGAGAACCACCCGTCGAAGCCCTCGGGCAACGGGCCCTCGACGCCGATCTCACGGGCCCTGGCGCTCGCGAGGGGAAGGTTCGCGAGCAGCACTTCGCTCATCACGGCCTCCGGCGTCGGCCCGCGTTGCGCGTGCGCGGCGCGGAGATAGTGCTTTCCGGTCAGCGCTCGAAACACCACGAGCCCCAGAGACCACACGTCAGCCGCCGCGGTGATCGCGCGCTCGGGGTCGTATTGCTCGGGCGCCATCCAGAGCGGCGAGCCGAGCGTGCTCGTTCCGCGCGAAACCGTGGCCTCGGCCACGACGCGCGCGATGCCGAAGTCCAAGAGCTTCAGCGTGACGGCGCCGTCGGCCCGCTGCGTCCGCGCGAGAAAGAGGTTCTCGGGCTTGAGGTCTCTGTGCACGATTCCAGCAGAGTGCGCGACGCCCAGCGCGTGACCGAGCTGCGCGACGAGCGCGCTCACCGCGGCGGGCGAGAGCGCGCGTCGATCGCGCAAGTGCGTCGCGAGATCGACGCCGTCGAGCCACTCCATCGCGATCCACGCGAGGCCGTCTTCTTCCATCCCCGCCGCGAGGACCTCGACGATGTGCGCGCTCGAAACGCTGGCCACCACCGTCGCTTCCCGCGCAAATCGCGCCCTGAGCGCCGGGTCCGCCGCGATGTGCTCGTGCATGACCTTGAGCGCGCGCACGCGGCGCGTGCTCTTTTGCTGCGCCTGGTAGAGCTCGCCCATCCCACCCGCGGCGACGCGGCGAAGGATGACGAAATCTCCGAGCGATGTTCCAGCGGGCAATCTCGGCGCGACGGCGGGCACGACGACAGCCTGAGACGATACAGCACCCCACTTCGATCCATGAGACAGTGTCTCGGACACCGTCCGAGACAGCCCCGCACCGGCCCGAGACCTCGCGCAGAACCGCTCGTGTGTGCTGGGTGTGATTGCGAAACGTGCGACCGCGAAGCGCAGCCCCCACCCGCGCTGCCGCGCCAAGTGAGGAGAACGCCGGTAGGCGCAGTGCCGAAGCCCCCACCCGCGCTGCCGCGCCGAATGAGCAGAACGACAGTGGGCGCAGTGCTGAAGCCCCCACCCGCGCTGCCGCGCGCGGAATGGCGCAGTGCTGAAGCCCCCACCCGCGCTGCCGCGCGCCCCGCCCCCGCCTGAGACGGCAGGGGCGGCGGCTTGGCGTTGATGAATCCTGGGAATTGTCTGACAGGTTGATTCTGTGGGCCCTTGCTCTGCAAGGGCCGCAGTGGGCTCGATTCCTGTACCGTCGTGCTCGATCGAGCATCGCCCTGCCCTTGCAGAGCAAGGGCCATCACGATACACGTACGCTGCCTTCGCCAGCATTTTCCCAATGCGAAGCCGCCGCCCCTGCCGTCTCAGGCGGGGGCGGGGCGCGCGGCAGCGCGGGTGGGGGCTTCAGCACTGCGCCTACCGTCGTTCTGCTCACTGGGCGCTGCAGCGCGGGTGGGGGCCGCGCTCAGCGGCTCGATGAAAAACGTCGTTCTGTCGCTCGATTCACAGCTCAAACTCTCTACTGTAGCCACAGAGTTTTCGGCGCCTATGGGAGCCAAGGGGCCCGGCAACAGCGCGCCGCGTGACGCGCGGGACGCACGTGCGCGGAGCGCGGCGGGATCGCGCCCGCTGCGCACGCTTGCCGGGCCCCTTGGCTCCCGGGGGAGATCCATCGTGTTTCGGTGGCGTTTCTTCGCACGAAGTTGCAACGAGGGATGCGCGCTGCGCTCCGCACGAACCGCGATCACACCCAGCCGACCCGAAGCGAAGCTGCTGTCGTCGTGGGACTCGACCAACACAGTCTCACCGGAGAAAGCCCGGCTGTCGCTCGTGGGTCGCTCGCCGAGGGCGAGGAGCGAGCGCGCGCTGTTCGAGATCGTGCTCGACGACTCGCGACGTAGACACATCGCAGACGCGGATGTCTCTGCGCTCGATTCACTGTACGCCCAGCGCAAGCGCGCCCGACGCTGGCCCGACGACATTTGAATTCGTGTGCGCTCGCTGCGTCCCGCCCTGTTCGGGCGGAGCGAAGCCTCTGACGTCGGTGTCCGAGCACTCGTTGTTGGACCGTCGGGCGTGAGCGCGTGGCCGTCACTGACGTCCATGGGGGGACCCGTACGACGCACGTACAACGCGCTGTACGCGGCGCGTACAGCTCCGCGATTTTCCCAAGAATATGAGCAGGTTTGCGCGCGGCACGCTCGCTGCTTGTCCGTGAGTGTTGATGGAATTGCCTACCGCATTTCGGGCGTCGCTCGCGGAGCTGCGCCCTCGCCGACGGGGCGCACACGACCCGCGGGCCACACCGTCCTCGTGGATGGCGTCGCGAAGACGCACCGCGAGCTCGGACGAGCGCGAATCAACACAAATAGACTATCGATCCCTCGCTGGGATCACCAGGAGAGCAATGAGAGAGCTAAGTCGATTGTTCGTCGGCGCTGCGCTGCTTGCGGCGTGCGCCAGCCCGCCCGCAGTGACAGACAGCGGGGTTGATAGCGGAGCGAGTTCAGACTCCGGGACCAACCTTCCTGACCGCGAAGTTCCGTCGGATGGCAGCGGAACTGACGTCGCGTCGGGCGACGGAGGAAGCCCACCGGACACGGCGGTAGACGATGCTGTCAGCCCGGACGCGGCTGCAGACGTCGTTGTCAGCCCAGACGCAGATCCCGCAGACGTCACGGTGGGACCGGACGTCGTCGATGCAGGCGTGGACGTATCGATGATGCTCCCCGATGTGAACTGTCCGGCGGGGCAGAGCGTCTGCGGAACGAGCTGCGTCGACACGCAATCGGACGACACCAACTGCGGAGCCTGCGGAGCCACGTGCCCCATGGGACAGCGCTGCGCGATGGGCGTCTGCGGATGTTCGATGGGCCAGACCGCGTGCGGAGGCTCGTGCGTGGACACGCAGAGCGACGAGCGCAACTGCGGCGCCTGCGGGACCGTGTGCCCCGCCGCGCAGAGCTGCGAGATGGGCGTGTGTCGCCTTCCGTGCGCAGCGCCGCGGGTCGTGTGCGGCGCGGGCGCGAGGATGACGTGCACGGACACGCAGACCGACACGTCCAACTGCGGTGCGTGCGGCATGTTGTGTCCTCGAGGACAGAGCTGCTCGATGGGGCGCTGCCAGTGTCCGATGGGGACGACGGGCTGCGGGACGCCCACGGTGTGCGTGAACACCCAGAGCAACGCCGGCAACTGCGGCGCGTGCGGCAACGTCTGCGGCATGGGGCAGGCGTGCACCATGGGCGTGTGTCAGTGCGGCGCAGGGCTCACGCGATGCGGCACGGGCTCGACCTCGACGTGCCGCAATCTGCAGACGGACAACGCAAACTGCGGGACGTGCGGGGTGGCCTGCGCCGCAGGTCGCGTGTGCGCCGCCGGCGTGTGTCAGGTGAGCTGCGGCGGCGCGACGCCCAACCTGTGCGGGATGGGCGCGACCGCGTACTGCGCGAATTTTCAAAGCGACAACAACAACTGCGGCGCGTGCGGGACCGTGTGCGCGGCGAACACGGCGTGCTCGATGGGCGCGTGCAGACCGACGAACGACACGCCCGCGACGGCGGTGGTCCTCCCGTTCGAGCTTGGAAATAGTCGCTCGGTGAGCGCGACCACGGCGAACGCGACCAACGACGTCGGGGCGTGCACGGGCTCGACTGGGACGATCTACTATCGCATCGATCTCACGCAGCGCTCGATCGTCTACGTGGACACGTTCGGGACGATGACGAACACCATCGTGGGCTTTCGCACGACGAGCGCGGGGCCCTCGACGAGCTGCAACGACAACGCGTGCGGGACGATGCAGTCGCAGGCGGTGATCGTCGCGCCGATGGGGGCGCTCTTTATCGAAGTAGGCACCGCGATGGGCGGCGCTGGCGCGGTGAGCTTCCGGTACACGATTCAGCCTGCGGGCGGCGGGGACGTAGCGAGCATCACGCCGGCCGCCGCGCCGACGACGGTGACAGGCACGACCGCGGGCGGCACGAACGGCGTGACGCAGAGCTGCGGGTCGCCGATGTCAGCGCCCGAGGACGCGTTCTACTTTCTCTCGTGTCCGGCTGATCCCGCGCGGGAGTTTCACGCGTCGACCTGCGGCTCGACGTACGACACGGTGGTCGAGACTCGGTCCGTCGGCTCGCCGGTCTCGTGCAACGACAACGCAGGCTTCGAGTGCAACGGCAGCGGACCGGGCAACGGCTCGAGCGCGAGCGCGGACATCCCTGCGGGCGCGGGCGTTCACGTCGTGTACGTGGACGGCGCGGCCCCGGCGGCGACGGGCGCGTATCGGCTGCAGTTTACGCTCGGAAACTGCAACTGGGGCTTCGCGAGCTGCGGCGGCAACTGCGTGATGCGGAGCTCGTTCAACGCCGATCGCAGCAACTGCGGGGCGTGCGGGACCGTCTGCGGAGGCGCGCTCGCGTGCGTCCAAGGCGCGTGCGGAGCGCCGCCAGCGAACACGTTCGTGGGCGTGCAGCAGCCGTTCGCGCAATCGCCGACCGTCGGCGGCACCGCGGGAACGCTCAACACCGACGATTGCCCGCTCGGTCAAGTGCTCGTGGGATTCAACTACGTGCAAGAGAGCCCGGGCGACTATCTTCGTTCGATCCAAGGGGTGTGCGGGGTTCCTGCGCTGGGCGGGTCCAACCCCGCGACGATCGGGTTCACGCCAGGTGTGACGCTCACCGTCCGTGGCGGCGCTGGCGGAACCGTGCAATCGCGGCGCTGCCCCGACGGCTACGCATGGACTGGGATCATTGGTCGCGCGGGCGGATTCGTCGACCAGGTCCAGATGCTCTGCTCGCGGGTCTCTGTCACGGGAACAGGCCCGTACACCGTGAGCGTTTCGATGATGCCGTTGGGGGCAAACCCCGCCGGCGGCGCGGGAGGCGCTGGCTTCGCTCCGCTGGTGTGCCCTCCCAACCAGGTGATCTACGGGCTCGCGACGCGCTCTTCGACCGCGGTCGACGCGATCGCGATCCGCTGCGAACGAACGCGGGTCTTCCGCGCGTCCGTGAACAACACGGCCACGATGACCCAGCCGCTCGTTGGCGTCGCCAACGCGGGATCGACCACGTTCGTCGACGATTGCCCTGCGGGACAAGTGCTGGCCGGCCTGAACATTCGCTTGCTCGCGACGGGGATCAACCAGCTCCAGATCGCATGCCGGAGCTACACGGGGCTCGCGGGCAACGGCGTCGCGACGGCGATGCCGGTCAACCCGGGTTGGCTCTACACGACGAACATGGGCATCATCGGCGCCCCGATGCGAGGCACCACGACGATGGGCGCGACGATCGGCAGTGGCGGTTGTCCGCTCGGCTCGGCCCCGATCGCGATGCAGGTGCAAAACAACACGGCGGGGACGTTCCTCTCACGTATGCAGCTCAACTGCGCGGCGCTGAGCACGAGCGCGATGGGCGTCTCGAGCCTCACCGCTGCAGGCGGAAGCCCCGTGATGGGCCCCGCCGGCGCGGGCCCGGCCGGAGTGAACAACTGCCCCGCGAATCAACTCGCGACCGGCATGGAGATCCGCGCCACAGCGAACATTCAGCAAGTGGCGCTTCGCTGCACGCCAGTGACGTCGCTGTAGCCCGCTGAGCCGCCGCGGCCATCGCGCACGCGGCGAGTCATCGAGCGCACCGGCGAACTTGCCGGGAGTGCGGCAGATTCGCCAACTCAGCATCGCCTGAGAAACGAGCGGGGGATCGCATCGTGAAGCGCGGCGAGCAGCGCGCGACGCGGCAGCATCGGGCCCACGAGCGCGGCGCGCACACGGGACCGTGGGTCGCCGTAACGGGAGCTGTGCTGCTCCGGAGGGGGCCCGGAAGGGCATAGGCGCCGAAAACTAGCCGGAGCTCCCGAGGCAACGGCGTGAGAAAATGCTCGGCGATCGGAGGGAGCTGAACGTGCCATCCAGGGCACAAG
>LNEO01000462.1 GCA_001465015.1 Deltaproteobacteria bacterium Ga0077539 | reverse complement strand
GCCCGTTGCCCGTTGCCCGCTGCCCGTTGCCCGTTGCTGCGCTCGCTGACGGTGGTTGCGCGCAGCGCACCTTCCGCCGGGAGTCTTCGAGCGGCGCCCAGCACGGGGTTTGTTAACCCCGTGCGAGCCACCCATCTTTTCATTGGGTCCGCTGCCTCGCCGCTGAAAATCCAGCGCATTCGAGGCAAGTGATGAATGATGACAGCGAGCCGCCGCTCGCTGCCGCGCCCCGACAGACGTCGTATGGAAGTACGATGCACCCATCTCGGATGGCGCCAGCGCCGTTCGGGTTGTTCTCGGAGCGGCCTTGCAGTCGAACACACAAAATCGAGACACCTCGGCGTTCCGAAACGTCCGGCCTGCAAATGGGCCTTGTCGTCACGGTCGGATCAGAGGTCGACCGTCCACCGCGGACCAGCCACGAGCGTCACGAAGTGGGTGAGGCTCTGAGGGCTGGGGTCGAGCCAGCACAGCGCGTACGAGCCTTGAATCGTGAGCCCGAAATACCGCGACGGAAGCCAGTCGACGCCGAGCCTGACGCCGCCGCCCACCAGCACCGGAAGCGTCGACATCGTCCCGAACGAGCCGTGGACTCGCGCTTCGAGCCCGACCCACGGAACCCACGTGAGCGCGTCGAACGAGAACGCGACGCCGACCGCGAGCCCCGGACCGATCCACGGAGAGCCGCGCTGCACCGAGACGCCGAGCGGAACCTCGAGGGCGCCATAGAGACGAAACTGATCCGTGAGTCCGTACGCGAGCTGTCCCGCGACAACGCCGCCGACAGTGAGGTCCGAGTGCGCCAACAGCGCGCCGCCTGCGAGCGGACCTCCGTGCAATTGCCGGCCGCTCGCACGAGCGTTTGGCGCAGCGAGCGCGCAGGCAGCGAAGAGTGCGGTCGCGCACAGCGTTGCGCGGAGGCCAGTTCGGTCCATCGACGCTCGTGGGTATACCCTCATCGTCGCGCGTCCGGCACGTGGGAACAGGGGCGGTACGAGGCGATCACCGCAGCTGCTGGAAAAGCTACTTCTTCAGCAACACGACCGCGGCGACCACTGCGGCCGCGACGATCAGCGCGGTCAGCAGCACGATCACGATCGGGCTGGTCTTGTTCGGGACAGGCGGCGCGATCGTGGACTCGCTCGCGTCGATTTTCGCCTCGAGCTCGACGGTCGCGCGCGGGGCGACCGACAGAGGTTTGCTCGGATTGCTCGCGTTGGCTTCGCTCGTGACGCGCTTGATGACGACCGCAGGGATCGCCAACGTGTTCGGCGGAACGACTTGCTTCTGGGCTTCGAGCGCCGCAGGCGAGTCCGGCGGCATCGTCCCCTCGACCACCGCGAGCGCCGCCCGAATCTGCTGCGACACGTTGCCGGTGTGCGGAACGGTCTGCGCAAAGGCCACGGACTCTTGCGACGCGCGCACCGCGCGGTCGACCTCGTAGGCGAGCGCGCGCATCGACGGAACGCGGGCGTCACGGTCCTTTTGCAGCGCGCGCATCACGACATCGCAGAGCGCTGGCGGAAGCCCATCGCGCAGCGAATCGAGCGGAGCAGGATCGCGCGTCAGAATCCCGGCGATCACGGCAGGCAGAGTGTTGCCCTCGAACGGCCGCACGCCCGCGAGGCACTGATAGAGCACCACGCCCATGGACCAGACGTCGGTGCGAGGATCGATGTCGGCCGTTCCGCGCGCTTGCTCGGGCGACATGTACCAGGGCGTTCCGACGACCGCGCCGGTGCTGGTCTTGAGCAGCGCATCGCGGCCGGCGGTGAGCTTCGACATGCCGAAATCGAGCAGCTTCGCGACGGTCGTGTCGTCCCCTTGCCGCGCGAGAAAGATGTTGTCGGGCTTCACGTCGCGGTGAAGCACGTCCGAGCTGTGCGCGACCGCGAGCGCGTTCATCACCGGAACGAGCCAGCGTCGCACCCCCTCGACCTCGATGTGCTTGTGCTCATCGAGCCACTGTTGAAGGGTGGTTCCTTCGAGGCGCTCCATGACCAAGAACACGCCGTGCTCGGGATCGACGCCGCCGTCGAGCACCTGCGCGATGCTCGCGTGCGACAACTGCGCGACGATCCGCGCCTCCTGCACGAAGCGCTGCACTGCCATTTCATCGCGCGCCCACTGTTCGTGCAGGACCTTCACCGCGACGCGCCGGCCCGTAAACGCTTGCGTCGCAGAGAAGACAGTCCCCATTCCGCCCTCTCCAAGCACAGATTCGATGGTGTATCGCCCGGCGATCTGCTGGCCGGGCCCGAGTGGGGCAGACGTCACAACGACGACCATACCTCAGTCGCCCGCCGAGAGTCGCGAGCAGACGCGCTCGTCGCGGCGCCTTCGCCCAGGCGCGAGCGAACGACCGCCTGGCCCGCGAGCGCCGACCCCGCCCGGACCCCGTTGAAGAAGCGCGCGATCATTGCTACCTCGCCCGGTGATTCGATGGGTCTCTTTGCGACGCGGGAGCTTGTGATCGACGACGCGGCGAGGGGCTGCTGGGTCTCTCTGGACTCGGCGTTTCTCGATCGACGGGAGAGCGCTCGGTGGTTCGATCGCCTCGCGAGCGAGCTGCCGTTCGAGGCCGAGTCCCCGGTGATCTTCGGGCGAGCGATCACGGTGCGGCGCCGGAGCTGCGCGATCGGAGAGCCCGGCGTTCGCTATCGATACTCGGGCGTCGAGCGCAGCGCGCACCCTTGGCCAGACGGGTTCGACGCGCTGCTCGACGCGGTGAATCGCGCCGCAGACACGCGGTTCAATTTCGCGCTCTGCAACGAGTACGCGGACGGCGAGGTGGGGCTCGGGTGGCATGCGGACGACGAGCACGACCTCGTTCGCGACGCGCCCATCGCGTCGCTGTCGCTCGGCGCGACGAGGGACTTCGCGCTGCGCCGCGGGGCGAGCGGCAAGACCGCCGTGACGGTCGCGCTCGAGAGCGGCTCGCTCTTGATCATGGGCGGAGCGACGCAGCGCTTCTATCAGCACCGCGTCCCTGAGCGCGCGCGCTGCAAGGACAAGCGGATCAACCTCACGTTTCGCGTGATGAAGTGAGCCCTTGTTGTCGCGACCCCCTCCCACGAGCGAAGCCCAGCCGAGAGAGAACACGCGCGATCATCGAGCAATTCTCGAGGAAAAATCAGCACGCACACAACCAACAGAGGCCGGGCTTGCGGCATCGTGGCGCATTGGTCACACGCATGTCCTCGGGCCATCCATGCGAGCTCGCGCATCGCACTCGTACCTGCGTACGCAGCGAACGCACCACCTGAGTTACTCTCGGACGCATGCCGCGCTTCGACGATCTACGCCCCGCGACGCTGCTCGCGTCCACCGCCATCGCTGCTTGTGCGCTGCCGCACGCATCGCTTCGACAGGACGAAGCAACGCCGGACGTGGTGAGCGCGGACATGGTGGTGATCGACGCGCCCGTGATCGACACGCCCGTGATCGACGACCGGCCGGTTCCTCCGCTCGACGTCCCGTGCCCGTCGGGGCAGATGTTTTGCGAAGGTCGCTGCATCGACACTGCGAGCAGCCTGGTCAACTGCGGAGGCTGCGGAGTCGCTTGCCCGATGAACGCCACGTGCGTCAGCGGCGCCTGTACCTGCCCGATGGGGCAGAGCATCTGCGGAGGGCAGTGCGTCAACACGGCGAGCGACCGCCTCCATTGCGGGATGTGCGGCCGCATGTGCGCGGCGAACGAGGTCTGCGCGGGCGGGACGTGTTCGGCCACGTGCGCGATGCCCAGAATGATGTGCGGCGCGAGCTGCACCGACGTTCAGACCGACGCGATGAACTGCGGAACGTGCGGCCGCCCGTGCCCCGCGGGGCAGTCGTGCGTGAGCGGCGCGTGCACCCTCATCTGCGCCGCGCCGACCACGAACTGCTCGAATATGTGTGTCAACACGCAGACCGACTCGTCACACTGCGGCGCCTGCGGTCGCGTGTGCGCCGGCGGAATGAGCTGCAGCGCAGGCTCGTGCGTGTGCGCCGCGGGCACGACCACGTGCGGAACGATGTGCGTCGACACCAACACAAGCTCGGCGCACTGCGGAAGCTGCGGAAATCGCTGCGGCGCCCCCGACGGAGGCAGCGCCGGGACCTGCGCGGCGGGCGTCTGCGGCGCGGGGATGTGCCCAGCAGGAAGCCACCTCTGCAGCGGCTCGTGTGTTCGCGACAACGCGGTGGCGAACTGCGGAACGCGCTGCGCTCCCTGCGACCCGGTGATGAACGCGATGCTCACGTGTGACGGCACCAACTGCGGCTTCAACTGCAACTTGGGCTTCGTCCGGATGGGCATGACCTGCGTCGGCGCTCCGACGTGCGGCAACGGAATGTTCGACGGGCTCGAGGCGTGCGACGACGGCAACATGACGAACGGCGACGGATGCAGCGCGGCGTGCTTGATCGAGCCCTCGATCTTCACCGACGCGTGCGCGACAGGAACAGGAGGAATCTCCATCCGACGCGGGCAGATCATTCTCATGCGCAGCACGACGATCGGCTCCACGCCCGGCTTCGACGGCGGAATGATGTGTAATGCTGATGGTCCCGACGTGGCCGCCGCGGTCGTCGCATCGGAGGCTGGCAACCTCGTCGTCTCCGTGACGCCAGGGCCCGCGCCCGGTGACAACTGGGACGTCGTCTTGCGAGCAGGCGTCGATGCGTGCCCGAGCGCGACGTGCACCAACGCGGGCGGCGGCAACCGCGCCACCGAGACGCTCACGGTCCCCGTAACCATGGGGCAGCGCGCCAACATCGCCATCGACGGTCGAGGCGCCACCGATTTGGGGCTCTTCACGCTGCGGCTCGAGCTGCGCCCATAGCCGCGCCGCGAGCGCGACCCGGTTAGGGCAGATCGTACACAGTCACGTTGATTTCGTGTGCGACGAGCTCGTCCCGCACGAGGGCCTCGACGATCTCCCGCTGTCCTCCAGCGAGCCCGCAGCCGATGCGGGGCATGTGCACGGTCGCGCGGCGCTCTTTCGCCATCGTTCGCGGCGCGGAGAGCCCCTCGCGAATCGACACCGTTGCTCCGGCCAGAGTCCTGTGGATTACTCGATGAGCGAGGTGCTTCGAATGAATCAACGTCTTGTCTTGTGCTCCGATTGCCAACGACACGTGCGCTTCGGCGAGGTGTGCCCGTTCTGCGGAGGGGCCAGCACGCACGGGCCGCTCCCCGAAGAGCGCGACGTGCGCCTCCATCGCGCGGCGCTCGTGGGACTCTCGATCGCAGTCGCGGTGTCGGTGTCGATGTGCGCGCCGTACGGAATCTCACCGGTAGACGTGCAGAACCCGGACGTTCCGAGCACGGACGTGCCAGTCACCGACGCACCGTCGATGGACGCGTCGTCGCAAGATTGAGCATCGAGCGCTCGGGCTCGAAGCTGAGCGCTCAGCGAACGGAGTGGAGAGGACCTGCATTGGGATCCTCTGTTACGGTGCCCTCCGGCCGTACATGACCCATCGGACGAGCTCGCTCTCTCGCACGCGCGCCGAGCGCACTGTCGCGCTAACAGCGATCGCTTGCACGATCGTCGCGTGCACAGCGCCCGGAGCCGACGTCGACGCGCGAGGGCCCGCGGACGTTGCTTTCCCGGACCGCACGACGCCCGATAGCGCGGCGCTGGACGCCCAGAGCGCCGACGCGACCGAGATCGACGCCTCGACCCAGGATTCGTCGGACCTCGATGCGCTGAGCTTCGACGGGGCGAGCCCGGATTCAAACGTCACCGACAGCGCGCGGGTTGATGTTCTCGGCGAAGACAGCGCGACGCGCGACGCTCGATCGCTCGAGCCGTGCGGGACCCTCGAGGTCGCGCGCGCGGCGAGAGAGAGCGGGTCTGCGTACATCCTCGCGATGGACTTCGGACTCGACGGCGACACGCCCGCGAATCCGACGCGATCCACGGTGACCATCCTCGAGGACGGCGTGGCGCTCGGCCCTGCGCATTCGGCGCACGATACGATTCGCATGTCGGGCCGCGGCACATTCAGTCACTGGGGCAACTCGCTGTACTTCAGCGCGTCGGACAACAGCGATCCGCGAAGCAACGGCCGACGGTACACGTGGGCCGCGCCGTCCTGTTGGCGACCTCGCCCGATCACGGTCCGAGAGGTCGCCGCGATTCAGACCATCTACGGGACGTTTCAGAGCCACAACCAACGCGTCGTTCGCACGCGCGACGGAACGTTTCTCTCGTACCTCCGACGTCGAACGGACACCGCCGAAGCGCACTGGATCCTCGCTCGCTCGACAGACGACGGCCTCTCCTGGAGCACCGTGCGCGAAGGAATGCACGGTACGAACGCCCCGTCGCTCGAGACCGACAGCTCGGACGCGCTCTACGTCGTGCACTCCGACTGGCGCATGGATCAAACGGGACCCGGCTATTTCTACCGCTACAACGCGGGCTCGTTCGCCGCTCCCGCGGTCGAACAGAGCATCCCAAACGGCACGGGTTCGAAGTTCACGACGTGCTGGGACGCGTTTCGCTCTCGATTGTATGTGCTGACGTTCTGGGATGAACTGCCGCGCAATTTCTTCACGATTCGCCCGGATGGGTTCGTCGAACGCGCGCTGCGACTGTACGCGCCGGGACCGCGCGCGGGCGTGCAATACCCGCACTGCAAAGTGATCGGCTCGGACCTGTACGTCGCCTGGACGACGGATCCAATCGGAAGCGCTCCGATGGGCCTCAGCTATCGCGACATTCACTTCGTGCTCTCCCGCGACGGCGGCGCGTCCTGGGTGCGTGGCCCGTGGAACCTCACTCCCCTCACGCTGCCCATCACCGCAGATGAAACAGGACCCGCCACGCAGGTGGTCTTGCCGGACGAGCTCGACACCAACACCTGGCTCTCGAACTTCGTCCCGACCGCGCGTTCGCTGCACTTCATGTACTACGCCGCAGCGCCGCTGAATCGTCAGCACGCCGTGCGATTCGACCTCGCGACCGGCGCGCGATCGATCGATCGACAGCCACGCTGGCTCGGCAACGGGCACGGGCTGCGCACGCTCGATGGCTTCTTCGTGGACGACACCGCCCGCTCTGGCCTGCTGTACGCGGTCGGCGCGGGAGAAGACGGACGGCTCACCGTGCTCGCGACCTCGGACGACGGACAAACGTGGTTCGACTTTGCAGTGGGACCGGCGCCCGTCGCCGGACGAGCGCTCTACGCGATCGCGGGCTCGCGCTCGGTGAGCAGCGACGGCTTCATCCTGGGCGCGTACACCGCGCAGGACCTCTCCGCGACGATGGATCATCGCGTCCGGTACTTCACCGTCGATACGCGGGGCGTCGCGCGGAGATAGCCCGCCGCTGCCGCTCAGGAGCCGCTCGACGGCGTCGCCGGGTCGATCGGGGACGGTCCTCAATAACTCAACTATTTTCCCCCGAATACTTGAGTTATTGAGGACCGTCCCCGATCGTTTTCCCCCCCGAATACTTGAGTTATTGAGGACCGTCCCCGATCGTTTTCCCCGATCGCTCCAGGCGCTTCCTGCTCCCCTCCCGAACGAGTTTCGGGGTCTACTCGACCCGTGAACTCTCCCGTCCCCTTCGCGCTCGGCGACCACGCGCTGCCGGACCTCGTTCGCGCTGCGGTCGATGCGTTTCTCGCGCGCGGCGATCGCTCGAGCGCCGCGCGCGCCCGGCTCGTGATCGATCTGTCGCAGCTCTCGACGCAGCTCGACAACGGAGGCCCCTTCGGCGCGGCGATCTTCGACGAGGGCGGCCAGCTCGTGTCGGTCGGGATCAACCGCGTCGTTCCTTGGGGAAACTACGAGTTTCACGCAGAGGGCGTCGCGCTCGCGCTCGCCAAAACCGTGGTGACTGACGGCTACATGCTCCCAGAGTCCTGGACGCTCGTGACCTCGTCGGCGCCATGTTGCATGTGCTTCGGCCGCATCTACTGGTGCGGATTGCGCGGGCTCACGATCTGCGCCCGGCGCGAAGACGTCGAGTCGCTCACCGGCTTCGACGAAGGCCCCATGAACGAGCAGTGGCAAGCGCAGCTCCGGGCTCGACGCTTCACGGTCGAAGAGGACGTCCTGCGCGACGAGGCGCGCACCGTACTCGCGGCGTACAAGGGACCACTCTATCAGCGCTCTGCCGACGGCGCGGTGTAACATCAGCGCGTCGTTTCCTTCACGTCAGCCAATGAGGAGCCCATGGCATCCGCGAACACCCGAGAGGTCCCCGTCGTCCACGCCACCCGAGAGAACACCATCGACTACGGTGTGTTCATCGGGACCGACGTGCCCAACGCCGGACTGACGATCCCCTTCTACAAGGGCGCAGTGGAAGAGGGCTTCAACCTGCCCTTCGAGTACACGGGCACCGCGGTCGTGCGCACAGCACGCATCCACCCGCGCCCGGGCGCGATCACCTGGCTCGAGCGTCACCTGCGCATGACCCAGTTGTTCGTGGGGCTCGGCGACGCGCCGCTCTGCATGGTGCTCGGAAAGCCGACCCATCAACGCGGGATGGACGTCCCGGACCTCGACGACGTCGTCGCGTTCGTCCTGCCTCCTGGCCACGGAATCATGATTCACGCGGGCACCTGGCACGACTTTCCGATGGCCATCGACCGCCCCGTGACAGTGCTCACCGCCAACTCTGCAGAGGTAGTCGAGGCGCTCGCCTCGCAGAAAGAGGCAGAGGAGATGGACCGAGGCGACGTGCGCAAGATCGACATCGTTCGACACACGGGCACCGCGATTCACGTCACGCTGGGCGCGGGGCGCGCGGAGTGAGCGTTCGGCGGAGGGTCAGGGCCGTCCGCTTCGAGACCCGCGGCCCGGGAGACGTAACCGGACTCGAGAAGGCGTTCGATCGCGGCGAGCTCTCGCCCGACGGCGTGCTCTGCCTGATCGGCAAGACGGAGGGCAACGGCGGTCGCAACGATTTCACCCGCGAGCTCGCGGTGCGCGCGTTCTCCGCGGTGTTCGAGCGTCGCCTGGGGCTCACCTCCGAAGCGGTCGAAGACCGCGTCGTGCTCTCGTTCTCCGGCGGAACAGAGGGCGTCGTCACGCCCCACGTCGTCGCCTTCTCGGTCGAGCAGGATTCAGGGCCGGCGCCCGACGGTCCCCGGCTCGCGATTGGCGTTGGCGCCACGCGCCGCTTCGCAGCGCACGAGATCGGTCGCATGGCGCAGATCGACGAGACCGCGCGCGCCGTGGCCGAGATCGCCGCGCGCGCCAACATCGCCCCGCGCGACGTGCACCTCGTGCAAATGAAGGGCGCGATCCCGAGCACCACGCCCGCTGAAGAGCGAGCCGCCGAGGCCGCGGGCCTTCCGCTGCGCAGCAACATGGTGTGGTCGAGAGCGGCATCCGCGCTCGGCGCCGCGGTCGCTACCGAAGAGGTGTCTCGCGACGCGCTCTCGGATGACGCGCTCTGTCGCGACTGGTCGCTCTACTCGACCACCGCGTCGTGCTCGGCCAAGCCCGGCCTCGATCGCACCGAAATCGTCGTGTTCGGCCAGAGCCCTTCGTGGGGCGGCGACCTCGTGGTGGATCACACTGTCCTCGCAGACATGCTCGACGCGAGCGCTGTCGACGCGCTCATGCAGCGCCTCGCGCTCTCGCCCGGAGACGATCGCCTCGTGGGCGCCTTCGCAAAGTCCGAAGCAGACCCCCGCGGAACGCTCCGCGGTCACCGACACACGATGCTCAGCGACGACGACATCAGCGACACTCGCTACTCGCGTTGCGTCGTAGCGGCCGTGGTAGCGTCGCGCCTCGGTGACCCGCGCGTCTACGTCTCGACTCGGGCCGAGCACCACGGCCCCGAAGGCGGCGGACCGCTGGCGCTCGTCGCGCGTGTTCGCTGAGCACCCACGGGTGCCTTCGCCACACTCCATCGCGTCACCACCCAAGAGGAGCCTCTATGCCCGCTCGTGAGTGCATCGTCTTCATCCACGCCGTCGGCGGCGACAGCTCGTTCTGGGCGCCGCAAGTCGCGGAGTTCTCCAAGCGATATCACGTCGTGGCCGTGGACCTCGGCGGCCCCGCAGAGACCGTTTCGATGGCGCGCTTCGCGGACGACGTCGCGCGAGCGATCGACGAGGCCGGCTTCGGCAAGGCGCACCTCGTCGGCCTCTCGATGGGCGGAGTCGTCGCGGTCGAGACGCTCCGACGCCACCCCGATCGCGTGCGCTCGCTCACGCTCTGCAACTCATGGGGCTATCTCGCCGACGGCGCAGGGCGCCTCGCGTGGGCAGAAGGAATGCTCGCGACCCGCACGGTCGCAGAGTTCTCTGCGCTGACGCTGCCGGACCTCTTCGCGCCGAACACGGCGCGAGAGACCATCGCGCACGGCGTCGAGGTCGAAGGACGCAAGGACAAGGCGATCTACCTCGCGTGCTGGCGCTCGATGTTGCTTCACGATCAGCGTGACGTGCTGGCGCGGCTCGATGTTCCGCTGCTGCTCGTCGGCGGAGAGCACGACAAGATCACGCCGACCGAGCCTTGTCTCACGGATGTGCTCGCGCTCGTTTCTACCGCGCGGCTGGTGCAACTGCGCGGCGCGGGGCACTTCTCGAACCTCGATCAGCCTGCGGCCTTCAACGACGCGCTGCGCGCGTTTCTGCGCGGCGCGAGCGCGCACGGCTCGGACCTGCGGCAGTCACCGCCTGAGTCGGCGACGATTCCTCTTCCCGAGGCGAGCACGGCTGAACAGCTCTTGCGCTTGCTCGAAGCACGCGGAATCGAGCTCTTCGCGTCGAACTCTGGCACGGATTTTACGCCCATCATCGAGGCCCTCGCGGCGCTCGATGAGCAGCGCGGCGGGCCGAGCCCCCTTCGCGTCGTCGCGGCGCCGCACGAGAACACGGCGATCGCGATGGCTCATGGACACACGTTGGTCTCGGGCCGACCGCAGGTCGTGATGGCGCACGTCAACGTGGGCACCGCGAACATGGGGTTGGGGCTGATCAACGCGCGTCGCGCGCGCGTTCCCATGTTGCTGCTCGCAGGACGCACACCCTGGTACGAAGAGGGAAAAGACGGCGTTCGAACGAACTTCGTCCAGTGGGGACAGGACACCTTCGACCAGGGCGGGTACTTCCGCGAGTTCACCAAGTGGGACTACGAACTCAAGGGGCCGCACGCGCTCGAGATCGTCGTCGACCGCGCGCTCGCAGTGAGCGCCAGCGCGCCCGAAGGCCCCGTGTACCTCACGCTCCCCAAAGAGCCGCTCTGCGAGGTCGCGCCAGCACGCAAGGTCGCAGCTGAGCCACGGCAGCAGCCGAGCAGCACGACGCGCCCCGATCGCGCCGCGCTCGAGCGCGCAGCAGCGCTGATCCGCACGGCGAAACGCCCGCTGATCATCACGGCGGATCTGGGACGACGCCCCGGCGGCCCCGAAGCGCTCGTCCGCTTCTCCGAGGCGTGCGGCGCGGGCGTGGTCGAGCACGGCAAGCGCAACTTCATGAACTTTCCGACCGAGCACGCCCACCACCTCGGCTTCGAGCCCAACGAGCTGGTGAAGACCGCGGATCTCGTCGTCGCGCTCGAGGCTCCCGTGCCGTGGATCCCAGCGTTTGCGCGGCTCGAACGCGCGCCGCACGTGATCGGCATCGGCGTCGATCCGCTCTTCTCGGACTTGCCGATGCGCGGGTTTCCCGTGGACCTCGCGCTCGCAGGCGACCCGGCAGAGACCCTCCGCGCGCTCACCGCGCTCTTGCCGAAGCCGTCGATCTCGAGCGCGTTGCGCGCAGAGCACGATCGACTGTTCAGCGCCGCGCGCGACGCCGCGCGGGCCGACGGCGCCCGTGACGCGATCACCAAGCGATTTCTCTCTCGCTGCATCGGCGACGCCATCGACAACGACGTCATCATCTTCAACGAGTACGACCTCGATCCGTGGCAGGTCCCGAGGCAGGTCCCGGGCGGATGGTTCGAAAACTCCGTCGCGAGCGGGCTCGGATGGTCCCTCGGCGCCGCGCTCGGCGGCGCGATCGCCGCGCCCGAGCGCACCATCATCGCCACATTGGGCGACGGCTCGTACCTGTTCAACACACCTCTGTCTGCGCACCACGTCGCGGTCTCCGAGGGGCTCCCAGTGTGCTTCATCGTGTTCGACGACTCTGCGTGGAGCACGATCAAGCGCAGCACGCGCGGCTCGCATCCCAACGGCGTCGCTGCGCGTACGGGACGCTTCGCGCTGTGCGACTTCTCGGTCAAGCCTCGGTACGACGACATCGCGCGCGCGTTCGGCGCGGTCGGTCTGAGGGCCGAGCGCCCCGCGGAGGTCGCTGGCGTCTTGGCCGAGGCGCTGCGTCTCGTGCGCGAAGCTCGCCAGCACGTGCTCGTGCAAGTCGTGTGTGAGCGCGATGGCTGACGGTTCGCGGCCGCCCCTCTGGATCGCCGGCGCTGGCGCGGTCGGGCTCTATCTCGCGGCTCGACTGGACGCTGTCGCCGACGTCACGCTCGTCGCGCGCGGCGATCGAGCGCAGAAGCTCCGCGAGCACGGCATCACCGTGAGCGGGCGCGAGACGGCGCATGCGCGCGTGCGCATCGCGGCGCTCGAAGAGCGACCCCGCGTGCCCGAGGACGTGACCGTGCTCTTGTGCACCAAGGCGCCGCAGCTGCTCGAGCTCGTTCGATCGCTCGACCGCTCGCCCGACAGCGCGCTCGGGCTCTGTCAAAACGGCCTCGGAGTCGCAGCGCTCGCCGCCACCGAGACGGGCGATGCGCCGCTCGTTCGCGTGGCGTGCTGGTTCGGCGCCGCGCAGCTCGGGCCGACCGAAGTGAACCTCGCAGGGATGTTTCAGCTCGAGCTAGCGGCAGACGAACCGGCGGCGCAGCGAGCGACGAACGAGCTCGATGCGCTCTTGCGCGCCGCGGGCCTCCCGGTCTCGAGGGCGCCGTCGATCGCCGCCTGCGAGTGGAGAAAGTCCCTGTGGAACCTCGCCGTCAGCGGCCCGTGCGCGCTGCTCGATCGACGCAACGGCGCGGTGCTAGACGACCCGGATCTGCAGTCCCTCGCCCGCGCGCTGATCGCCGAAGCCGTGGCCGTCGCGGCGGCCGACGGAGTGATCCTCGAGCCCGATCGCGCAGGGACCGCAGCGGAGACCGTCTTCGCTTCGACCGAGAAGACGCGCAGCAACTACAACGCGATGGTCCACGACCTCCGCCGCGGAGCGCCGACGGAGATGCCCTGGCTCAACGCCGAGGTCGCGCGACGCGCAGCGCAGTACGGGCTCGCGGCGCCGCACAACGCGACGATCGCGCAGCTGATTCGAGCGGCCGAACGCGCTCGCGCGATCGAGCGCGGCGCATAGCGGGTTGGGGGGCAATCCGAGCCTCTCGCCATCAGGTGGAGGAGGGATCGGCAGGGGCAGGCGATTTCTTCTTGGCGATTCGCGCTTCGATCTCGCTCGCGCACTCGTCCAAGAGCGCGCGCTTCGCGGTCGCTTTGATCCCCGCGGCGAGCGATCGAAGCCGCTTCGCGCTCTCTTGGTCGCCGTGCTTCTTCAACAACCCCGAGAGAAAATCCGCTCGCTTCGTCACTCCGGTCTCGGCCACGAGCGCCGACTCGAGCGCGCTCAGCCAACGCATATCGCGCTCTTCGTTCCTCGGGCGCTCGAGCGTCTTGCAGAGCGATTCGATCGTCGCTTCGCGCTTTGTCGCTCGCTTGTCGGCGAGCATGTGACCGAGGAGCTGCGCGCTCGCAGCGTGGGTGGCCTCGGTCGCGACGGCCGCGCTGGTGAGGATCTCCGCGACGAGACCGCGGGAAGACTCATCGCTGACGCAGCGCGCGGCGAGCAACGCGACCCGCTCGAGCTCTGCGTTCGATGCGTCGTCGCGCAGCGCGTGGGCCCGTTCGAGCGCGGTGGCCCACGCCTCTGTGCGCTCGTCGTCGATCGCTTGTTCGAGCAGCTCGATCGCTCGTTGAATCGGGGTCGCGACGCTGGTCTCGACGCGCGCTCCGCGGTCGAGGAGCTCGTCGAGCGCGAGCGCGACCGACGCGAACGCGCTGGCGTCCATGTCCACGCTGCTGACGACGAGCGCCTCGTCCGCTTCGAAGCCCGCGCTCGCGAGCATCGCCCGCAGCTCGAGCACCTTCTTGTCGAGCGCTGCGCGGTCGCGAACCTCCGGCCCGATGACCCACAAGACGGGAGTCGGAAGCCCCGCGGCGCGCCACGCCTTCACCTTCTCGCGTTGGTTGGCCACGAGCTTGACCGAGCAGCGCGTTCCGAACAGCGCGGCCACCGTGGGCTGCGAGGGATCGTCGCCAGCGCGCGCCGTCGACGCGGGCGCGACGAGGACGTACTCGCGCTTGGACGAGCGCACCGTCCAGTCGGGCGCGTGCTTCTCGAACAACGGCGTAAACGAGTTGCCCGCGCTCGCGTTGCCGCCGAACCGCACGCTCACCCGCGGCCGGCCGAGCCAATCGGTCGCGGGCTCGATCGTCCACCGCTCGACCTTCTCGCCCTTCTCGATGCGCTCGAGGTCGTCCTGTAGACGCTCGATCGCCTTCAACCGCTTCTCGGCGAGCGCCTTCAATGGCGCCAACGCTTCGAGCTCGGATTCGGTGGCGGTCGGCAGTTCGGTCTCGGTCTCTCCGTCTCTCGGGAAGAACGCCCTCGTCGCGCCCCGCGCGTCGACGTCGATCGCGCAGGTCGTGTGATAGTGGACGATCTTGGTGTCCTCGGACATCGAGTCGACGTAGAGCCACGAGCGACACAACCACTGACCGCGGTCCACCACCTCGTTGCAACGACGGCAGCGAGTGTCCTTGGGCGCTCGAAGCAGGGTGAAGTACATGCGCTGGACTCTCGTGCATCGGGCGACGCATTGGCAACAGGCCGCTGGATCGGCCAGGCGCGGCGAGCGCCGCGTCGGGGTGGCTGGCCACTCCCGCCGGTCAGCGCAGCCCGTCCGTGGGAACGAACAGCACCACACCGCTCTCGATCGAGACCAACCAGAGCCCCGATCGAGCGAGGGCGCATAGCGACTCTGACAGGGGGCGCGTCGGGGGCATAGGCGCCGAAAACTCCACGGCACAACCAGCGAGTTGGAGTTGCAAATCGAGAGACGAAACGACGTCTTTCACCGAGCCGCGGGGCGGCCCCCAAGTGAGGAGAACGACGGTGGACGCAGTGCTAAAGCCCCCACCCGCGCTGCCGCGCGCCCCAAGTGAGGAGAACGCGCTGGGCGCAGTGCTAAAGCCCCCACCCGCGCTGCCGCGCGCCCCGCCCCCGC
>LNEO01000461.1 GCA_001465015.1 Deltaproteobacteria bacterium Ga0077539 | reverse complement strand
GCCGTGAGGCGAGCGTGTTGCCGCTTGGGTGTTGACGCCGCTACTGATTTTCCTGCGGATGTGCATTTTTGAACCGAAATCCGGTTCCCTGCTGAGCGGGCGCCAGCGCGAGGATCACATCGGCGTGTATCGGATGGCGGTGGTCGTATTGATGCTCATCGCCGTGTTGTTCGAGTGCTGAAGGCCGATGGTGCCCGAGGCGTTCTCGATGCCGATCGTGGCGCTGTTGCCCGTGAGGCGAGCGTCGGCCGGGATCGAGATGTTGCAGTAGTGGAACTCGATCCAGTTCGAGGTCTCGAAGAACTTCACCTGGAAGCGGAGGTTGCCCATGCCCGAGAACGGCGCGGCGTTGACCCACTCGAAGACCAGGCGGCGGTTCGGGGCGGTTCCGAACGTGTTGCTTCGGATGCTCGTCGCGCTCGGCAACACGAGGTCGTCCCAGAAGGGAGCGACGATGCCGTTGGGCGTGGACGTGCTGGGGATCGTGCCGTTGCTCGAGGACGCGGTCGCCGGGAGCGTCCCGTTCAACTGCATCCACCCGTTGCTGCTCAGGTGGTACGCGGTCACCGCGGCGCCGAAGTAGTTGAACGGAATCGCCGTCGCGACCATCGCCGTTCCGACTCCGTCGTCGGCGTCGTTTACGGTGTGGTTGGTCGCGCCCGTGGCAAGGTCGTCGCACATCGCCGCGGCGGTGCCAGCGGTGTACGTCACGATCGCCGAGGGCGCGCCGACGGCGAGCGTCGCGGTCGTCGGCGTGACCGAGGACGTGCTGCCAACAGCGATCAACACGGTGCGCGCAGCCGCTGTGGCGTTGTCGATGGACGTCGTCACGCCCGTCGCGCTCGTCGTCGCGACGCTGGCCGCGCACGACGCCGAGGTGCAGAGGTCGAGCACGCGCATGCGCGCGTCCTGCGCTCCGCCGCGCGTGAGCGTGACGGCAACGGAGCTGCGAGCCGGGACGGTCACCGAGTAGTAGAGGACGTCGCCCTCGGTCGTGTTGCACGCGACCGGGCGCGAACCCACCGCCGTCATCGTGTTGATCATCGCAGCGCTGCCCGGCGCTACGGCGATCGCAGCGCTGCAGGCGGCGTTGGCCGCGAGCGTCGCGTTGCTCGTGTGCGCGATGCTGAAGGTGCTCGCGGTGGTGGTCGAGCTGCTCGCGACCGCGAGGATCACGGTGCGCGGGGCGGCTGTCGTGTTCTCTACCGGAATCGCGACGCCCGTCGTCGAGCTCGTCGTGGAGATCGGACAGGTCGCGGGCGTGCAGTTGTCGAGCACGCGCACGCGCGCGCTCTGCGTCCCGGTGTGCGTCAGCGTGAACGTCCCGCGCGAGTTCGCCGGGATCGTGGCGGTGTAGAAGAGCTCCGTCGCGTCGGCGATGCACGAAGGCACGGGAGATCCGCCGAGGTCCGTGTTGCCGTTGACCGCAGCGGCGCCCACGGTGAGCGCTGTCGGGGCCGGGCACGCAGCGTTTGCCGAGAGAGAGGTCACCGTCGGGGTGATCGAGAAGGCGCCAGCGGTCGTCAGCGAGGTGCTTCCGATCGCGACGATGACTGTGCGCGGCGCGGCGGTCGAGTTGAACGCGCTTACGTTGGCAGCCGTTCCCATCGTGATCGTCGACATGCTTCCAGCGCACCGGGTGGCGCTGCAAGCGTCGGTCACGTACGCGCGGACGTTCTGAGCGCCGGTCGCGGCCACCGCGAAGTTGACGCGCGAGTTCGCCGGGATCGCGAACGAGTAGTACACGAGGCCGCCGTTGACGGCCGTCGTGGACGTGCGGCAGGGCGAGTTGGTCGAACCGCCGTTGGCCGTCGTCCCCGTCGTGGCCATCGCCGCCGTCAACGCTGTGGCCGAGGCGCACGTCGCGTTGGCTGCGGGCGTGAAGCTCGACGCGTCGATCTGGTAGGGACCCGCGGTGCGGAATCCATCGACGATCACCGAGTACATCCCCGGCTCGAGCACCGCACGTACGTACGACTTGGTCCCGTCATTGGCGCCGTCGTCGTCACACGCGACCTCCGTCGCGACATCGTTGCACGTGCGACGGATGACGAGCGACGTGTCCGTGGTCGTGGCCGTGTTCGCGGTGCTCAAGATCACGCCCGTGCGCGTCGCAACGTTGAGCGCGTACACGTGCTCGCCGGTCTGAAACGTGTTCGTCGTGCACGACACGTTGTTGATCGCGCTCGGCATCATCGGCAGCGTGCCCGACACCATGCCCGTCGGCAGCGCGATCGTCCCCGTCATCGCAGGGCACATCGGCACGCCCGAATCCACGCCCGTGTCGACGCCGCTGTCGACGACGACGCCGGAGTCGAGGACCACACCGCTGTCCACGACGACGCCGCTGTCCACGACGACGCCGGTGTCGACTCCCGTGTCCATCACGACGCCCGTGTCGGGATCGACGCCCGAATCCATCACCACGCCCGTGTCCATGGCGACGCCCGTGTCGGGGTCGACGCCCGAATCCATCACCACGCCCGTGTCGGGATCGGCGCCGGTATCGGTGGTCATGGTTCCAGTGTCCGTGCGCGAGTCAGCGCGAGTGTCCGCTGCGGTGCTGTCCGCGGCGCCGTCGCCACCGTCGTTGCCTGCCGGGGCAGGGGCGCACGCACCGATCGCGAGCGCGAGAAGCGGGAGAGATCGTCGTTGAAGTTTCAATGGGTCCTCATGAATTGTGGGGTTTGCATCGGCGCGACGAGCGTTTGTTCACGATCGCTACGCGCCGGAAGCGAACCGCTTCGAAGCCGTGATCGAGGTGCAATTTCACAGAGGTTCGCGCGATTGAGAAGCCCCCAACGTCGCTTTCGTCGCGGGACGAAAAACGTCCGGAGTGCTGCGTGAAACCGAACTCTTCGGAGGATCCGCAGCACGATGCGATCGCTTCGCAGAGGGATCCGCAGCGTTGGGTGCCCTGGATCTTTCAGCCCCCTCGCGCGCACGGCGTCGAGCTCGAGCTCGATCGTCCCGGGTCGGCAGCGGAGTTCCACGCGATCGCCAGAGGTCTCGACGAGCGCGGCGAGCTCTGCGAGTGCTGGGTGTTCGACGGACGAGGCTGGCGCCACGAGGCGCTGCCGCTCTCGGAGCGTCCTCGCGAAGGCGAGCTGCGCAAGATCGCGCGCTTCGAGACGTTCGAGCACGAGATGATCAGCAGCGCGTCGCGGGCCGACCGCGAGATCGATCGACGAGACGTGGGCGCGCGAGCAGGGGCCCGAGCCCGAGCGTGTGTTGTAGAGGCACCCCAGGCCGATCGCTGCTCGCGTGACACGCGACCGGATCCTCGTCGTCGACGCTCGACCTGACTCGACCTATCGCGTCGACGGGGCTGCTGTTCGAGCGCTGCTCCGTGTGTTTATCTTTGCCGCTCATCCACAGTGCGGGCGCTGCGCGACGAGCGTAGCCCTGCAGGTCGTCACCACAACACGGGAGATCTTCGATGACCCAACGATTGATCGTTGGAGTGACGCTCGCCGCACTCTTCTCGGCATGCAGCACTCCACCGCAACCCAACGACGCCGGGACGGAGGGTGGCAACGACGTCACCTCCGATCGGCCGACGCCGCGCCCCGATGGAGGCGACGGCGGAGTGATCACCGACACCGGCGTCGATCCGGACACCGGCGTCGATCCGGACACGGGCGTGATCTCGGACACGGGCGTGATTTCGGACAGCGGCGTCGACCCGGACACGGGGCTGATGTGCGCCATGGGTCAGATGCTCTGCGGCGCGGCGTGCGTCGACTCGCAGACGGACCCGATGAATTGTGGTGCGTGCGGAACCGCGTGCCCCATGGGTCAAATGTGCTCGATGGGCGCCTGTCGACCGACCTGCACGATGCCCGAGGTCGCCTGTGGAACCGGCGCGACAGCGCGCTGCGCCAACCTCCAGACCGACACGGCCAACTGCGGGATGTGCGGCAACGCGTGCCCGTCGGGAGCCAGCTGCGCGACGGGCATGTGCGCGTGCCCGATGGGACGCACGTCGTGCGGCACCGGCGCGACTGCGATCTGTGCTGACACCCAGTCGGACGTCAACAACTGCGGGATGTGCGGCAACGTCTGTCCGATGGGCAACACGTGCGCGGCTGGCGTGTGCACTCCGCCCTGCGCCGCGCCGCGAACGATGTGCGGGATGACCTGCACGGACACCGCGACGGACATGGCCAACTGCGGGATGTGCGGCAACGCGTGCGGGATGGGGCTCACGTGTCAGATGGGCATGTGCCGCTGTCCGATGGGACAGACCGCGTGCACCTCGGGCGGCGCGACGACGTGCGTCGACACGAGCACCAGCGCGGCCAACTGCGGGATGTGCGGCAACGCCTGCGCCACCGGCGCGACGTGCGCGATGGGAGCGTGCTCGTGTCCGATGGGACAGACCGCTTGCGGCATGGGCGCTGCGCGCGCGTGCGTCAACACGCAGACGGACAGCAACAACTGCGGATCGTGCGGCAACGCGTGTGGGATGGGTCGCATGTGCCAGGCCGGCGCGTGCGTGATCATGTGCTCGATGGGCCAGACGGTCTGCGGCTCGGGGATGAGCGCGTCGTGCATCGACACGCAGACGGATAACAACAACTGCGGCGCTTGCGGTCGCGTTTGCGGCGCCAACGCGACGTGCGCGATGGGCGCCTGCGTGGCGCGCAACACCACGCCGGCGACGGCGATCGCGCTGATGGTTCCGAGCACCGGAGCGCGGGTGCAGGTGATCGGGTCCAACTTCAACGGCGCGATGGCCGCTGGGCAGTGCGACTCGCGCGCGGTGTACTACTCGGTGACCTTCGCCGCGCCGACCTTGTTGTACGCGGACTCGTTTGGGACGGGCTTCGACAATCGCCTCGGATTTCGGCTGCCCATGGCGGCGACGACCGCGTCGTGCGTCGACGACGCGTGCGGCACCCGGCAGTCGCAGCTCGTCGGGGTCGTTCCGGCGGGCACGACCCTCATCGAGGTCTCGGGCTTCGGCGGATTGACGGGCACGTTTACGCTCAACGTCGCCGCGCTTCCTGCGTCGAGCGGCGGGCGCAACCTGGCCATCGCCCCGGACGCGACGCGTCAGTGGGTCCGAGGCAACACTGCGGCGACCGGCAACACCACGATCTCTGTGCCTGACCTGGGCGTAAAGAAGGCTGACGTGTACTTCTTCACGACGTGTCCGGCGGCGACCGCTGGCACGCTCAACGTCAACACGTGCCGCTCGGGCTTCGACACGATGCTGGCCATCGCGCACGGCGGCGTCGCGATGCCGCCGGCCGTCGCGACCAACGACGACGGCGGTGACGGCACCTGCGGGTTCGACGAAAACGCGTCGAACATCAACGGCAACGCGATCCCTGCGGGGGCAGGAATCCACGCGATCTACGCGACGGGGTTCGGCAGCAGCGAGGGTCTGTACACGCTGCACTACTCGACGGGCTGCCCCGAGAATCAGCTCGCGGTCGGCGCTCCAGCGACGTGCCGGCCCGTGCAGAGCTTGCAGACGGACGCTTTGAATTGTGGTGCGCCTGGCCGCGCGTGCCCGGCGATGAACACCTGCGCCAGCGGCGTGTGCGTTGCGCCCGCCGGCAACACCAACCCGCCGGCGCTCACGTTCGCGGTCGGTGAAGGCGCTCCCAACTATCCGTCGCTCGTCGGCGGCGCGACGGGCACGATGAGCTCGCTCGACAACTGCCCGGCTGGCAGCGTGTTGATCGGCGTTGTCTCGTCCAACACGACGCTCGCGGGCGCCATGACGCTGGTCGTCGGGCACGTCGAAGGCATCTGCGGGCAGCTCGGCGTGCTCGGCGCGACGGGCACGGCGCCGCAGCGCGTGGTGTTCACGCGCGCGATGCCGCTGCTCCCTGCGCGCGGCGCGGCCGTGGCAGACCGCGCGGGTCAGCGCGAGCTCTTGTGCCCGGCGGGGCACGTCGTGGTTGGCTTCCGCGGAACGCACAACGGCGGCGCATCGACGCCGATCGACGCGCTCTCGGTTCAGTGCGCGCCGGTGACCGTGTCGGGCACCGGACCGTTCTCGCTGAGCCTCGGCGCGACGCTGCTGATCGGCTCGACCGGCGGACAGGCGAACCCGCTGCAGGCCAGCACCGCCACGTGCCCGGCCGGACGAATCGCTGTCGGCTACGACGTGCGCGTGTCGACGGCGGTCATCGGGATTCGGCCTGGCTGCATCACGCCGCGCGTGTTTCAGGTCGCGTTGGACACGGCCAGGACCGTGCAGTCCACCCCCAGCGGCGGCGCTGGCGGAGCGACGTTCACCGACGATTGCCCGCCGGGCACCATGCTCGCGGGCGTTCGCGGAGTCTCGGACACCTTTTTCACCTACCTCGAGACGGTGCGCGGCGTTTGCCGTCCCATCACGGGCATGGTCGGAACGGGACCGTGGACGCTCACGACCGGCGCCGACGGCGACCTGCCCGTGCGTGGAAACGTCGGGCGCACGACCCCCGTCACGAGCGGGCTCTGCAACGCGTCCAACGCCGCGCGAGGGTACGCAGCGCTCGTCGGCAGCGCGTTCGGCACGACCGTGCGTCGAGTGCAAATGGTGTGCGGCACTCCGACCAACACCGCTGGTGTTGCGTCGGTCGCGGCCTCCGCCGAGACACCCGCCGTCGGTAATCCTGGCGTCGTCGGCGGGCCGGTGCTCTGCGCAGCAGACGCGGTCGCGACTGGCGTCTTCGGCGGCGCCGGCGCGGCGATCGATCGCTTCGGCCTGCGCTGCACGCCGTTCATCGTGCGCTGAGCGCGACGCGTAGCGACGGTCGCTCGCCTGGGGGAGAACGTCGAACGACAGGCCGCGTGCTCGACGCGAGTCGTCGCTGGCCGTGCGCTACGGGATGGGGCGTCCAGTCAGCACCAGCGCCGAGCCAGCGCGCTCGCAGGCCCACTCGTAGCCCTCTGCGCCCGGAACCTCGCGCGCGATCGCGAGCAGCTCCTCGGGCGCGTACGCGCGGAGCGCCGAGATGGTCCCATCCCACGCGTATAGCGCGGGAATCACCGGAAGGACGTAGCACAAGAGCAGTCGAGACAGCCGCGGCGGCCGAGCGAGCGGGGCGATCAACAGCGAGACCACGAAGAGCAGCGCCATGTTCACGGCCATCGCGAGCGGCGCGAGCGCGAGCGGAAGCTTGCGGATCGCCGGCGACGCGGCGACGTCGCAGACGGCGACGGGCGCGCGCGACTCCACGACGCGAGCGAGGATCCTGCGCACGTCCTCGGGCGCAAAGTGATGCATCGCGCCGAACATCGTGCGTATGGCGCGACCGTCGGCGGGCGCGTCGGGCGCGTCGAGCGCGTCGATGGGCTCGTGGCGGTAGCTCACGCGCGGGTCGGCGAGCGAACGAACGCGCTCGATCGCGGCGGCGTTTGGAAAGCGGTCGGAGAGCTGCAGCGAGAGCCCGTCGAGGCCGAGCGCGTCGAGCTCTGCGAGCATCGCGAGCGCGCCGCCGCCGCTGCCCGAGCACAGGTCGACGAGGCGCGTGACGCCGGTGGCCTTCACGAGCGCGGCGATGCTGGGCGCGCAGCCGCGATAGAAGCGCACCCTCGAGAACATCGCGTCGAGCAGATCGCGCCCCCCGTCTTTGATCGCCGCGGGCACCCACGGCAGGTCCTCGAGCTCGAACGCCTGCACCCTCTTCATCGCATCGCTCCTCGGGGGACGAGTCTTGGGGTCGCCGAGCACAGGGTCGAGCGTTCGCAACGCTCAGCTCGCCAGCTCTGGGGGAGGGAGCGGGCCGGGCACCGCACGTGCTGCGCACGCGCTCCATTGGGCGCCCGCGGGTGTCTGCTGGCACGTGCACTGAACCGCCCCGTGCCACTCGCACGTGTGGCCGATCTGGTGGCCTTCGCACGAGCTGCCCTGCGCGGGCGAAGACTCGCCGCAGGACACTCCGGCGATGCTCGCGTTGGCGCCGCCCTGCGTGCTGTGTTGCGAGCCGTTCTGGCTGTTGTTGCTCGTCCCGTCGGTGGTCCCGCTGCGGGTGCACGCGCTCGTGGCGCCGACGAGCGCGAGCGCGCGGAGGACACACAGAGCTCTTGCGTTCGCGTTCATCGACGCGATCGTAGCGCATTCGCAGGCTGCGATCGCGCGCTCGGCGACGTCACGGCGCTCGTCGTCGCTCATCGCGCCTCTCGCGCTGGGCGTAGTCCGCAGGAGGACCGCCGAGCTTCTTCCACAGCGCGCGAAGCGCGGCGAGCTTGATCGCGATTCGGTCGACCTCGCGGTGCACTGCCACAACGAGTGTATCGTGAACTCGAAAGCGCAGATCGCAGCGCGACGATGTTTGCACGTCCGCTCGTCGCAGCGCAGGGACCCGCTGCGACCGGCTAGCGACGAGGCCTCACGAAGCGATCGCCCCGCGGTTTCACAAGCGATGCTGCGTCGTCTGGCGTATCCTCTGCAGCCCGCGCTGGCCAGCGCCGCCCCGCGTAACTTGGAGGATCGACCCGATGAGCGATCGTGAAGACTCGAACCGAACGTCCGCTTCGAGCGTGAGTTGGACAGTCATGCTCGCGTTGCTCACCGCCGCCAGCGCAGGATGTGAAGGTGACTCGCCGCTCACTCGGCAGCCCGGCCATCCGTGCTTCGGACAAGGGGGATGCGCGACGTTTCGCCAGCGGCTCGACGGTACCGTTGAGCCATTGCCTGCGTCCGACGCAGGCCAGGACGGCGGCGCGCCGATACCCGCAGGCGAGCTTCGGCTGTGCGGCGCTTGCAATGGCTGAGAGCGAGGAGTCTGCGAGGAGTCGCCTGCTCTCGTTCGCGCAACGGCCGCGCGTCGAGCCGCCTGATATGGCCGCCTTCGACGCCGCCGTCGTTCCCGCTCTCGCGCGGCAAGCAGCGCAGCTGGTGTGGGCGCGCCGCGTCGCCAACGAGCGCCTCTCGGTTGGTGTCGCGCGACGCATCCGCGCGACGGTCGAGCAGGCCGGCGTCGTCGACTCTGCGATCGACGCAGCGCTCGAGCGGCTCGAGGCCGATGAGGTCGCCCATGTCGAGCTCGCGACAACGATGCTCAACCGACTGGGGGCGACCACGAGCGTTGGGTCCGACGCGGCTCCGCCCGCGCCGCCCGGGGATGCAGCGGAGAGCTTGTTTCGTCAGGTGCTCACGGCGCTGTGCGTCTGCGAGGTCGTGAGCGCTGTGCGTTTCGCGTCGGTTCGGCCGCACACAGACCTTCCGCTCCCGCGAGCGTGCATCGAGCTCATGTTGCGCGACGAAGCCACGCACGGCGAGCTCGGCTTCGCGCTGCTGCCGCTCGCGGTCGCGCGCCTCGTCGCGGAGGTTGGCCGGGACCGCGTTGCCGTGATCGCTGGCGACGAGCTGCGTACAGCGCTGCGAGAGCTCGATCGCGTGGTTGGCTTGGACGCCGGCCGCCGCGGGGGCCTGGGACCGGCGCGCCCACAACCGACGCCCAACCCTGGCGTCGTTGAGCCTGCTGTCGACGCCGCGGCGTTCTACACCGCGGTCGAGCGCGTGATCGTGCCGCGCCTCGAGCGCGCGGGGCTCCCTGCTCTGGCCGCGTGGCGCGAGCGGTGGGCGTGAGCGAGTGCTGAATCGGAGCTGACGTGCGAGACGCAAAGCGATAGGGTGCATCTACTCCCATACGACGACAGCCTCGGCGCGGCAGCGAGGGACGACAGCGGCGGCGCGGCAGCGAGCTGCCGCGCATAGTGCCTCGAAGAC
>LNEO01000460.1 GCA_001465015.1 Deltaproteobacteria bacterium Ga0077539 | reverse complement strand
CGCGCTCACTCCGACGCCACGATGCGTAGGATGCACAACGCCCTGCGATCTGCATCACAAAGTTGGTGATGCTGTGCCTCAGTTTTCGGCGCCTATGGGCGTGACGCCGTCGGGGCTGCTGACGGGTCAGCTCTTCTTTCGGGCAGGCGACTTCGTCGAAGAGACCTTCGTGCGCGGCGCGACGACGACCTCGATCACGATGAACTTTCAGATGCGCGACCTGACCTCGGGCTGCGCCAGCGGACAGCCCCTCTCGTGGAACGTGCTGGTCAACGGCGCCGTCGTCGGCAGCTACGGCTTCGCTGGCGGCTCGGGCGTCGGAACGCAGTCGATCATGCGGACCTACCCGATCCCGCCGACGACAGGATCCCTGATCCTCCGCATCCAAGCGACCACCACGGTGTGCTCGGGCGGCAGCAGCTGGAGCTGGATCGCGGGCGGCACCGCGGTGCTGCGCTGATCGGGCGGCGATGGGGTCCGCGTCGATCCGCTATGCGCCGTCGGTCGATCGCGTGCTCGACGCGTGCAAGGGGCACGATCGGCAGGCGGTCCGCGCGCTGACGTTCGATCGGGACGGCGCGCTCATCGGAGTGCTCGCGCACGACCCTGTGCTCTGGCACGAGCCGTCGCTGGGGCGAATCGCGGCGCTCTGTGAGCTCGAGGCGGACGCGTCGTTCGACCCGACGGCGACGCTCTTCTCCCGAGACTGCGCGGCGCTGGTGGCCGGACACCCC
This sequence comes from Deltaproteobacteria bacterium Ga0077539, assembly GCA_001465015.1. GTDB lineage: Bacteria > Myxococcota_A > Polyangia > Polyangiales. Next base: position 5,701 of record LNEO01000460.1, on the reverse strand, counting down.
GGGCAGCTCCGCGCGTACGACGTGCGGTCCGGCGCGCTCTTGTGGGAGCGCGACTGCCCGTGGTGGGAGGTGTTCGACTTCGACGCGGATTCGATTGTGTGTGTCGAATATCAACCGCGGGTGCACGGCGCCGTTGTCGTGATCGAGCTCCGCTCGGGCGTCGAGCGGTCGCGGGTCGAGATCGCGCCTCGAATGTTCACGCCGACGGCGACCGTCGAGCGAGAAGCGGTCCGAGTGTTTTCGGTGAGCAGCGTGCTTGCTGACCGACGGTCAGGGGCGCTAGCGCGCTCGGTGCGCGCAGAGACGCCGGCGTTTTCCATGGACCCGTGCGCGCACTCGAGGCTCTGGCCGCAGAAGATCGCGGGCGGCGAGCTCTTTCTCGCGGTCACGCACCGGGGAGAAATCGTGCAGGCGATCCAGTCGACTACGGGCGGGCGGAGCTGGCTTCCGAAGCGGCCGACGACGGCGCACGCGCTGCTCGCAGAGAGGACCGTGATCGTCGGCGCGCGGGACACGATCCCTGCGACGCTCCTCTTGCTCAACGCAAACACAGGGAGTGAGCTCGTGTCGTTGCTTCTGCCGACGGAGCAGGCCGAGACGATCGTGTGCGCCGCCGTCGGTCCGGGCGAGACGTCTGTCGCGCTGGGCACGAGCCTGGGGCGCGCGATCGTCGTGTCGCTCGTGCTCGACGCGGCGCGGTGAACGGGGCTCCGGGGCGACAGGACGCAACGTCGCTCGAGCGCACGTCCGCGCCTTTCGCCCGGTCGCGTCGTGTGCGACGATCTCCGCGATGGCTGACACTCCCAATCGTCCGCTGGATCGGCAGAAGTTTCTCTCGCTCGCGCTCGCGATGCATGGCAGCGCGTGCGTCGTCACGTCCGGCGCAGCGCAGCCAGAGTACGTGCAGCCGACGCAAGGGACTGTCGTACAGCAGCAGCCCGCGCAGACCGTCGTGGTGTCGCAGCCTGCGCCCACGCAAGAGGCGCTGGTGCAGCCTGCGCCCACGCAAGAGTGCACGGGTTGGACGGCCGGCGGGCAGTGCAACCAATGGCGACCGCAGGTCGAGGCCAGCGCCTATGCTCCGGCGCAAGAGTGCGTCGGCTGGACGCCGGCGGGTGAATGCCACCAATGGGCGCCGCGCGGCGGAAGCGTCCGTGTCTCACCTTCTGGCGAGTGAGCGCGCGGCGCGGGCCGCTGCGCTCCATGGACGCTTCGCCACCGTCGCCACGACGGGAACCAACGGAAAGACCACCACCACTTCGATGATCGCCGCGATCGTCGCGGCCTCTGGCCAGCGCGCCGCGTCGCTGACCACCGTGGGCGCGTGGGTCGACGGCGAGCGCGTCGTCGCTCAGTCGCCGAGCGACGAGTTCTTCTCGACCGTCGAGCGCGCGGCGATCGTCGGGGTCGAGACGTTGGCGCTCGAGGTGACGTCCAAGTCGCTGGCCGAGGGGTTTGCGCGGCAGTGGCCGCCGTCCGTCGCGGTCTTTACGAACCTCACGCACGACCACCTCGACCTTCACGGAAGCATGGAGGCCTACCTCGCCGCGAAGGCACAACTATTCATGTCACTCCTTCCCGGCGGGACCGCGGTGCTCAACGCGGACGACCCGGCTTCTGAGCTGTTGCGCGCGGTGCTCGCGAAGGACACGCGGGTCGTCGACTACTCGATCCGCGGCGATGCGACGCTCCAGGCCCGCACGGTGACCGCGGGCGTCGGGCGAACGAGCGTCGAGCTCGCGCCTTCGCCGCTGGCCTCGGCGTTGGGGGGACGGATCGAGCTCGCGGTTAGCGGGGCGGTTCACGGGCAAAACGCGCTCGCGGCGGCGCTCGCGGCGGACGCTGCGGGCTACAGCGCGGCGGCGATCAAAGAGGGGCTCGCGTCGTTTGCCGGAGTCCGAGGCCGGTTCGAGGTGATCGCCCGCGAGCCGCTGGTGGTCGTTGATTACGCGCACACGCCGGACGGCCTGCGAGGCACGCTCGAGTCCGCTCGCTCGCTCTGCGATGGCGCGCTGTATTGTGTGTTTGGCTGCGGCGGCGAGCGCGACCGCGAGAAGCGCCCCGTCATGGGCGCCATCGCCGACGCGCTCTCGGACGTGGTGGTGCTCACGTCGGACAACCCGCGGCGCGAAGAGCCCTCGTCGATCGCAGCGATGATCCGAGAGGGGGCGAGCTCGCCGCGCGCGCGCTGGGTCGAAGAGCTCGACCGCCAACGCGCGATCGGCTGGGCCATCGAGCACGCCGCTGCGCGAGACGTCATCGTGATCGCGGGAAAAGGCCACGAGCAGACACAAGAACACGCCGGGCGCGTGACGCCGTTCTGCGACGCGACGACCGCGAGAGACGCGTTGGCGCTCCGCGATTCGCGGTGATCGTCGGGGGCGTGCGTAGATTGACGCGCGAGGACGAAGCGCGCGTCTCTGCGCGCGAACGCGATCGGGCGCGCGAACGCGATCGCCTGCAAAATTTCACATGGATCGCGATCGTTCTGCCGTTGGCGCGGGCGTTGCTGTGAGTGATCTCGAAGGAGACGCACATGAAACAGCGTGTTCGCTGGGCGTCCTGCGGGGTCGTGTCTTGCCTTGTGGGACTCGTTGGGTTGGACTCTTGTGGCTCGTCGCTCTCGCCGAACGAGCGGTGCCCTGGAGGCGTGTTGAGCGGGACTTCTGTCACGCTCGTCGCGAACGTGATCACAGTCCGCGGTCGCGTCACTCGCAACGGGCTTCCGCTCGATCCCGCGCTGTCGGGCTCGCGTGGATCGCTTCGATTCGAGTCGGCGTCGCCGATCGCCACTGCGGTGCTCGACCTCGGCGCTCGCTCGGACGGAGCGTTTTCGCTCACGTTGCCGCCAGCCGTGTACCGCGTTCGATGGGAGGCATCGACGCACGACTCTCCGGCGCCGGGCTGGCTGATGGCGAGCGGCGCCATCGTCGTCGACGCGCTCGATCTGCGCTCGTCGCGAGAGGTCGAAATCGACGTCTCGCCACGCAGCTTGTCGCTCGACCTTCACGTCGACGGACGCGAGCCGCCCGACACGCTGAGCGTGCTCCTCTCGCCCACGAGTGATCTGTCGATCGAGGCGCGCTACGGCGCGCTTCCTCGGTCCGAGCGCGTCGCGATCGCGTTGCCGGGACGAGGTCAGCGCTATCGCGTCAGCGTCGGAGGTCTCGCGTTTGGCTGCGGTCGACCCGAAGTGATGGTGCCCTGCGATCACCGCGTGCTGGGCGATCTGCGCGAGGGCGAGGCGATCCGATCGTTCTCGGCGGACACCGTCGTTTCTTCGGTGCGCCTCGAAGTCGACGGGCAACCTGCGCCCGATTCCTGGGGGGCGCTTCCCTTGCTCCTGCGCTCTGCCGTGACGACGGACGTCGCGCTCGACCTCGCCCGTGCGAGCGCAGGGAGGAGGCTGTGGGCCGCTCGGTACGACGTCTCCATTCCGCACCTGGCCGCTCGGTTGGAGGGGCTCCCGCCCAACGTTGCGCAGCTCGCGGCGAACGTCTCTTTCGAGCGCTCGGGACCCGTCACGATTCGCGCGCGCACCGCGACGATCACGACGCGGCTGAGACTCGAGGGCGTCGGGATCGAGCGGTGGCCGACGACCGCGGTCCGCCCGTATCTCGTCCTGCTCGATCGCGAGGGCCGAGTGGTGATGAAGGAGCCCATCACCGAGTCCGGCCAGCGATTCAGGGTCTTTCACACCGACGCGACCGTCGCGCTCTACGTCGATGGTCTCTGCGGCCGCACGAGTCCCTGCGGCCTCGCGGTGCTGCGCCCGTTCGGGCGGATCGATCAGGACCTCGAGATCGTCCAAGAAGTCCCTCTCGCGTGCATCAGCCTCGTGGTCGGCGTCGATGGTCGCGAGGCCTCGCCCGTCTTTCGCAGCAACGTTCGCGCGATCACTCCGCTGTCGAGCGAGCTCGAGTTCTCCCTTCGCGCGCCGCTCGCTCTCGATGGTGTCGTTCACATCCTTGCTGGTGACTACACGATCCAGAGCAGCGCGGACTGCGAGGGCTCGGGCTGCGCCGGACCGACGCTTCGCGAGCGACGGCGGTGGGAGGGATTGCGCAATGACCGCGTGGAATTTTTCACGCAATCCGTCCGCGCAGAGGTGATCGTTCGCGACGAGGCGAGCCGCGCGGCTGTCCCCTACGACCGCTCGACGCTCACGTGGGTCGACCCCGCGCGACGAACGATTCGAGCGATCGCCCGCGGTGATGGCTCGTTCGACGCGCATTTGCCCCGCGCGCCGCTCGCTGCCTTTCTCGGCGGAGAGCAGAACTGCTCCATCGATCCGCCGACGCGAGCAGTGTGCTTCACGACCCCTGTGTTCGGCTGCCATCCCTGACCACAGACCCGCGAAGTCTATTGAGTTCCGGGGGTTCGTTGACGTTTGGTGGTAGTGTATGGCCTCGCTCATGCCCATCCCGTCGCGCGCTCATCGAAGCTCAGCGCTCGTCGCGGCGCTCGCGCTCAGCACAACCGCCTGTGTCGCGCCGGCCACCGCCGTTGTTGTCGTCATGGACAGCAACATCCCCGCGGACACGCCGATGCAAGTCACGGTGCGCGTGGCCAGCTCGGACGCGGCGAATATGTGGGCCACATATCAGTGGTCTCGCGGGTTCGCTGGGCGTCCCTCCACGTTGCAGATGCCATCGAGCTTCACCGTCACGCCGAAGACCGGCGCGCCGCGCTCTGGCTCGGCGGTGCTGTGGTTCGACGTCGAGCTCGTCCGCGGCTCGACGGGCGGCGAGCGTCTGCGGTTTTCCAAGCGCGTACACGTGACCTTCGCGTCGGGACAGATGACCCGCGCCCGTGCGTTTCTCGCGGCGGAGTGCGCGTCGATCGCCAGCGACTGTCCTGCGTCCAATCCTCGTTGCACGCTCGCAGATGTCTGCGACGCCCGCGGGTTGTCCTGTGGTGAGGGCGGTCGATGCGAGGCGCTCGAGGCCACAATGGTGCCGTTCGTCGACCTCGACGCGCACCTGCGATTCGAGGACACCGCCACGACCCCGCGGGACGACGCTGGCCTCGATGGATCGCGCGACGCTGCTCCCGATGTCGTCGTCGCGCTGGACGCAGAGCCCGACAGCTCGAGCCCCGATGTCTCGAGCCCCGATGTCTCGAGCCCCGATGTGCCGCAGCCGCCCAACGACAGCTGCACGCCGTCGTGCACGGGACGCGCGTGCGGCGACGATCAGTGCGGCGGCTCGTGCGGATCGTGCGGTCCGCGGCCGAACATGGTTCCTTCGTGCAGCGCAGCGGGGCAGTGCCAGTACGTTTGCCAGGCGGGCTTCGGCGACTGCGACATGATGGCGGCCAACGGCTGCGAGACGCCGCTCAACAGCGACACCCACTGCGGGATGTGCGGTCGGCGCTGCAGCGGCGCGACGCCCGTTTGCGGCGGAAGCGCGTGCGGGAGTGGGTGTCCTTCGGGGCAGGCTCGCTGCGGCGGCGCGTGCGTGGACACCGCCACGGACGTGGCCCACTGCGGGATGTGCGGCAACGCGTGCGCGATCGCCAACGGAACCGCTGCGTGCGCGGCCGGCGCCTGTCGCATCGGGTCGTGCAACGCGGACTTCGGCAACTGCGACGGCAACATGGCCAACGGCTGCGAGACGTCGCTCAACACGGCGATGAATTGTGGTGCGTGCGGTCGGGCGTGCTCCGGCGCGACACCCATCTGCAACACGACGAGCGGCAC
>LNEO01000459.1 GCA_001465015.1 Deltaproteobacteria bacterium Ga0077539 | reverse complement strand
TGCATGCGCTGCCTTGCGGCGCATGGCCCGCGACGCTCCTGCGGCGCGCGCTGCCCCCGAATTCATTCGGGGGCAGACCCGCAGACCCCGAATTCATTCGGGCAGACCCGCAGACCCCGAATTCATTCGGGCCAGACCCGCAGACCCCGAATTCATTCGGGCAGACCCGCAGACCCCGAACGCACGCACGCACGCACCGGTGAACTCCGAGGCTCGCTTCGCCTGTGTTCTCTCTCTCCCGCTGGCGCGTCTTCGCCGCCCAGCGGGCGAGGCTGTGATCGCTCTCGCTCGCGACCTACAGCGTCGGGTAGCGCTGGACCGAGATGCGCCCGGTGAAATTCAGCGCCGGCGAGCCCTGCGAGAACACGCGAACGATGTAGGCCCCGCCGGCGGGCGAGACCCACGTGGCGCTGTTGTTGGTCGACCCTGCGTCGTTCGCACACACCAACGCGCGGCCGACGTTGCATGTCGTCCCAGCGGTCGCCGACGGCGCAGCGGACTCGGGGAGGATCTCGACGCCCCAGGGGATCAGCGCAGAGCCGCCCGTTCGGGTCATGGTGACGCTCACGCGATCGCCCGCTGCGAGCACGACGCGCGTGTTGTGCGAGAGCACCGGGGGCGTCGCGGCGCCGGGCATTCCCGTCAACGGAACGACGGTGCAGTTGGTAAACGGCGGCCTCGCTGGCGTGGTCAGTGACGTGCTCGCGAGGATCGAGAGCTGACAGCTCGCCTCGCGTCCGCACAGCGCGTTGCACCCGTCGCCTGGGAGCGCGTTGCCGTCGTCGCACTGCTCGTTGCCTTCGACCGTTCCGTTGCCGCAGCGCGAGAGGGTGAGCGAAAACTCCAGCGGTCTGAGCGGCGAATCGACGACGAGCGCGTACGTCGTCCCGGCGGTGACCGCGGTCGCTGCGCCCGAGTTGAGCGGAGCGCACGCGAGCGGCGCCCCTGCGCAGCCGACGGCGTAGAGCGCGGCTGCTTCGTTGAGCCCGGTGCGCACCTCGAGGTTGCCCGAGGCGACGGGTCGAACGAACGTGACGAAGTCTCTCGCGCCGTCCATTCCGCACGGAAGTCTACGGGTGTCCGCGCTGACCGAGGGTGTCACTCGATAGGTCTGGGTGCCGAGGTCCACGACGATCGGTTGTGCCCCTGGCGATTCGGCGCAGCTCGACAGTGTCGTCGCTGTGAATCCGCAGGCGGAGCTGCACCCGTCCGTTTCGACGAGGTCTCCGTCGTCGCACGATTCGCTGCCATCGAGCGCGCGATTGGTGCACGCCGCGGTGGGGGTCGCCGCGATCGCGAACGGTCCGCTCACGCCCATCGCGGCCTTGGCCACGACGAAGAGGGGCGAGTTTGCGGAGACCACCGTCGAGGACAAAACGAGCTCTCGGCCGAAGGTGCTCGAGTTGTTCGCGCACGCGTCGGTCGGCTGCGGGGTGACGCAGCTGCCTGGGCGAAGCGCGACGCCGCCGTTGAAAGACTCGGTGAAGAACTCGACCTGCCACGTGGCCGTCAGCGGGGAGCTGAGCGCAAACGTCTGATCTGCGCCGGTGAGCGTCGCGCAGGCTCCCGAGAAGTTCAGGTTATTTGCCGGCGTCCTCGCGAGGTTGTCGAAGCGCACGTGGGTGCTGTTGGTGGGCACGCGCGACGTGTTGGTGGTCGCCGGGCACGCGTCGCTCGAGGCGAACACGCACGATCGTTGGTCGTACGGCGACGCAGGCGGAGCGCACATCGGAACGCACCTGCCCGCCTGACACTGCGGCGTCCCGTTGAACACCATGGGGCATGCGTTGAAGCAGCTTCCGCAATGCGTGACGTTGGACGACAGATCGACGCAGGATGTTCCGCACATGGTCTGCGGCGCTGCGCACGGGCCCACGCCGGTGTCGGTGCGAACGTCCACGCCAGTGTCTCCACGCACATCGACGCCGGTGTCGACGCCCGTGTCGACGCCTGTATCGATTCCCCCGTCTGCGATCACGCCGGTGTCGATGCCAGAGTCCACGCCCGTGTCGATGCCAGTGTCTGCGCCGGTGTCGGCCATGACGTCGGTGATCGGAGTCGTGTCCGCCGCGCTGGCCTCGCGCACGTCTCGCCGCGGCAAGGGCAGCAGCATCGGGTCGTACACGGCGCACCCGCCCATCGCGCAAAGCGCGAGCGAAGCGAACACGATCCAGGGAGGCGTCGGCGTACGAAAGCAAAGCATCGCGCAGAAGAGAATACGCCAGGTCGCAGGGCGAGTGGACCTCCGGTGTGCTTTGGCGATCGTCGGCGCGCTGTGAAAGGGCTGAGCGAGGCGCAGCGGGTATCGTGCGCAGCGATCGCAAAGCGCGGCAGCGAGTGGGCAGTGTGCGTGGAGTGCGTGGAGTGCGACCGCGCAAAGGGCGCGGCCCCCGAGTGAGGAGAACGACGGTTGGCGCAGTGCTAAAGCCCCCACCCGCGCTGCCGCGCGCCCCGCCCCCGCCTGGAACGGCAGGGGCGGCGGCTTCGCATTGTGTCTGCGTGTAGAATTGCTGGGTA
>LNEO01000458.1 GCA_001465015.1 Deltaproteobacteria bacterium Ga0077539 | reverse complement strand
TCGCGACTCGAGCGCTTGGTCTCTCAGCGAAACTGCGATGATGGGAGACGCTCGGCGATATCCCCACGTTCTGCAATCACACCCCAGCGCGGCGCACGAGCGCTCGAGATTGATTGTACTCTCGAAACTGCGGTCCCACGGCGACGAGGTCGCCCGTGGTGTTCAGGGGACTCTCGCTCGATGTCACCAGCGCTTGCCGCGACGTCGCCTCGAGACCGACCACCAACCGATTCTCGCGATCGAACGCAGCCGACATTGCGCTCTCCGTGTCGCCGAGCGCGACGTCGGTCGCGGATCGTTGAAACCGGCGCTCGGCGCCGAGATTCAGTCGCGCACCGGACAGCGACACCAGGTGAAACTTCAGCTGGTTCGCGCGGTTCACGGTCACGAGCGCCGCGCGACGCGCCGGGCTCTCGTTCGGCACCGCGAGCGCGATCTGGCTCTCCGCCGTAAGCCCAACTGGAAGCGGCTGCGCTCTCGAACACGTTCGGTCCACCAACAGCGCTGCGCTTGTACATCGTGCGCCAATTCACAGGGGCAACGACGGCTGGAGGCGCAGTCGCACAGGCGTTCGACACGAACGTCGTTCTCGGGCTACACGACATCGAGCGCGCCGTGCGATCGAACATCCAGAACCTCGTCGCGCACGAGCTCGGACACGCGCTGAACCAATTCAGCCCGCTGTTCAACGACGGCTATGCAGTTCCGAGCGACGGTCCCGATAACCTCATGAGCACTTGGGGCAATCGGCTCACGCGAGCCCAGTGCGAGACGTCCTACGCCAACGCAGCGAGCTTCGCGTTTCCATGAGACGAATCGTCGCCATTGGCTCGTCGCTCTTCGTCTTTGCGTGTGGGCAGACGGTGGTGCCTACGGACCCGCTCAGCCGCGATCAGCTCGTGACCAACGCGAGCGGGGCTCTCGAATATCGTCGCCCTTCTTGGTGCGCGCCGTGCGCTCCGTGCGATTGCACGTGTGCAGATCCCATTGGAAGCGCGCCGAGGACCGAGCACGTCCTCATCGGCAACGACGACAGCACCGCGGCTCCGTCGTTTCGCGCCACGCTCACGACGCCGTACTGGCTCGGCCGGCACGAGCTCACGGTGCGATGTTTCGAGCTTTGTCGTGTCGCTGGCGTGTGTGCTCCCATTCGCGTCCGCGCAGAGATCGAAGACCGCGTGCGATTGCCAGCGCGCGCGGATCACCCAGCAATTCAACTCACGCTCGACGCCGCTCGCGCCGCGTGTCGCTTCTTCGGCGGACGACTTCCGACCAGCGTTCAGTGGGAGTTCGCAGCACGGGGAACAGACGGTCGACCATTTCCTTGGGGTGCATCGCTGGACTGCGCGAGGGGAAATTTCGCGACACTGCCCGGCGGTATGCTCTGCCGTTTCGATGTCGACGCGTACCCGCCCGTTGGCTCGTTTCCCTCGGGCGCGGGTCCGTTTGGAACGTTGGATCTCGCAGGCAGCGTGAACGAGTGGGTCGAGGACACAACGGTTTCGCCGAACTGGTACCGCGCGCAACGAGCGCTCAACGATCGAGGCATCGAGCCCGTCGACCCGGTTGGTCAGCGCGTCCCCGACGAGACGCCCGTCGAGCCGTTTCAGCACGGGATGATCCGAAGCGACGGCATCAACGTCCGACACGCTTGGATTCTCGGAGGCCCAATCGATCAACCGCCCTTCAACGAGGCCGGCGACTCCCAAATCGGCTTACGTTGCCTCTGGGATCGCGATCCATCGCGGAGGTAGTTGCGCCTACGGCAGGGCGCGAGGCAGCGTTCGACGACGATTGTGATCGAGCGCTCGATCGCTGCTCGCGATCGCCCCGTCGCGGGTCACAACCCCGCGCATTCGCGCGATCCAAGCGCGTCCCCGATGTCCTCTCTCCTCCGTCGCCCGGCGAGACCGCTTCGACACGCGCTCTCGATCTCGCTCGGCATCGCCCTCTCGGCCTGCGCCACGCGCGCGGTGCCCGACTCGTTTGCGTCCACGTCCGCGCTCTCGCCCGAAGCTCGATCGGGCCCCGCGCCCGTCGCCGCCGTCGCCCTGCGAGAGGACCCGCCGTTGCCCGATGAGCCGTCGGACTCGGGTCTCTGGCGAGCGCTCGATGACCCGGACGCCGCGGTGTTCGCGCTTCCGAGTGACCCCGGCGCGAGCTGGGGCGGCGCGCAGCAAACACCCTCGCAAGAGACGCACACACATTCAACAGGAGGCCAACATCATGGCCCGTGACCGCGCGAAGGCGCCGTGCTCGTTCGGCGCGCGCCTGGCGTTGCTCGCTTCCCTCGCCACCCAAGCGTGCGTGTCTCACTCGATTCGCGACGACCTCGATCGCGTCTCGCGCCGAGCGCGCGTCGAGCTCGCGCCTGCGCTCGATACACCCGAGGTCGACGTCGAGTCCCGAGAGACTGTGCGCCGAACGCTCGCAGCGCCCATGACCGCCGAAGATGCCGTGCGCGTCGCGATCGGCAACAACCGCGCGCTGCGCGCCTCGCTCCGCGAGCTCGGCGTCTACCGCGGCAGGCTCGTGCAAGCGGGGCTCGTCGCGAATCCCGCGGTCGAGTTCGACATCCGGCACCCCAACGATCCCGTGCAGCCCGTGCAGCTCGACCTCGCGCTCGAGTGGGATCTCACGCACTCGCTGCTCGCCCCCGTGCGTGCAGGCGTCGCTCGCGCCGAGCTCGACGCCGCGCGACACCGAGCCGCGAGCGCGGTGATCGACCTCGGATTTCGTGTGCGCTCAGCGGTGTTCGCGATGCAGGCATCCCGCGCGAGGCTCACGGTAGCGACGCGCGCGCTCGACACGTTTGCCGCAGGCCGCGACGCAGCACGCGCGCTCACCGAGAGCGGAAACACCCTCGCGCTCGACCGCGTCACGCACGAGGCCGCGTACGAGAGCGCGAGGGTCACGGTGGCGCAGCTCGAGCTCGAGTTGCTCGAACGGCGCGAGGCGCTCACGAGGTTGCTCGGCGCGCACGGGGACGAGACCGAATGGCGGTTGCGGGACGAGCTCCCGAGCGTTCCGGATCGTTACGAAGTGGCGCCGGACCTCGAACGACGGGCGATCACGGCGTCTCTCGCGCTGCAAGAGCAGCGAAGCGCGCTCGAAGCGCACGCGAGGCGCACAGGGCTCACGCGCATCGAGGGGCTCGTCCCCGATGTGTCCGTCGACGTTCACATCGAGCAAGACGGACAATTCTGGGAAGTGGGCGGGGGCGCGCGTCACGCTCCCGCTCTTCGACCGCCGCCAGGGAACGCTCACCGCCAACGAAGCGACCTTCGACGCCGCGATGGAGCGCTACCTCGGCGGAGGATAGGACACCCAACCGCGGTCCGTCGCCCACGCGTCCGCCCGTTGCCTCGTCTGCGCCCTTCGGCCCTTTGCTACCGCGCCGCGATCGTCCCACCGCCCCGCACCGTGCGTTCGCCGCTGGTTTCACAGGCGATACTGTGTTGGCAGCATCGGACGGAGGACTCGGGCGAGGCAACGGGCGATCGCGCCGTCATCGACTCGAGCGTGCACCGACCGACCATCGGTGGGATGGCCTCTCCCCCCGATCAATCCTTTGTGATCTCGCGCTACGCGTCGTGACGCGCAGCTTCGGGCACATCCCCGATCGCGGAACAGGCAGCAGAATAGCAGCGCGACCAAGCGATCGCAGCCAACTTTTCCCGACTGGTCATGTGGACAACTGCCGCGGGCTCGGTAGCCTATCGGCACACAATATGGGGACAACGAAGAAAGCAGCGAAGGCAAAGAGGCCCTCGAAGAAGGCGCCCGTGACCAAGCGGGCAACAAAGACCGTCGACCTCGTGTCACTCGACGCCGAGCGGTACGGACGCAAACCCGACGTGAGCGTCGCCCGACAGCTCCACGCAACGAAGGTGCTCGCCGAGCACGCGAAGAAACACGCGGTTCCTCTCTGCAGTGGCTCGAAGCTCGAGCGCGCGCAGCTCGATGAGCTCCCGCAGCGAATCGTGCTTCTCGATCGCTGCGAGACCGAGTGGAGTGCGCTTCGCAAGCGCACGGCGCCGAAGGACATCTCCAGGGCGCGAGCGCAGGGCACGACGCTGCGATCGATCGCCATCCGCGCGCTTCGCTACTTCGCAAAGGACGACGCCGAGGTGCAGGCCCAGCTCAACGCCATTCAAGAGGGCGACGGCGACGTCGATCTCGTGGACGACCTCAAGAAGCTCGGCGAGCTCGTCGACGAGCACGCGGACGCGCT
>LNEO01000457.1 GCA_001465015.1 Deltaproteobacteria bacterium Ga0077539 | reverse complement strand
CTCTGGCCGTGAGGCGAGCGTGTTGCCGCTTGGGTGTTGACGCCGCTACTGATTTTCCTGCGGATGTGCATTTTTGAACCGAAATCCGGTTCCCTGCTCAGCGCGATCATGCCCGGAGCTCCATCCTCGCTGTGTTCCATCAACCCTGCATACCCACTACGCTTTCCCTGACAGAAGACACACCTTGAAAGGACACGATCGAAGACGTGTACGAGCCGTTCTTGCTGCGTCAGGGGCTGCTCGTGCGCACGCCGCGCGGGAGGCAGGCGACGTTGAAGGCGCACACGCAACTCGGTGTTCCTCCGCCCGCCGGGCCGGGAAACACGCAAGGGGCGCTCTTCGGGTAGAGGGCGGCGTTACAGCGCGCAGCCGTGGTCGCGCAGATAGCGGGTGCGCTGCTCTTCGGTGCTCACTGACGCAAACCCGCGGCGCGCATCGCGCTTACACTCGTTTTCGTGTGCGATGTCGCCGTGCGCGTGGTCGTGACACCAGCGACCGACGGACTCTTCGCAGGAGTTCCATCGCGACTGCAGCTCGGGAGAAAGCTCTGTGGAGGTGGTGGTGCCGGTGGTGGCGCAGGATGCGAGCGCTGCAAGGAGCGCCGCGAGGACGATTCGCTTCATGCCCGAGTCATCGAGCAAGGACGACACCGTTGGTAGAAAGATCGAAGGAATCGAATGTTTTATTAGGTTTTGTCGAATCGTATCCCGCTCGACTCGGAGGTCGTGTTTCGGGTTGGCCGCTGATTCGATGCGCTGAAGCGCCGATGTGGCGCGGAGGCTCGTCGAGCGCGCGTCCCACGTTCGAACGGGTCAACCGTCCTGCAAATGACGCACACTCGCGCGGCGTTTGCGCGAGCCGCAGCGCAGGAGGAGCGCCTTGCGATGACGTACACCGAAGAGGTCGACGCGACCCATCTGGTTCTCTCGTGCATCGATCACCGCGTGACGGACGACGTTCGTTCGGTCATGACACGGATCATCACGAAGAAGGCAGACACCGCGATCGATGATTTCGTGGCCTCGAATCAATGGGACCACATCGCGCTGCCGGGCGCCTCCATGGGCGTCGTGCAGAGCGCCGACCCTACGTGGAGCCAGGCCTTCTTCGCGCAAGTCGAAGCGGCGCTCGGCCTGCACCCGAAGATCCACACCATCGTGGTGATCGACCACCTGTACTGCGGCGCGTACGGCGTCTTCAAGCCGGGCGAGTACGACAAGAAGCAGCGCGAGACCCAAGATCCGCTGCATCGCGCAGGCACCGCGCAGTTCGCCGCGCTGGTCGCAAACCGCGAGAAGACCAGGCACCTGTCGGTCGAGCGCTGGCTCCTCGAGCCGTGCGACCCCGTCAAGCTCAACTGGCGCGTGCGCTCGCTCGACGACGAGAACGTTGTCTACACGTGCGTCGAGCACACGCCGCCCGCGGGCTGAGCGCGGATCCTACGCACTCCTCACAGCGAACCAAGGCTTCGGGAGCTGCGCTACGTTCAACGCTCGTGATGAAGACCATTGGATGCTGCGCTGCTCGAGCTCTGCTCGCCGTCGTTCTGGCGCTCGCTGGAGGCGGCGCTTGTACCCGAGGAGCGTCTGGCAATGTGTCCGGTGAGACCTCTCGCGGCGCGATCGGCGCCGTGGCGGACTCGAACGCGCAGGGGCGCTCGTCGGGCGCGACCAGCACCTGCGCCCCCTGGGGAGGACGTGGGTTTTCGCTGGTCGTTCGCGCGCAGAGCTCGCACGCCGCGTTCTTCAGAGAGTTTGCGTACGACGACCGAACGGGCGAGGTGCGCGTTCACGACTCGGACCTCTTCGCGACGCCCGACGGAAGCGAGAGCCGCACCCCGCGCGTGATTCAGCGAACCCTGACCCTCGATGCGAACGAGCGCGACGCTCTCGCCGTCGAGCTCACAGGAATGTGTCCCGACGATCGCGAGCTCGCGAGCCTCGGAGAAGCCCCGGGAGGCGGAACCGTCCTTCGAGTCACGAACGCGCTCGGAGCAGAAGGCACCGTGCACATCGTGCCGAGCAGCCCCGCGGACGTCGCACGTCGGACGCTCGCGCGGTTCGTGCGGTATTTTCCTGAGCTGCGGAGGCAGTAGCTCGGTGATCGATTAACGACGTCGGCGTCCCGCCCGCCGTCCAGCGGTGTTGCCGGTCGCCGCGCCGCCTGCTGCATTTGCGCCGCCTGCGCTGCCAGCGCTCGCGCCCATGTTCTGCGAGATGGCTCGACGCGCTGCAGGCACGAGCGGATCCGGCTCGTACACGAAGGACGGCGTCGAGAACGTCGGCGTGGCAGCGGCGAGCGTGCGCATCGCTTCGGTGGCCCAGGGACGGCCGTAGAATCCCCCAGCGCGGACCTCGGCAGGGTTTGTTCGCTCGTCGAGGCGCGAGTCCGTCGGGACCGTCGTGTCGAGCAGCACGGCGCGCGGCCCGAGATAGAGCCCCGCTTGCTGCTCTGCGTGCTGCACAGGAACGCCGTTCGCTCCCACGGTCCAAGCCCAGCGTCGCACGGTGCGCCCCTCCGCGCGCAAATCGCAGGTGTATTGCCCGGGATTCGTGCGCATCTGATCGCTCGTAAACGGCAGCTGCACGGTCTCGTAGCGATACTGACTCTCTTCGATCGACGTTCCGCCCGCGACGCGCGGGTTGGGACGAAACTGTCGACGCTGAGAGGTCGAACGCGCGTGGGCGAGGTTGGCTGGCCTGGGGTTTTCGACGGTGAACGGCTGGCCGTTGACCTGGCATCGCATCGACGCATCACCGCTCACGCGACCGAAGAGCTGGTCCCTCGCGTTGAACGCAAACGTGATGAACATCAGCGTCCCGGTGAGCCCGTTGTCGAAGTACGCGTTCGCGTAGCTGTCGTTTGGCGTGAACGACGTCCACGACAAGATCGAGTCGAGCAGCCGCCCGTGCGTCGACACGTGGTAGGTGTCCGGCAAGGGATTGACCGGGATTCCGCCCCAATGGTGCGCCGTGCGAACGACCTCGATGGTGCGCGTCGCGAGCACGCTCTCGGCGTCCGTCGCGCCGTCGACCCAGCGGATCTCGACCGTGACCTGCCCGGTCGCGCGAAGCTTCACGTCCCGATCGCCACAGTTTTCGACGAACAAGTTCGAAAACGAGAGGTCCCGCTCGAACCCTGGCGCGTACGCGGTGCAGCGCTGACGGCCGAGCTCGCGGTTGCCTTGCTTGAACACCAGCAAGAACGCGCTCTCTCTCGGCGCCGTTCCGAACACGCGGAGCGTCGCGCTCACCGAGTAGCCCATGTCGATCCGCGTTCCGTCTCGCGAGTCTTCGTGGCTCTCGAGCGTGAACCAGGTGAACCCGTCGTCGAGCCGCAGCGTCGGCGACGGCCTCGGAGTCGCCGGGGCGCTCGCGTCTGCCGCCCCCGCGTCGCTCGACTGGGCGGAGGCGACGCTCGGCACCGCGACGATGAGCGCCCCCGTCAGGGCATACTCGAACAGCGCGCGCGATCGCACGCGCACGCGATGGGCACGAATCGACATCTCGAAGGCTCCCTTCTCTTCACGCCGCGCTGTGCGACGACGGACGAGACACTGACTCCGAGCAGCGAATCACGCGACTTAAAGCACCTTCGAGAATCTTCGAAGCGCGTCGGTCACAGACGCCAGCGAACGATTCCGTAGAGGCACATCGTCATCGTCACGACGAACCACGCGATCGCGCCCCCAGCGAGAGAGCGCCGCGCGTGCGAGTCCGATCGGCCGCGAATGCGCGCCGACAGCAGCGTCGCGAACGGGATCGCCAACAGCAATCCGAGCAGCAGACCCTGCCACATCGGCTCGCAACAACCCGGGCGACACACGAGCGAAGAGCCGTCGCCATCGCTGGACGGATCCCAACACCGGCCCGGCACGAGCGCCAGGTAGATCGGGACCCCGAAGAACAAGATGAACCCGCCCGCCACAGCGATCCAGTCGAGCCAGGGCGCTTGCGGAGGGGGCGCGAGCTCGCCGCTCTCTTCGACCGGCGGCGTCTCGAGCGCCAGCGTCGCCATCGCGCTCAGGATGCGCTCGGCTCGCGTCCCGTCGTGCTTGCGGTGCGCGAACGTGTACAGTGAACACGAAATCATCGATCCGTCGTCATCGAGGGTGACGTAGCTGATGCCCTCTCGAAACAAGCGGATCACCGCCTCGCGGAGCGCCCTCGACGCCAGCACCTGGTTCAGCACTTCGTGAGGCGTGTCGGTGTTGATGTACACCTCGTCGTCGAACGCCGCGTCGCCTGTCTGAAACTCCACCGCGATCCCCTGCCGCTTGCCATCGACGTCGTCGGGGGTCTCGGATCGCAGCAGAATGTTCATCGGCCGTCCGGCGCGCAGCGTAGACGCCGCCGTCGGCTTCGCGCGGTAGCCGCCCTCGGCGCTGGGCGGAACGATCTTCTGCGGCGCTTGTCCGTAGGCGACCGAGAACCGCACGTGCGATCCCGAACCGCTCGAATACGCAACGAACACCTTTACGGTGTTTGTTACGACGACGAACTTGGCGTTTCCCTCGGGCGCTCCCGCGAGCGTGCGCAGCTGGCGGACAAGATTAGATTCGCACTCGGACTCGCTGCTGAGATCCACCTCAATTGCCTCGATGCCGGGTCGGGGCGTACGCGAACACTTCGGCGCTCGCGGGACCTCCGCCGCTCGCGCCGCCGCTGCCGCGCCGGCCTTGCGGGGCTGGGTCGAACAGCACTCGGATGAACGCCGTCGCCTCGTCGACCCGCTCGTTGAACACGGACCTCGGCACATCGATCGGGTCTGCGACGTGCAGCTTCAACCCACACGCGAAGCGCACGGTGGACCAACGGAGATCCTCCCGCCCAACGCCGCGCTCGCCGAACGCGACTGGCTGATCGCTCGCGTCCGAGACGCATACCGCCGGCGTGACCGCGAGCAGCCAACGGAGGATCGTATCCAGCCGCTCGCGTCCGGAGAAATGCTCGACCAGCCAGTGCAACGCCACGTCGGTCTGCTCGCCCATGACGGGATTGTAGCGCAGCGAGCGCTTCGAGAACCGAAGGTTCTCCAGCGATCCCCCCCCTCTCTGAAGCGCTACGCGAGGGCCTTGTCGAGCGACTCGTTGATCTTCTGCTCGATCGTGCCCTTCATCGCCTTCATCAAAAACGAGAGGGCGAGCTCACACTTGATCGCCGTGTCCGTGACGGTGAACGTCCCCTTCACAGGGTCGGTCACGTTGAAGGTGTCGCCGGCCCAGGTGCCCTTGATGCCGACCTTGTCCTTCATCTTCTCGAGCATGTCGTTGGCGCGCTTCTTCGCGTCTTCTTTGCCCAGCGTGTGATTGCGCGTGATGTTGATGTCAGCCATTCGTTCCTCGGTTGTGCGCGGTCCCGCCGGCGCTGTGGCTCGGACGGGACGAGAGAGCGGGGGAGGTTAACGCAATCGCGCTCAGTGAAAAGGGGGTCAACCCGGGCCGCACGTCAACATGACGTTGGTCCCGTTGTTGTCCTCGACGCACTCGGCGTTGGCGTTGGTGTCGTCCACGCGGACGTAGTAGCTCCGGGTCATTCCCGGGGACGGGATCGAGACGCACACGACCTCGCTGCGTCCGGGAGCGAGCGCCCCCATCGTGGACGCCATCCCGAGCCGCATGCCGCCCATCCTGTCGTAGACGCCCACGCTGATCGTGCTGGCGTTGGCGTCGCCGCTGTTCTGTACGGTCACGCACACCCGGGCGGTCATCGAGCCGCAGTCGCTCGGGGCGTTCATCGCGCGAAGGTCCGGCGCGAGCTGCACGCGGTCCCTCGGGCGATTGAGCCGAAACGAGTTGTGCGTGCGCCAGTGGGCGCTCTCGCGCCGCGGCACGAGGCCGTCGTCCGTGAGGTTGTCGATGTGGTAGCCGTGCTCGTTCCACACGGCGCGGGCGCCGGACCAGATCGACATTCCGCCGGACCAGATCTCCAGCCCAGGAACGCGCTCGGTCGCCTGCATCGCCGCCGGAATCTTGTCGCCCGCGAACGCCGCGCACTGGTTCGCGCCGAACACGATGTCCGCCTGTCCGTTGCCGTCCACGTCCGCGACGACCGCTTGTTCGGTCCGCGTTTGCGAGGGGTTCCAGTTGCGAAACAGAACGCGCCCGGTGCGGCCGTCGAGCACGTAGAACTGCTCTTCGTCGTTGTAGACGACCTCGCTCGCGCCATCGCCGTTGAAGTCGAACACGGTGCTGGAGGTCACCTCGCTCGAGCTGTCTTCGGTGACGATCGACCAGCGAATTCCGCGGGCTTCGCAGCCCATGCCCGCCGCGGTGCAACCGGGGTCGATCACGACGTAGCGCAGCGCGCCGGCGACGCCGATCTCGCTCTCTCCGTCGCCGTCGAAGTCCGCGATCGTCGGCGCTCCGCCGAGCGTCGTCGTGGGGATCATCTGCGTCCAGCGCACCATTCCCGTGCGCCGATCGAGGATCTCGACGCGCCCGGCCACCACGCGAACCACCTCGGCGACGCCGTCGCGTCCCGAGCGATTCATCGCGTCGAGCAGGTCACCGACCGCAGAGAAGCCCTGTCCGTTGGACATGAACCGAATGCGACCGGTCGACTCGTACACCGTTCCTCCGGCGATGACCTCGAGGGTGTCGTCGTCGTCGAGGTTGGCCACGACGCTGAGCGGTCCCTGACCGTTCTCGCCGGTCGCGTTGGTGCCCTGCCACAAGAGCGCGCCCGTGCGTCCGTTGAACGTCGATGCGCCGGCGATCACTTCGGGCGTTCCGTCGCCGTTGAGATCCGCGATGTTGATCGACGGGTTGGAGCCGCCGATGTTGCTCATGCCCGTCGAGACCCAGTACCGACGCCCGTCGCCGTGAAACGCGATGAGGCCGAAGTTGGCGACGTCCGAGCGGACCGCGACGATCTCCAGCCCGTTCGCGATGTTTCCGTCGAGCTCGCCGATCGCGACGTGCCCGTCCCAACGCAAGATCGAGTTGCCCGTCGTGTCGTTGGGCATCGCCGTGCCGCGCTGCGACCAGAGCAGCCTGTGCGGCGCCGTCCCCGAAATCACTCGCAGCACCGCGTTGCGATAGCTCGCCGCGCAGTCGAAGGTCATGAACGCGATCTCTGGAACCTGCGCGGAGTCCGGCGGCTCGATCACGATGTTCGCGACCGCCGGCGTCGAGCACACCTGATCGACGTTGGGAAACGGATCGCCCATTCGATTCGCACGCCAATGGAGCGTCAGCGAAGGGTTCATGAACGCCTGCGGCGACGGCGTGATCGTGCAGCGCGCTGGCCCGCTGTCCCCAGTCGAACCGTCGCCCATCGAGCCTCCGCCGTCAGTCGTGCTCGAACCATCACCCATCGAGCCGCCACCATCGCCGACGGCTGCGTCCATGTCCGAAACACCGCTGTCCATCCCAGCGCTGCCATCGCCGCCGCCGCCGTTGCCCGTGTCTCGCGTGACGCCACCGTCGTTATCGAACGGAGTCATCCCTTCGGAGCAGGCCGCCACTGCGAGAGAAGCCAGGAGCAATCGCGTCAAGTGTTTCATCGTCGATGGACGATGATCTCACTCTTTTTCGCGAGCGAGCGAGCGCGAGCGAACGATCGCCAGCAGCGCTCCGAGAACCGCCGTAATGACCCCTGGAAACACAATGTTTCCCTTGAAACGCTGGGATTTGCGCTGTTCGAGCGCCTTGGCATCGTACGGGCGCACGAGCGCGGCAGACGTCAGCCAACGATCGAGCTCTGCGCGAACGGCGTCCGATCGATCGGCCAGCGACGTCGAGAGCGCGAGCACCGAGCCCGTTCCTGCCGGCGCCATCCACGCCCGCAACGCGAGCCTGGCCGCGGGAGGCTCGATCTCTGCGCGCGCAGTGCGCCCAGCGACGCCAGCGACCGTCACCGGTTCGCTTCGCGCGAAGCCATCGACCGTCGAGCCGTCCGCGCCCGCGTCGGTCGAGGCGCTCACCCGCGGGCCGACCGCAGAGATCATCGATGAAGCCAGTGAGAACAGCCGATCTGCGCCGCCCTCTCCGTCCATGCGTCCTGTGACCTCGGCGAACGTGAGCTCTGCGCCTCCGCCCTGCGTCGGCTCGATGCAATAGCGACCCACGTACATCGCTGGCGCCGGACCGCCGCCGATCGGCGTCGCGTCGGTCCATCGCGTGGGGCACGAAGCGGTCACCGCGAAGCCGCGCTCGCTCGGCGCTGCTGCGTCGTACGCCGCGAGCCCTTCGAGGCGAGAGACGGCGTTGGCCGCCGCGGCTTCGAGCTCTTGCGCGCGTCCGCTCGGCGCCACGAGCAGCGCGAGCAGCGTCCGTCCCCTCGCAGGAAAAGCCCACGCCCTCGCGACGAACGAAGGCAATCGAAAGCCTCCGCGCGCGTCGAGCACGAGGCCGTCGAGCGCAGCGGTCGCGCTCGTCGATGACGAGCCCTGCGTGATCGCTCGCCGTTCGGGTTGCGCGACAGGCTCGAGCGCGATGCGATTGGACTGCGCGATGGTGCTGACGAAACTGCGGAGCACTTCGGGCCGCGCGCGCGGGTCTGCGATGAGCTCGGGCGACCAGAAGAGCTCGAGGGACTCGGACACGGCGGACTCGCTGCGAATCGGGTCGCAGCGAACAATCCACCGCGTGTTGCGCGTCCCCTCGACGATGGCGCTCGAGTCGAAGCTCGTCGCGCGGGTATAGCCCGCGGGACACGCCGGCGCGCTCGGGGCAGGGGCGCCCGTGACCATCGGCGTCGGGTCTGCGCCGCGCGAGGCCAGGGCCCAGGCGCCCCACGCCGTTCCGATAAATGCGCCCGCCGTCGCATAGAGCGCCACGCGGCGCGAGAGCGAACCCTTCTCGAACACTACTCCAGCGCTCCTCGTGTCAAAAGCACCCCTGCGTAGCCTGCGAGCAGCGGCTGGTCACGTCGGTCGCACCAGAGGGCGACGAGATCATCGGGCGTGTATGGATTCTCACGCTGCCAGGTCTGTCCGTGATCGGTGCTGCGAAGCATGGTGGCTCCGAGCCCTGCGGCGTACCAGACGTCGCCTGCCGTGCACGCGCCGAACATCGACGCCGTGGGGGGAAGGTTGACTCGCGCGATGCGCCAGTGCACGCCGTGGTCCTGGCTGGTGAGCACTTCGCCTTCTTTTCCGACGGCGAAGAGCCTGCCCTGCGCGTCGCCAGAGATGTTGGTGAGGTCGCGCGTGCTCATGTTGATCATCCGCTGCCACGAGACGCCCTGGTCCGTGCTGCGAAGGATGTAGCCGTGCGTTCCGACGGCGAAGATCTCGTTGGCGTTGAGCCCCCAGAGGCCGAAGAAATCTTCGCCGACACCAGTATTCAAGCGTCGCCAGGTTCGACCCTGGTCCGTGCTCTTGATGATGAGCCCGCTCGGTCCTGCGATGTAGACGTCATTGGGTCCCGAGGCCCAGATCGCTCCGAGGCCGCGGGTCCCGTCGGGGGGCGCCGACTCGGTCCAGCGCTCGCCGCCGTCCGTGGAGTGAAGGATCTTCTGTGAAGCGTTGGTCGCGTAGAGCTCGCGATCGTTGATGGCGAAGACCGCGAGGAGGTCCGTGCGGCTCTCGTGCGTGGACGAGGTCCAGGTGCGCCCGTCGTCGGTCGATCGAAGGATCATGCCCGCGCGGCCTACGGCCCATCGCCCGCGCCCGAAGCCGGTCACCGAGAGCGCAGAGCCCTGGACGCGGCCATGCCGTGGCTCCCAGCGCGCGCCCTGGTCGTGGATGCGATAGATCGCGCCTTCGGTGCCGACGGCGATCGCGACGCGACCATCGGACCACACGCCGCCGAGCGTCTCGCTCGCGTTGGTTGTGAGCGCGCTCCACGCGCCGTTGCGCCGCGCGACGGAGGTGCCGCGCTGGCCGACGGCGACAAGCGCTCCGCCCAGCGAGACTACGGACGTCAGGTCTTCTTGGGTCGACACAGGAACGGCCGTCCACTGCTCGCCGCGGTCATTGGACTGAAGGACGGTCCCGTACCAGCCGACCGCGAGCAGCGTCGCTCCGTCGCTGTGAAACCCGAGCAGCGTGCTGCGAGTGTTGCTGGGGCGAGCGCTGAAGTGCGCGCCGCGATCGGTGCTCTTGACGATGGTGCCGTCGCGGCCAGCGGCGAGGACCGTGCCTCGCCCGTCGGACCAGATGGCGTAGAGGTCCGCGGTCGACCCCGTCGCGATCGCGGTCCAGGTGAGCCCGCGGTCCGTCGATCGCGCGGTCCAACCGAAGCGACCCGAGGCCCAGAGCTCGCCGCTCGATGCGTCGCCCCACAGCTCGGTGAGCGAGCCGGGCCCTGCTTCGACGCGAGCGATCGAGCTCGCGGCGGATCCTGCGTCTGCGGCGGGTGCGCCCGAATCCGCGCTCGCGGGCACAGCGAGCGTGCGCCGGGCCCACGTGTCACCCCAGTCGTCGCTGCGAACGACGGCGCCGTTGTTACCGACGGCGACGATGACTCCTCGTCCGTCGCCCCACACGCTGTGCAGGTCCTCGGTCACGCGCGACGGGCGCACGCGCCAGGTCAAGCCGAGGTCGTGGCTGACGAGGATCGTGCCGACGCGACCGACGGTGACGACGTGAAGGCCCGAGCCCCACACGCCTTCGAGGCTGTTGTGACCGGGCTTGGGAAAGACAGGCTGCCACTGCACCACGGGCCCGCGCTGCGCGCGACGATCGCGACCCTTGTCGGCGCGCATGAGGCCAACCGCCCCGCCCACCGCCACGGCGATCAGGGCGGCGGAGGTGAGTAGAACCTGGGTTCCGCTCGCGCGCGAACGGGCGTCTTTGGGAGCCATCGAGGGGGAGGGTTGTATCACCCTCGAAGCGCGGCGCGCAGCGCGCGCAGGCGGAGCTTCATCGGCGGCTCCGTGAGAATCCGCGCGCGCGCGCCCATCCACAGGTCGTTTCCGCGCCACTCGACGTGGCCCGAGAACGCTCCGCGAAACAGAAGCGCGGCCACGAGAAACGGCCGGACGATGAGCAACCACAGGTGCGCGACGGCGATCGGTCGGCCGCGGATCACCGTGTGAAGCGTCCAATCCGCTACGATCTGCAAGCCCAGCGCGCACGCCCAGAACAACAGATGCTTCTGCGTCGGCGACGCGATCGCGAGCAGCGTCGTAAAGATCACCGGCGCGAAGAAGAACTCGAGAAACGACACGTGCGGAACGACGCGCCAACGGATCTGCGACCAGCGCAGGTGCCGTTGAAAGAACTTCTTCAGCGACCCCTTCGCGTTGACGTTTTGCACGGCGAACGCGCCGAGGTGCAGCCGGTAGCCCTTGTCCATGATCCCCTGGACGAGCACCTCGTCGTCGGCGAAGTACTTGCCGATCTCTTGCCAGCCGCCCACTTCGAGCAGGATCCGCTTGGGCACGAGCATCGATTTGCCCGGCACCGCGACGCGATCCAGCGCGAATTTCGCAGCGTAGGTCGTCGCGACCACGTACGCGTTCAAGTGCAGGTTCTCGAGGGCGGCGCCGAGCGTCTCTTCGCCGTCACCGACGATCGGCGACGCGACGAGCCCGCTGTTGGGCTCGCCGAGGCGCGCGACCATGTCCCACAGCGTGTCGGGGTGAACCTTGGTGTTGCTGTCGCTCAACCACCAGAGATCGTGCTTGGCGTGCTGCGAGAGCACCTCCATCTGCGAGATCTTCGGCGAGACGTGCACGCCTTCGCCGGTCACGAAGACGGCGCTGTCCACCTCGGGGTGTCGCGCTCGAACTCGCTCGATCACCGGCAGCGCGGGATCATTCTCGAACCGCACGCCGAAGAGCAGCTGCATGTTCGGGTAGCGCACACGAAAGTACGACTCGAGGCAGGCCTCGAGGTCATCGTCTGCGCCCGCGCACGGCTTGAGCACCGTCACGCCGGCCCAATCACCGTCGGGCAGCGTGGGCTCGGGCGCCGAGTCGAATCGTCGACCGCGGCGGAGCTGCGCCATGCACGAGACGAAGACCACGACGTAGAAACAAACCGCCGCGACCGAGGCCCACACCAACACGCTGACGAAGTCGAACTGCATCACAACGCCGGGTCAGTGGTACTTCGTAGGACCCGGGTTCGTCCACGAGCGAGGTGATTATTTTCCTGCAAATTTGCTGACAAAAACGATTCGAAGCGCCACCGTGACTTCGCAGGGGGTGCGAACCGCGCTACGCGGATCTCGGTTCGAGCGCGGTGTTGTTGCGGTATTGTCTGATGCGAATCGTGTTCGACACTCACTGCCACTTCGACGACGAGCGCTTCGACGACGACCGCGACGAGGCGTGGCGACGAGCCGAAGCCGTGGGCGTTCGGGCGGCGGTGATCCCGGCGATCTCGCCGGACCGTTGGGAGCGCACCCTCGCGTGCGCTCGAGAGGGCGCGCGCTACGCCGCGCTCGGCGTTCATCCGCAGTGTCTTCCGTCGATCGACGACCCATCGATTCGCGACGGGCTGGACCGCGTCGCTTCGATGGTCCGCGCGCGGCCGTCGCTCGTGGTCGCGGTCGGCGAAGTCGGCTTCGACCACACGATCGACCTGGCGCTCGCGTCGCCAGAGAGACAAGAGCGGGTGTTCGCGTGGCACGCAGAGGTCGCGAGCTCCCTCGGATTGCCGCTGATCGTTCACGTGTTGCGCGCGCACGAAGATGCCCTGCGGGCGCTATCGCGGGTGAAGCTCCCGTCGCCTGCGGGCGTGATTCACAGCTACTCGGGCTCGGCGGAGCTCGTGGCTTCCTACGAGAAGCTCGGGTTCTTTCTGTCCTTCGCGGGCTCGGTGACGCGCCCTCGCGCGCGGCGGCCGATCGCCGCCGCGAAGGCGGTCTCGCCCGATCGACTGCTGCTCGAGACAGACGCTCCGGACCAGTGTCCGACCGGCGTCGATCCCTCGGTGACTCGCTGCGAGCCCGCGCACATCGCGCTCGTCGCCCGCGCGCTCGCTGCGGCGCTGGGCGAGGACGAAGCGGCGCTCTGCGCGCGCACCGAGCGCAACGCGAGGGCGCTCTTCGCGCGGTGATCCTCGCGTCGCGGGAGACCCGTCGCCCTCTCAGCAGGGAACGGGATTTGGGCGCGACAGCCCTGGTGTTCGTGAGGGAACAACGCGTACGCTCGCTCGCCTCACGGCCAGAGGTCGAGCCCTCATCGTCACCCCCAGTTCTGTGAGGGAACCGAGCAGCGCAGCTTCGGCCCGGAGCCGAGGGGCCGGGCAACAACGCACCTGCGGTGCGGAGCGCAGCGGGCTCGCGCCCGCAGCTACTCGAGACGCTCGTTGAAACGACGAGTCACTCGCCCACGGTCCTCGTTCGAAACGATCGTGTCGACACCATCGACGCCAGAGCGAGGGGGCTGCGAGCGCAGGATTCGCTGCAATCATCCTGCGAAATAACTGACAGAATGCGTTGACAGGCAGCGTTGGCAGGCCTCCGTGTGTCGATGCTCGGATCCCAGTCGAGAACCGCAGGCGAGCCACTTGTCTTGAATACATGTGCATAGTGTAGCTGCGGGCGCGAGCCCGCTGCGCTCCGCACCGCAGGTGCGTTGTTGCCCGGCCCCTTGGCTCCGGGCCGAAGCTGCGCTGCTCGGTTCCCTCACAGAACTGGGGGTGACGATGAGGGCTCGACCTCTGGCCGTGAGGCGAGCGTGTTGCCGCTTGGGTGTTGACGCGGCTACTGATTTTCCTGCGGATGTGCATTTCGACCCGACATCCGGTTCCGTGCTCAGACGCCAGGGCCCGCGTCGCCGCCACGGCCGATCGCGGGGCCGAAGACCCAGCCGGTGCCCGATGGCCATCGAACGCGATACCAGGCGCCGCTGCGCGCTTCGATGGTGACCGCGGTGTTGATCGGCAGGCGAGTCATCACGACGCCGCTTCGCGGCTCGGCGCGGATGAGCGCGCGCGTCCATGTGACCGTGGCGGGTTCGGTGCGAGCGAGCGGCGTGCCCATGAAGACCGTCACGGGCGCAGAGAGCGTGGGATCGTCCGCGCCGGCGTCGAGGCGCGGCGGGGTGACGACGTAGCCGGGGCAGGGGTTGTCCGCGGTTCCGGGCGTGACCGGGCACGGTTCACCAGGGCGCAGCACGCGCGGCGCGGCGCCGTTGGCGCGCGGAGCGACGCCGGCGTCTCGCGCTTCGGCGCCGATCGGCGCGGGCGGACTTGATTGTGTGGGCTCGATCGAACCGGCGTCCAGCGCGCGCTCCGCCGCCGGGCCGAGCGGACCGAAGCGCAGCATCACGACGTACTGATAGCGGGCCTTGCCGTGGCGCTGCTGCCAGAGCGCGTCGAGGGGGCCCATTCCATCGCGCTGCCTCGCGCACGCGACGAACGTGAGCGGATCGCGCACCGAGCTCGCCCGCCCCTGCACAGGAACGACGATCCGCCTCGCGAAATCCACGCGCAGACCGATCGACAACACCAGCGCAGAGGTTTGCCCGGCGACGAGCGCGGCCGGACAGTCGCCGAGCTTCGCGAGCGACTCGCGCAGGATGCGCTCGATCTCTGGCGAAGAGTCGCATCGCGATCCCTCGGTGTCGAGCTCGTCGCCGTCGCCACAGGAGACGATCTCGAACCGCGTGACCCGCACGGGAACGAGCGGCTCTCGCTGCGCCTGCGGCTCGTTCGCCGCGCTGGCGTCCGTCGATGGCGGCGAGCCGCCGTCGTCCGCTTCGGGCTCCTGCGCGATGTGCGTCGGGTCTGGCGCGCGGTGGAGCACTCGGTTGAACGCGCCATGGCCGATAACGTACCCGAGCACCGTCGCCGAGACGCCGCAGGCGGTCGCGGCGAGCAGCATCCACGAGGGCTCGGTGGGTCGAGAGATCTTCGGTGCCATGTCAGCCTTCGTTGCTCTTGGAGGGCGATCGAGACTCGCGGAGCGCGCGCTCGAGCACGAGCTCTCCTCCCCGCACGGACTCGAGCAAGAACCGCGCGTGCAGCTCGGAGCGCTCTTGTTGGGTGAGGTCTCCGCGCCTGCCGCGCGTCGCGACATAGAGCGCGATCCCCGCGGCCACCGACACGTTGAAGCTCTCGACCATGCCGCTCATCGGAATCGAAAACGCGCCGTCCGAGAGCGCCCTGAGCGCCGGGGAAATTCCGCTGTGCTCGTTGCCGAACGCGAGCGCCACCCGAGGTTGTTCCTTGATCTCTTCGAGCGTCACGGTCGCGCGCATGTCCGCGATGTACAGCTTGTAGCCTCGGTCGCGAAGCTCCTTCGCGCACTGGGCGGGGTCGCTGTGACGACGAAGGTCCATCCACTTCTCGGCGCCCTTGGTCACGCGCGTGGTCATCCTCACGTGCGCCTGGGCCTCGATCGCGTGCACCTCGTGAACGCCCAGCGCGTCGCACGTCCGCAAGATCGCCGACGCGTTGTGCGGGTCCGAGAGGCCTTCGATCACGGTCACCACCGAGTGTATGCGGCCCTCGACCGCGGCGACGATGCGCGCGCGCCGCTCGTCGACGACCAGCGGTTCGAGGGCGCGGACGCAGTCGCCCGCGGGCATCGGCAACGGAGGAGGGGGCTCTGGCGCGAACACCCCGTCAGCCCAACGCTTCACGCTTTTTCGAACTCCTCGCTCACGTCGATCGACGTATCGATCACGGTGTACTCCGGCTCGCTCGGCGGCGGACGCAAGAGCTTGAGCGCGCTCTTGGCGTCTGGCGGTCTGTGATCTCGCTCTCGCGCGAGCAGCGATCTGGTCGCCGCCTCGAGCCACGACGGAACCTCCGGACGCCGCACGCGCACGTCGAGGACGGGCTTGGTGCGCATCTCGATCGCGAGCGTCACGGGGGACTTCGCGCTCCAAGGGAGCTGCCCGGTGAGCATCTCGAACAGCATCACGCCCACGGCGTAGAGATCCACGCGCTCGTCGAGGTCGCGCTGCCCGGTGGCTTGCTCGAACGCCATGTACGACGGCGTCCCGACGACGCGCCCCGCCCGCGTGAGCGTCGCGTCCGCCGAGAGCCCCTCGTCGTTGAACAGCCTGCGCGCGACGCCGAAATCCAGCACGCGCACCGAGGGTCTGCTCTCGGGCGTCTGCACGAGAAACACGTTTTCGGGCTTGAGGTCGCGATGCAAGATCCCGCGCGCGTGCGTCGCGCTGAGCGCCTCGAGCACTTGCCTCGCGACGT
The DNA here is from genome assembly GCA_001465015.1 of Deltaproteobacteria bacterium Ga0077539. GTDB lineage: Bacteria > Myxococcota_A > Polyangia > Polyangiales. Next base: position 17,815 of record LNEO01000457.1, on the reverse strand, counting down.
GCACGGCGTCGAGCATGGGCAGCGCGCTCTCGCGGCGGATGCGCACCGAGAGCGGCTCTCCTTCGAGGCGCTCCATCACCAAGAATGGCTCGCCGGCCTCCGTCGTCCCCGCGTCGAACACCGTGACGATCCGCGGGTGCGCGAGGGCTGCGAGCACCTTCACCTCCGCGTGAAACCGCGCCACAGCGATGGTGTCCTTGGCGAACTCGGGCAGCAGCACCTTCACCGCGACCGAGCGGTTGATGCGCTCGTCCACCGCGTCGTACACGACGCCCATCCCGCCTCGCGCGATGAGCCCGCGCACACGATAGCGGCCCGCGAAGGTGGTCGCCGCGGGGCCCGCAAGGCGTGTGCTCGCGAGCGCGGCCGCCGCGCTGATCTCCGTGGGGTCGTCATCGGTCGTGCGCGGCCCGCGGGACGCCGCCGGGTTGACCGCTTGCATCGAGCCGCCGGACACCTCGCGAACAGGCAGGTTGGTAATCGGGCAAATCGGCGCATCCGCGTCGTGCGGAAGCCCACAGTGCCTGCAGCGGACGAAGCGCTGAACCATCGTTTATTCGTCGGCGAACGCCAACAACCGGCCGCAGTATCGCCACAGCCTCGCGCTCGCAGCAAGCGCCGCCAATCTGCGGCGGGGCAGCGGCGCGACAAACGCGAAACAAGTGTCAGCGATTTGTCATCATTCGAGCGCGTGCGTTCGGCGCGCGACGGAGTCATGATCGACGGCATCCATGGACGTGCTCCGCGATCATCGCGGACGCGCGACGCCGCTCATCACTTTCATTGCTGCTCGAATCGCTGCCCTGGTCATGACCGCCCTCCTTCGCTCGAGACACGCGCTCGCCCCGCGCGCCGCGCTCGCGTTCGCGCTCGTCGCGACGGCGCTCTGCGCGCGCGCATCGAGCGCGTACGCGCAGCAGTCTTCGAGTGAGCCCGCGCAGCGGTCGCTCTTTGGTCCGCGGCCGGGTGACCGGGCTTCGACGGCGTTGCCGGTGCGCCTCGCCGAGCCCGAGCGGCCCGAGCCCGATGGGATCCGTCGCCGACTCGGATTTACCTTCGCCGCCGGTGGAGGCGCTGCGCTCGGCGCGCTGTCGGCGCCCATCTGGCACGCGGCGTCGCTTCGCATCGGCGTTCAGTTCTACTCGCCCTTCGCGCTGTACTTGCAGTCGCAGTTTCTGTTGGGCGCCGTCGCGCAGCCCAACGGAGGGGGCGTGTTTCTCGCGCTCAACAATCACCTGCTCGCCGAGCTGTCGCTGCAAAACTACTTGCAGATCGCGTTTGGTCCGTCCGTCGATCTGGCGGATCAGCGCGAGTGCGGCGCGGGCTGCTCGTTCACTCGCGGGCTGTGGTTCGGGCTGCACCAGCGCGTCGCGGTTCCGCTCATCTCGCGGCCTTCGTTTGGACGCACGACGGGCGCGCGCGGACCGTCGCGGGCGATCAACCTCGCCGTGGACTTTCACGAGAACTTCACCGCCACGGGGCTGCTCGTCACGGGCACCATCGCGCTCGGGCTCGATTGGTACTGACCGCGCGGCTCGAGCGCTCGCGGCACCCCCTCACCGTCGGCAGGTAAACACCACCGCAGGCGGAACGTTCTTCCACACCATCGTCTCGTCCACCCTGGGCCACAGCCTTCGGACGAAGGGCCGCGCGTCCCACGTGAAAAACGCGCGCCGCTGCTGGCTGTACGCGACGTAGCGCGCGTGCACGTAGGCGTACTGCGTAAACGCCGCGCCGGGCGCGAGCAGCTCCCGCGCGGCCACCATGATCGACTCGCGCACTGACTCGTCCATCAGGCTGAGCCCGAGCGAAGAGATCACCGCGTCCGCGTGACCCACGACGGACGGGTCCAGCAGCGCGGGGGCGTCCGCTGCGCTGCCGTGCACGCCCTGAAGGCGCGGGTCGTTGATCGCGCGCACGCAGCCGTCGAGCAGGCCCTTCTCGAGCTCGATCGCGATGAGCGTGGCGTCGGGGCGCAGCTTCGCCAGGATCTGTCGCGTGAGGGTGCCGGTGCCCGGTCCAAACTCGACCACGACCTTCGCGTCCTCGGGAATCTGCGCGAGCATCGCCTCGACGAGCCAACGCGAGCTCGAGACGACGTTCGCCGTCGTGTCGAAATCCTCGAGTCCCTTGCGAAAGAACCTCAATCCAACAGAGACGCGGTCGACGATCCCCATGGAGGGGTCAGCTCCGATCCATGAGCGCGCGGAGCTGCGCCTCGCTCACCTTGTAGCTCGTCCCGCAGTAGTCGCAGGAGAGCTCGATCGGCCCGCCGCCCGAGAGCAGCTCTCGAACGTCCGCGCGCGGCAGCGTCCCGAGCGACGCGAGCACTCGATCCGCTGAACAATTGCAGAAGAATCCCACGTCGACTTCGGCCGTGACCTCGTGCGCGAGGCCCTCGAGCAGCTCCCTTACGAGCGAGCGCGGGCTGGTCGCCGGGTCGTCTGCGCGCTCGTCGATGGACTCGAACGTGGGCAGACGCTCGGTCATCACGCGCAACGGTTCGGGCAAGGTCTCGGGCGTGAGCTGCACGAGGTAGCCGATCGCGCGAGAGAGCGTCGCTCCCTGAAAGCGCGCGCTGATCGAGACCATCGTCACGATCTGCTCGGACACCTGCATGTACTCCATCACGGCCTTGCTCACGGTGCCGTCGGGGGGAAACTCGACCACCCCGCGGTGGCCCCGTTGCTGCGGCAGCGTCCGAAGCATCTCGAGCCTGGCGCCCTCTCCGAGCTTGACCTCGGGCGACGTTTTGCCGCGCGCGACGATCCCTCGCGTCCTGCCCTCGGGGTGCGCGTCGACGGCGATGCGACCGGTGTTCTCCGCGCCGTGCAGCACGCACTGCGCGCGAAGGTCTGGCGCCATGGTCTCGCGAAAGAGCACGGCGCCGACGACGAGCTCGGCGAGGTGAAGGGCGTCCGCTGCCTCCGCGTTTTGCGCGGCGATGATCGCGCGCGCCGTTCGCGTCGCGTCGACGGACACGACGCGAAACGACCCGTCGTCGGTCATCGCGCGGACGGCAGTGTCTTTGCTGGGGCCTTCTGTCAGGGCGCTCACGGGCCAACCGTGGCACACGTCCCGCTCAAAATCACCGCGGTTTTCGGCGGACCCTAGTTGAATTGTTGTATCCTCGTCCCCGAAGGTTCGCAGTGGAACGAGAGCCGTCTTCCCGAGAGAGCGACGGGGTGCCCAGCCCCGTGCAGGCGATCAAGATCCTCGTCGTCGACGACGACGCAGGCATCTGCGACCTGCTCGAGACCGTGCTCACCAAGGACGGCTTCGAGGTCAAGACGCTGAGGGACCCGACCCTCGCGCCCGGCGAGATCCGCGGCGGCGGCTATCACCTCTGCTTGCTCGACATCATGATGCCCAAGCAGGACGGCATCGAGACGCTCACCGCCATCCGCGGCGAGGACACAGACCTCGGCGTGATCGTGATCACGGGATACCCGTCGCTCGAGACCGCCGTGCAGTCGATGCAGCTCGACGCGCTCGACTACCTGCGCAAGCCGTTCACCGTCGAAGAGCTGCGCAACGTCGTCGCCCGCGCGATGAAGAAGAAGGGGCTCACCCGCGCGCCCGAAGAGCAACTCCACCGGGTGATCGGCGAGACCATCCGCAACCTGCGCAAAGAGAAGGCGCTCACGCTCAAGCAGATGGCCAAGCGCACCGGCCTCTCGGTCTCGCTGCTCTCGCAGATCGAGCGCGCCGAGTCGAGCGCGAGCATCTCGTCGCTCTACAAGATCGCCGTCGCCCTCGACACACGGATTCAAGAGCTGTTCGGCGAGTTCTGACCCCCTGGCCGCGCCGCGGCGCGTCGAGCTCCCCGTCGCTGCTCGATCGTGATCGGCTGCCCGATTTGCCCGCTTCGAGCGCTGCGATCGCGCCCGAATCGGTCGGTCGTCGAATAGTGCGCCGCGCGCCCTTCTGGTACCTTGGTCGTGAGGTTCATACGCATGCGTTCACCTTTGTATCTGCGTGGTTTTTCTCTTTCTCCGGCGCTCGCGACGCTCGCAGCGGCGCTGCTCGCCTGTTCGCAGCCCCCAGCGCCGGCCGACGGCGGCGATGGCGGCGCAGATCGCTCGGATATCGCCGTCGATCGTCCGTCGTCCGACGACGTGACGACGGACATCTCCGTCACGGACACGGGCATCGAAGACTCGATGGTCCCTGTCGACTCGACCGTGGACACCGGAGTCGCGACCGACACCGGAGTGGCCACCGACACGGGCGTCGTCACGGACACGGGCGTCGTCACCGACACGGGCGTCGTCACGGACACGGGTGTCGACACGGGGAGGGACACCGGCGTGGGGCCGGTCTTCGGCCTCGATTCGCGGCCGACCAACACGACGTGCCGCGCCTTCGCTCGCCCGACGGGCACCGCCGGCGTCCGCGCCGACCGCGCGCTCACGATGCAGCCCAACTTTTCAAATGTCACCGAGGTGCAGCAGCGGCCCGGCAACAACGCGTTCTGGTACTTCGTCGAGAAGGTCGGCCGGATTCGTCGCGTCGCCAATGACGGGATGGGCAACACGGTCACGACGTTCGCCGACATCTCGGCGCGCGTGAACTCGACGCCCAACGAAGCGGGGCTGCTCGGGCTCGCGTTTCATCCTGACTTCGCGATGAACGGTCAGGTGTTTCTGCACTACAACCGCACCTTCATGGGGCGGCTGCAGACCGTGGTGTCGCGCTTCGTCTCGCCGGACCGCGGCGGGATGCTGGACACCACGAGCATGGGTCACGAGACGATCCTGTTCACCGTCGATCAGCCGTTCGACAACCACAACGGCGGCAAGATCGCGTTTGGTCCCGACCGGATGCTCTACATCTCCCTCGGCGACGGCGGGTCCGGCGGTGACCCGATGAACTTCGCGCAAAACACCAACAGCCTGCTCGGCAAGATCCTTCGCATCGACGTCAATCGCACGGGGATGGGCACGCCGTACGCCATTCCCATGGACAACCCCTTCGTCGGTCGCGCCGGGTTTCGACCGGAGATCTTCGCGTACGGCCTGCGCAACGCGTGGAAGTTCGCGTTCGACACGCGCACCGGCGACATCTGGGCGGGCGACGTGGGGCAGGGCGCGCTCGAAGAGATCGACGTGATCCGCAGCGGCGGAAACTACGGCTGGCGCATCATGGAGGGCACGCGCTGCTTCAATCCGGGCACCGGCTGCAACATGTCGGGCTTGCAGCTCCCAGTGCTGACCTACCCGCGAAGCGACGGCGTCTCGATCACCGGCGGCTACGTCTATCGCGGCTCTGCGATCCCCTCGCTGCAAGGGCGCTACATCTTCGGCGACTTCGGGACGAGCCGCGTGTGGGCCGTGCAGTACGACGCGATGGGCGTCGCGACCAAGCAAGACCTCTTCACCGCCGCGCGCGGAATGGGGACGTTCGCGCAGGATCAAAACGGCGAGGTCTACGTCGTCACCTACGGCGACGGGCTGATGTACCGAATCAACCCGACCGGCACGCCGCCGATGGACACCGTGCCGCGCACGCTGTCGGCCACCGGTTGCTTCGCAGCCGGGGATATCACCAGGCCCGCGGCGGGAGTCATTCCGTACACCGTCAACGCCGCGCTCTGGTCCGATGGAGCGCTCAAGGATCGCTACTTCGCGATCCCCGACGGCTCGCGCATCACGGTCAACGCCGACGGCGACTTCGACTTCCCCAACGGAACGGTGCTCATCAAGACCTTCACGCTCGGCGCTCAGCGCGTCGAGACGCGCTTGTTCGTGCGACACATGGACGGCGTCTGGGCTGGCTACACCTACGCGTACAACGCTGCTGGGACCGACGCGGACCTTCTTCAGGCCGGCGAGACGCGCACGTTCGGCATGCAGTCGTGGTCCTACCCGTCTCGCAGCGAGTGCCTGACCTGCCACACGTCGGCCGCGGGCTTCTCGCTCGGCCTCGAGCTCGCGCAGCTCAACGGCCCGCAGCTCTATCCGAGCACGGGCCGCACGGCGAACCAGCTCGATACGCTCGACCGCGTGGGCTACTTCGCCGCGGCGCTCCCCGCGACGCGCCCGGCGCTGCCCACGTACACGGGCGGGACGTTTACCGCGACCGAGCGCGCGCGTTCGTACCTGCACTCCAACTGCTCGTCCTGCCACCGTCCCGGCTCGACCGGCCGCGGAAACATGGACCTTCGCTACGCCACGGCGAGCGCGATGACCAACACGTGCAACGCGATGGTCTCGCAAGGAGACCTCGGCGTGACGGGCGCGCGCGTGGTGCTCCCGGGGGATCCCGCGCGATCGGCGCTGTCGCTGCGCATGCACAGGCTCGACGCGAGTCGCATGCCGCCGCTCGCCTCGCGCATCGTCGACACGCAGGGAACGATGCTGGTCGACAACTGGATCCGCGGTTTGACCGCGTGTCCGTGAGGTAACCGTTCAGGACGCCTTGCAGGCCTTCGCGAGGTCCGCTGCGTAGCGGTCGAACACGGGGACGAAATCAGGGAGCGATCCCTTGATCATCGGGAGCATCGCGCCGCGAAACACCTCGACCATCTCGAAGACGGTGCCCTTGCCCTTGGCCTCGAGCGTGTACGTCCTGGTGCCCTGAAACATCGGGAAGAACCCGTCCTGCCAGACCATCTTCTTGTTGGGCTCGAACTCGACCACCTTCGGCGAAAACGTGCGTCCCGGCGCGATCGGAACCTTGATCTCGAGCTTCTGCCCGAGCGCGATCGGGCCTCGGATGCTCTCGACCGTCGAGTTCCACTTGGGAAATCCCTCGGCGTCGGTGAGCTTCTGCCACACGGCTTCGGGCGGCGCGTCGATCTCGACTCGGACGGCGTAGCGAAGGTTGAACGCGGATTGAGTCTTCTCTGTCATGGCTTGCGCAGAGGGGTTTCGCACCGTCATCGATCGTCGTCTTGTAAGAACACGACGACGTTGGGCGCGAAGTCGTCCGGCGCGTCCGGCGGAAAGTATCCGCGGTAGCCGCGCGGCACTCCGCCGCTCATCCGCCTGAAGTCCTTGATGAAATGCGCCTGATCGAAATAGCCCGCGCTCGCGGCCACCTCCGCCAGCGAGCACGCAGGGTCTTGCATGAGCGCCCGCAGCGCGCGCTGAAAGCGCAGGACGGTGGCGATGGTCTTCGGCGTGATCCCGAGCAGCCTCGCGAAGAGTCGCTCGATCTGACGGACCGAGGTCTCGCCGCGCCGCGCGAGCTCGTCCACCGTGGAGGCTCCTCGCGCGTCGACGAGCGCGCCGAGCACGCGGGAAAATGCCTCGTAACCATCGTCGATGGCGCGCTGGTCGAGAAAGAAGTCGTCGAGCAGTCGTGCGCTCGCATCGGCGTCGGTCGCGTCGCGCAACGCCGCCTCGAGCGCTTGCGCGCGCGGGCCGAACACCTGGCTAGGGTGCGGGGTCTCGTTGGTAAACGCGTGCAGGGATGTCTTTGCGAAGACGCCGACTCCGCCTAGATGAAAGCGCACTCCGACGATACGCACGAGCCCTCGCTGAACGATCCGAATGGGCACGAGCCGCTGCGCGTCGAGGTTGGATTCGCTGTGCTGCGTGGTCGCTCCGCCGATCACCTCGCGCGAATAGGGCGTGCCGAAGTTGAAGATCAGGTCTGCTCGTCCGTCGACGAACACGTTGACGCGCACGTCGACGGGGCCGTCGTCAGACGAGACGAACCAATAGTGTTCGATGAAGCGCTGCAGCTCGCCGCGCGGCGAGCGTAGTTCGTACACAGTGATCGCGAGCGTACCGCCAACTCGAGCCTGGCTACATGCCTCGCGCGGCGCGGTCGAGCTCGCGTGCGACGATCACGCTCTCGTTGACGGTGCGCACGACACGATCGAGAAGCACGCTGCGATCGACAGGGAGTGGACGCGAGATCCTCCGCTCATTCTCCTCATCGCAGAAACAGCACTACATGGTCCATTGATTGTATCGACGGCGGGCTGGCGCAACGCGCGGACGTTCGCGCGCATCGTATCGTGACCTATGCGCGTCATCGTCGTCGGAGCGGGCCCTGGAGGCCTCGCAGCAGCCATCAACCTCGCGGGCCTCGGGCTCGACGTGACTGTGATCGAGAAGGACTCTGTTCCGGGCGGGCGAATGAAGGGCCTGACCTTCGGCGATCACGGCGAGTTCACGGTGGACACCGGGCCGACGATCCTTCAGCTGCCCGGGATCTACGAGGCGCTCTTCGCTCGCGTTGGAAAGCGCCTCTCGGATTACGTCACGCTGTTGCCGGTCGACCCCAACACGCGGCTTCACTTCTGGGACGGAACGTCGATGGACACGACGCGCGACACCGCTCGGATGGCCGAGCAGTGCGCGAAGTTCGGCCCCGAGAAGGGGCAGGCGTTCACTCGTTGGCTCGACGAGAGCGAGAAGAAGTACAGCATCGCGTACGAGAAGTTCATCGCGCACAACGCCGGGTCGGTGGACTACTACAACCCGCTGCGGCTCTTGCCGACGCTGCCGTTTCGTCCGTGGGAGACGTTGTACGGGCAGCTCGATCGCTACTTTCACGACGACAGGATCACCTACGCCTTGTCGTACCCGTCGAAGTACCTTGGACTTCACCCGACGACGTGCTCGAGCGTCTTCTCGGTGATCCCGTACATCGAGCTCGCGTTCGGCGTTTGGCACGTGCAGGGCGGCTTCCGAGCGCTCGCGCAGGGAATGATGAAGTGCGCAGAGGACCTCGGCGCGCGCTTTCGCATGAACAGCCCCGTCGCTCAGCTCTGGGTCGAAGAAGACGAGCGCGGCGAGCCGAGGACCCGCGGCGTGATCCTGACCAACGGCGAGCGCATCGAAGCGGACTCGGTCGTCATCAACGCGGACCTGCCCTACGCCGCGAAGAACCTCATCCCAGCGCGCTATCGACGGTTTGGTCGGCAGAGCGACACGGTGCTCGATCGCGCGAAGTACTCGTGCAGCACGTACATGCTCTACCTCGGGCTCGACCGCGTCTACGACGAGCTGCCGCATCACTTGATCTATCTCAGCGAGGCCGCGCGCAGGACCGACCGCGACGCGCTCGAGGACCGAAAGATCGACCTCGACGACCCGCCCTTCTACGCGTGCAACCCGACGCCGACCGATGGCGCGGGGGCGCCCGCGGGCAAGAGCACGCTGTACGTGCTCGTCCCTGTGCCAAACACCCATAATCAAGTGGACTGGGAGAGCGCGAAGAAAACCCTTCGCGAGCGCGTGCCGAAGTGGCTCGAGAAGGTGGGCCTTCGCGACGTCGCGAAGCACATCGTCGCCGAGCGCGCGTACACTGCGGAGAACTGGCGAGACGAGTACAACGTGTTTCGCGGCGCGGTCTTCAACCTGTCGCACACGTGGCTGCAGCTCGGCCCGGCGCGGCCCCGCGTCGAGAGCCCCGACGTCCGCGGCCTCTACTGGGTCGGCGGCGGAACGCACCCCGGCTCGGGCCTGCTCACCATCATCGAGAGCGCCAACATCGCCGCGGATTACCTGGCGCGGGCTTCGGGCAAGGGCGCGCTTCCGATGTGGCCCTACGTTCCGGATGTGCATCGGACCGCGCCGTTGGCGCCGCTCGAGCGCGCGGGACGCGGCCGGCAAGTGGCGCCCGAGCGCGACCCCGGTGTACACGCGCCGTAGCCCGTGGAGACTGCACAGCGAAAGACCACACTCGTATCCGCCGCGGTGATTGTGCGCGGCGACAGGGTCCTGCTCACGCAGCGGCCCCGCGGCACGCACCTCGAAGATCACTGGGAATTTCCTGGGGGAAAGGTCGAGCCCGACGAAGACCCTCGCGAGGCCCTCGCGCGCGAGCTGCGCGAGGAGCTCGGCGTCGAGTCCGCGGTGGGCGAGATCGTCGAGTGCACGTTCTGGCGATACTCGACCAAGAGCGTCCTGCTGCTCTTCTTTCGCGCGACGCTCGCGGAGGGCGCGGATATCCAGCACCTCGGGGTGAGCGATCACAAATGGACGAGCGCCGATGAGCTCTCGTCGCTCGAGATGCCGCCGGCGGACGTTCCCATCGTCGCGCGCGTGAGAGAGCTACTCGCCGCGGGCCGGTGAGCTTCGCGCCTCGTCCTCGGCGCGCTCATCGAGCAGCGCGCGCTTGGACAAGCGCTCGACGCCAAACGCCGCGATCGCCGCCACCGCCGCCACCCGCGGAACGGCGTCCGTCGGTCGCACCGCGCTCCATCCGATCGCCCACACGAGGGCGATCGCCAGGGGAGCCAGCGGCCTCGCGCGGCTCGCGCCTCGGGCGGCGTCGCTCCACACGATGGCCACGACGATGGCGCCGAAGAGCTCGCGAGCCTCGGACGCCCATTGAGCACACAGAATCAAGGCGCTCGCCGCCCGAGCGGCGGCCGCGATCGTGTCGGCGAGGGTGCGACGGGGCTCGCTCGCGCGATAGAGCCCTGCGCGAACGAGGGCGGCGACCGCGGCGATCGCGAGCGTGAGGGCGACGGGCCCCGGACCGTGCACGATCGCGCCTCCGCGCGAGCGCGCGACGATCACCGCGAGCACCGCGCAAACCAGCGCGGCGAGCAGCGAGCGTCGAGCAGGGCGATCGTCAACGAGCCTGGTCATGGTGCGAACGGATCGAACGGGGACGGATCGAACGGGGACGGTCCTCAATAACTCAATTATTTGAGCGCGAGACCGGAGTCGATCGGAGTCGATCGGAGTCGATCGGAGTCGATCGGGGACGGTCCTCAATAACTCAACTATTTGAGCGCGCGACTCGAGCAGGGACGGTCCTCAATAACTCAACTTTCGCTTGGCTGGGAAAAATGGCGAGAGCGTAGAGTTTCGCTGGTGACCCACGAGCCCCTCTAGCGCGGTCTGCGATCGTTCCGCGTCCCCGATCGAGTCGCGCCGAAATAGTTGAGTTATTGAGGACCGTCCCCGATCGATTCCGATCGACTCCGGTCTCGCGCTCAAATAGTTGAGTTATTGAGGACCGTCCCCGGTTGCCCTTTACGCCGGATCGCGTTTGTGCGGTACCTTCGTCCGTCCCAGATGAGCGCAGTGATCGTCACGATCGGGACCGAAATTACGCGGGGTGAGCTGCTCGACACCAACAGTCACTACCTGGCTTCGAGGCTGTGCGAGCTCGGCTTCGAGGTGCTCGAGATCGTCACGGTGGACGACGATCGGGCGCGGATTCGCCAGGCGATCGAGCGCGTCTCCAACCGCGCGAAGGTCGTCTTGGTGACGGGCGGGCTCGGCCCGACGACCGACGATTTGACGGCGCAGTCCGCGGCGGACGCGGCGGGCGTCGCGATGGTGCGGCACGAGCCCACGCTCGCGGCGATCGAGCGCAAGATGACCGCGCTGGGGCGCGAGATGACGCCCGCGAGGCAGCGGATGGCGGACGTTCCTTCCAGCGCCACCGTGCTCGGAAACCCCGCGGGAACGGCGCCCGGCTTCGTCCTCTCGCTCGGGCAGGCGCAGGTGTTTTTCATGCCCGGCGTTCCCTCGGAGATGAAGGCCATCTTCGAAAACCTGATCGTCCCGCGGATCGGACCGATGGGCTCAGCGGACACCGCGCAGGTCGTGCTGCGCACCTACGGTCTGCCAGAGGCCACCGTGGGCGAGCTGCTCGCGGGCCTCGAAGCGCAGCACGAAGGCCTGGTGCTCGGGTATCGCCTCGTGTTTCCCGAGGTCGAGGTGAAGGTCCGCGTGCGCGCCAAAGACGTGGGGACCGCCCGCGAGCGCGCCAATCGCATCGCGCTCGAAGCGCGCGCGCGCTTGGGTGACGCGGTGTTCGGCGAAGACGACGACTCGTTTGCGAGCGCCGTGGGCAAGGCCCTGCGCGCCCGTGGATGCACGCTGGCCGTGGCCGAATCGTGTACGGGCGGGCTCATCGGCGCGCTGCTCACGAGCGTCTCGGGCTCGAGCGACTACTTCTTGCTCGACGCGGTGACCTACGCCAACGCCGCCAAAGAGCGCGTCCTCGGCGTGAGCCCCGAGACCCTCATGGCGCACGGCGCGGTCTCGCTCGAGTGCGCCGAGCAGATGGCCAAGGGCGCGCGGCGCGTCGCTTCGACGGACATCGCCGTGTCGGTCACCGGAATCGCCGGCCCGAGCGGAGGCTCCGAGCAAAAGCCCGTCGGCACCGTCTTCTTCGCCGTGGCCACGGAGGAGGGCGTGCGCACCTATCAAAAGCGCTTCGACGGAGATCGCACGCGCGTGCAGCGCTCAGCGGCGTTCTTCGCGCTGCAGCTCGTGCGCGAAGCGTGCGCTGGCCCGCTGCCCGCGCCCCTCGCAGATCACTGCATTTGAATTCATGGGCCGGTGTTTCGCGCGGGGCGCCGCGATCCAGGGCCGCGCCGCGCGCCTGTCTTGGATGGGTGGACGCGGCTCGCCAGCGGCCGCTCAGAGGGTCGACGTCGCGATGATCCGTTCGCGCAAGAGCGCGACGGTCAGCCCCTCGGCGCGGTCTGGATATTCGCTGACAAAATTGTCCCAATCGACGAGCTCGCTGCTCGCGAGGCGCGCGCGCCAATCGAGCTGCGACGGGAGCTCGGCGTCGTCCTCGCCCTCGAGCGCGCTCGTGAACACCTTGGTGACGAGCGCTTCGTCCACCGCGACTCGCTCTCGCAACAGCGCCGCGTCGAAGAGGTCCTTGCCCTGCGGATACGAGTCGGTGACGAGCCAGAGCAGCTTCCACACGAGCGACTCATCGGGCGTCGCCACGATGCACCGTTCGGGCTCGGCGCCGGTGATGCTCAACGCGTCTTCGATCGGCTCGGTGAAGATCGGCTCGTTGAAGACGAGGTCGATTCGCGCGACGCCCGCGGGCACGCCCGCCGTCTTCCAAGGGATCGACAGCCTTCGCCCCGGAACCCTGTCGTACGTCCAGATGTAGTCCCGCTCGACGCGGTCGGGCATGAGCAGCAGCTCACCCACGCGCGGCTGCTCGGCGACGGCGCGCACGATCTCGTCCTCGATCGCGCGGGCCTCTTCGGACTCGATGCTGAGCGCTTCGGGGCGCACGACGAAGTCGAGGTCCTTGGGCTCTCTCGCGCGCGAGCCAAACCACGATGCGAGCGTCGCGCTCCCGCGCAACACGAGCTGCGTTCGAAAGCGCGTCTTGCACACGCAGCGAAGCACGTACTGCAGCGCCTCGCGGTTGGCGCGCCGCGCTCGCGCGCGCTCTTGGTCTGATTCGACCGCGGGCTCGGGAGGCGCAAACGCGTTGACGTAGTGCTTGGTCGCCGGGTCGAAGATCGCCCGCACGCGATCGCCTGGACCGTACGTCTTGGGGTAGTTGTCTTGCTCTGCGTCGTCTGGCCCAACGACACGCTCGGGATCGGAGGCCTCGTTCGAAGCAATCTCACGAATGCGTTGGTTGAGGTCGCGAACTCTCTCTGGAATCATGGCGTCTCGCTTCTGTGGGTCACGGTGGTGGCCGCGTCGCCCTTCGCGAGCGACCAGCCGCGATCGAGCTCGATCCGGCTGTCGAACACGACGTACTCGCTCTGGCGCGTGAGGACGACGAGGCCCGCGTCGCTCAGAGCCTCGTCGAACTGCCTCGCGCGCTCGACGGCGACCGCGCTGAGCACGTCGCGCTGCCGCAGCGTAAAGAACCGCTCTTCGCCGTCGCGGTCGCGCGCAAACGCGTTGCGCGAAGCGCGAGCATCATGGCGCTTCGCGATCGCCTCGGCCGCGCTGCGCTCGCGCGGATCTCGGAGCCGCACCTTCGTGTGGTGCTCGAAATAGCGCCCTGCGGCGCTCGACGCGCGTCCGTCGTCGTCCTTCGCGAGCTCGTCGCAGGCGAGGTCGCCTTCGATCTTTACGCGCACGACTTCGAGCCCCTCGCTCGCGAGGGCCGTCGCGAGTCGGCGCGCTCGTTGATGGGCCTCGCGCAGCGTGGGACCGGCGCGCGCTGTCAACATCGGCTGCGAGCGGTGCGCGCCTGCGTCGAGGACGATGTGCAACCAACGCGCGTCGCATCGCGCGCCGAGCGCCTTCGCTCGCGCGAAGTCACCGTCGATCGCCTCGGCGCTCGACGCGATGGTGACGTGCACTTCGTATCGGTCTCCCATCGATGCCGCCGGTGATTGAAGCACCGAGCCGCGGGGCGCACCAGCGACCACGGGTCGTGTTTGCTACGCTTCGAGTCGCAGTGAACTGGATGACGAGCAACGAGGCGATCGTTCGTTCGACGCGCGCTCCTCGTGGGTTTGCGCTTGCAGACGATGACGTGGCGACGCTGTTTGTCGAGCGCGGCGAAGAGCTCGTTTCGTGCGGGCACGTCGGCGTCGATCGCCGGGCTCCTTGCGTCGCCGATCCGTCCTCGGACGTTCTCGTGTGGGCGCGTGAGCGGCGCGTGCTCTTGTGGCGAGGGTTGTTCGTCGGCGACCCGACGCTCGACGAGCCGCTGGAGCTACCGCCGCACATCGGGGGAAAGTCTCGCGCGACCTCGCGCATCACGTCGCTCGCGCTCACTCAAGACGTGCTGTTCGCCGCCTGCGCTGGCGTCGCGCAGTGGGGAGGGTGGGATCTGTCGACCGCGCGGCGACCGTGGTTCGACGGCGCCGAGCGTCGCACGCTCGGAACGGTGCAGGCGCTCGCGCTCGAGGGCGACGTGCTGAGCGTGCTCTTCAGCAACGGGGCAGCGCTGCTGGACGTGAGCGACCCGCGGCAACCCCGCGCGCTCGACTCGGCGCGCCGTAGGCTCGACGAGCGCGGATGGAGCCCGCTCAGCGCCGTGCGTTCGAGCGAGTGGCTGATCACGGTCGAGTCGAGGCCTGGGCCCGAGCCGGCCGCGGTGGCTGTGGGGGGCGTTGCGTATCGCTCGCGGCGACCGCTGGACTATTCGCTCGGCGTCTATCGTCGCGGCGGCTTGGACTTCGCTGGTCGCGTGTCGCTCGACGTGGGCCGTCCCTTGTCGAACCGCCCGTCGATCGACGCGCTCGACGAGCGACTGTTGCTCACGGTGGGAGTCGATGCGCGGATGATCGACCTTCGCAGCCTCGACCGTCTGTTGCGCGATCCAAACACGCCCCTCTCGACCGCGGCGCTCGCGGACGCCACGTTGGTGGCGCGTGTGCTCGACGCGGACGCGCTCGATGCGCGGCTGCTCGGCGGCGCGGCCGCAGCGGTCTCTGTGGTGGTCGCCGCGAGCGGAGCGCGGCTCGCGCGGCTGCAGGCTCGTCGCAACCCGTGGGGGCCAACCGGCGTCGAGCGCACGCGAGCGCGAATCGTTCGACTGTCGTTCGCGTAGGAGAGCGTGTCGGGAGGGGCGACGCCGGAAGTGGCTCGCTCGCAAGTGAGCGCGGGGCGCGCGAGCGCACGTAGGTCACGAGCTGCGCGCGGAGCGATCGTCCGGGCGAGGGCGCGACGCAGCTCGGTGTGGGGGATGCTCAGTTGCACGCGCCCATGATGCACGCTTGTCCCGCGGCGCACACGTTGCCGCACGCTCCGCAGTTGCGCGCGTCGCTCGCGAGGTTCACGCACGCGCCGGCGCAGGCGGTCGTTCCCGCGGGGCATCCGCCGCTGGTGGTGCACATTCCGGCGGTGCAGCGCCGCCCCGCGGCGCAGTCCGAGTCGACCGAGCACGGGCTCGCGCGATCGGGCACGACGTCTTGCGCGCGTGTGTCGTCGGGGGCGTCGATCACGGTTCGATCGATCGCGACGTCGGCCACGCTGTCGCGATCGATTGTGTCTTCGGGATCGGGCCTGTCGCCGATCGTGTCCGCGCTGATGTCCGACGACATCGAGCTGTCTGCGCGCGAGCGAAACTCGATCGGAACCTCGCACCCGACTGCGGCGCCGATGGACGCGACGAGCGCGACGATCGCGCGCCTCATGGCTGTCCCAGGCGCTCTTCGATCGTGGCGATAAACACGCTGTCTGGGTATCGCCTTCGAAATCGCTGAGCCAGCGCACGCGCTTCGCTCTCGCGCTCGGCCAACAAGAGCGCGCGAATCTCGAGGGCGTCGCGCTCTTCTGCGAGCGTGCCTCGCGCGAAGCGCTGGCTGTGCGCGCGCACCGCGGCGAGCGCCGCGCTCGTGTCTCGCTGGGTGAGCGCGCGCTGTGCGACGCTGAGCAAGCGCTGTTCTTCTGCGAGGTCTTCCGGTGACTCGACCGCTTGCGATGCCGCTGGTCGTCGTCGCGGGGCCGATGGGTCTGCGCTCGCGATGGTGACAGGGGTGGTCACAGGAGCGTCGCTCGCCGTCGCGCTGATCGTCGCAGGCGCGGGGTGTCGGACTGTGGCCGCGCGCCGCGCAGGCGCAGGTGCCTCAGCGTGTCGGGAGGCGGTCTGTGGGGTGCGTGTGTCCGCTCGCCTCGATTGGTAGAGCGTAGCGCCGCCGCCGCCGAGGACCACAGCGGCGACGAGCGCTCCAGCGACCCACGAAATCAAAGAACTCGACGCGGCCGCGGCGGTGGCGGCTCCCACCGTCGGAGGCGGCGGTGTCGTGTGCGGCGCAGGCGCGAGGCCGACGGACGCGAACACGCGATCGAGCACTGCGTCGCGGGCGTCGGTCGGCGGCGCGAGCTCTTGCTGTTCGCCGCGCAGCAGCGCGCGAATGTCTTCGGGCAGCTCGTCGCGCTCGGGGGAGTGATCGCTCATGGGGTCCCTCGACGGAGCCGAATGCGCCGGACCGCGGCGGTGAAGAGCTCTCTCGCAGAGTGTAGCCGCGAGTACACGGTCTTGACGGGGATCTCGCACATGACTGCAATTTCAGCGGCGGGACGCTCTTCGATGTCGTGCAGGACGAGCACCGCGCGTCGATCGTCGTCGAGCGCGTCGAGCGCGTCTCGGACGAGGGCGCGCTCTTGCGCGGCGCCGAGTCGTTCGTCTGCGGTGGGCTGTGGATCCACGCTGTCCACTGTGCTCTCTCCGTCCTTTGTGAGCAGCTCGTTGCGGTAGCCCGCGAGTCGTTGGTGGTTGCGCGTCACGCGAAAGGTGATCGCGAGGAGCCAGGGCTTTGCCGGGCGCGACGGGTCGTACTCGTCGAGCTTGCGAAACACGGTGACGAAGACGTCGTGGGTGACGTCGGCGAGGTGTTGCGGGGGGACGCCGAGGCGGCGCGCTGTGTTCCACACGTAATCAAAGTGTTTGTGGTAGAGAGCGGTGAATCGCTCGCGCGGCTCGTCGGCGCACGGCGCCGCTTCGCTCGAGGGCAACTCGAACGCCTCGGTTGTGGCGCCGTGAATCGAAGGCGATGAGGGTTGCACGAGGAGCGAGACCGACGCGGGCTCGAGAGAAGCGCCGCGAGTTGAGCGCGGAACATATCAGCGAACTACGAGGGGCTGGACACGGCCGAGCGTCGCGCTGGCGCGCGGCGGATGTTGGTAGTTGTGCCGGCGCTCCCCCGAGTCCCAAGAAAAAGTTCACAAATCGACGGCCACGCCCGCGGACAACGCCGCGGTCAGCCGTTGTCGCGACCACTGAGCCTGCGCGTCGAGCCGCAGCGCAGGGGTCGCGATCCAGCCGAGCGCCTCGAGCGCGACGAGCAGCGAGACGCGCGATCGACCGAGGCGAGGCTCCCACGCGACGCGACCTCCGAGCGCCCAACCGGGAGCGATCGCTGCGGCGACGAGCTGAACGTTTGCGTCTGCGCTGGAAGCTCCTGTGATGCTGGTGGCGGTGGCCGCGCACAGCGCGATGGACGCGAGGGGATGTCCGCAACCGGTCGCAGTGAAGCCGATGTTCCACAGGTCGAACGGCGTGCTGCGCGCGACGCGAGCGGGGAGCGAAAACCACGCGTCGAGCCGCAACGACCACCACGCCCTGGCGACGCCGACGCCGAGCGCTGCCTGACCGCCGAGCGAGACGCTCCCGAGGTCTGCTGTCGGAACCAACGCGGGAAGCGTCGCTTCGATCCGCGCCG
>LNEO01000456.1 GCA_001465015.1 Deltaproteobacteria bacterium Ga0077539 | reverse complement strand
GCCACCACGGGAACCGCCGAAGCGTGCGGAAGCGCTTGCACCCGTTGCCCCACGGATCCCAACGGCAGCGCGTCGTGCACGATGGGCGCGTGCGCGCTTCGTTGCAATCCGACGTACGAGCTCGTGTCGGGGCGGTGCCTCCCCGAGCCGCCCCGCCCGATCGAGCCGCTGTCGACGTGGACGTACAACAGCGTCGAGCCCACGTTCGTCATCGCGACGCGCCCGGACTTCGTGCGCTACGAGCATCGCATCTGCACCGATCGACGGTGCACGTTCGGGCGCGGCTCGTGGTTCACCACGGACGCGTCGTCGCGCGCTCCGATCCCCATCGCGCCGAACGTGATCCACCACTGGCGCGTGACAGGAATCATGCGCGACGGCACCGAGCGGGCGGCGACGCCGATTCCGTTTCGACTCACCCGTCGACCAACCCGCGGGTACGACACGCCGTTCTTCGACCTCGACGGCGACGGGTACGCCGATCTCTTGTCGACTGGCGTGTACGGTGGGGACAAGACACGCGTGCACTTCGGCGGACCGGACCTCGCTGCGGACGCGCGGTATCTCGCGCTCCTGACGTCGCCGCTCGAGGACGGCCACGGCAACGAGCACGTTCAGCCCATCGGTGACTTCAACGCCGACGGGTATTCGGACGTCCTATCGTCGGTGAACTACCAGACGATCCGCATCGCCTTCGGCGGGCCGAGCCGGACGACGACGCGGTGGTCGCGCTCGTCCTGGTCGGTCGATCCGTGGAACGAGTGGTTTGTTCCAGCCGAAATCACGGAGCTTCGAGATGCGCGACGCGCCGTCACCAACCTCGGCGACATCAACGGCGACGGCTTCAGCGACTTCGCGTCGCTCACCTTCGCGCCAGGAACGATGCCGACGACCTGGCTGCGATTGTTTCTGGGCAACGCGCGAGAAGAGCTCGTCGCGACCACCACGGTCACCGGTTCTTTTCTGCGTCAGATGGTCGGGTCGTCGTGGTGTCCGACGAGCAGCGGCCGACGGTCGCGCGTCGTCTTGATGCAAACCGGCAGCCCATTGGGCACGCCGTATCGCCTCGTGGCGTACGAATTCACGGGCACGACGATTCGACTGCTCGCCGATGCGTTGCCGATCTCGATGGTGGGCCCCACGCTGCAAGACATCGGCGACGTCGACGGTGACGGGCAGCCCGAGGCGCTCATCCGCGCGCGCGTGCACCAACCGCGGGCCATCATCGCGCGCGTTCGATGCGATCCCGCCGGCGCGCATCGGATCACGATGGAGGACCTCACCCTTCCCTCGGCGATGGTCGCCGTCGCGCGTGCGACGGATCTCGACGGCGATGGGACGCACGATCTCATCTTCAATCGACTGCCTTCCGTCGCAGAGCCTGTCTCCGTTCTCGCGTTCCGCAACCCTACCCTCACGGCGTTGGGCACACCTACTCGTGACTTGCGACACACGACCACAATTACCTTATCCGAAATGACGATCAACGACTGTGTCCGCAACCCCTGGTGGCGCACGGAGTTCGGTTCGCCGGGGGACATGGACGGCGACGGAGCGGACGACCTCCCCGTCTCGCTGCACTTCCCGCTTCTGAGTCCACCGTTCGAGACGTTCAGTACCGAGGGCCGGATCCTCGGCGGTCATCGCGATCCGACGCAGTGGTTCGCACGATCGCTCTCGATGATGGACTGGATGACGCCTCCGTACCTGGTGCAGCTGCTCTGAACCGGGCAGCGGCCACGAGCAGCGCACGCTCGGCACGTGAGGTGTGATGGCAGATCGTGCGCAGACCCGATCGGCACACCGGCCTGAGACGAGCCCTCATCGTTACCCGAATTGTACGAGGTAACCGCCAGGCGGAACTCGATCGCGGCAGTTGGACCAATTCTCGGATTCGCGGCGTCCGAGTCGAGATCCGTCGTGCGCGCATGTGCGGGCATGAAGCCGCGATCCCCGAGCGAATTGCGCGATGCTCGTGTCGTCTGCCGCGCGCTCTGAGAAGATCGGGGCATGGTCAGCAACCGAGGCATCCTCTGGGCACTCGTCGCGCTGTGGACCGCGGCGTGTGTGGCGCCCGCGACGGTGATCGAAGTCGAGGTCGAGACCGACGCGCCGCTGAGAGAGCGCAGCCTCTCGGTGGGCGTCCTCGTGAGCGGCCGAGTCCGGGCGGGAGCGCAGTCGGTGCGCTGGGCCTGCGAGCCCTCCAACGCCCGAGCCAGACGTTGTCGCGGAGGATCGAGCCCCCTGGCGAGCTGCCTCGAGTTCGGCCCCGATGGAGGGTTGTTCTTTCCTGACGGCGCGCCGGTTCCTGATGTTGTGCTCGCGCCGGATGTCTCGGCCAACGACGCGAGCGACGACGCGGGTGACGCGAGCGACGCAGGCGAGACCGACTCGAGCGCGATCGACGCGGGCTCGATCGCGGACGCTGCAACGCCGTTCGACGCGAGCGACGACGGCAGCGATGCTTCGGTCGACGGCGCGCTACGCGAGGACACCGGCGCCCCGGACAGCGGAGGTTCGTCCGTTGATCCCTGGTGGTATCTCGGCTCGTTCTCTGTCGTACGTCCGCGGAGCAACAGCCGCGCGGAGAACATCGCGTACTTCGTCGTCGACCTCGGGCCCGGCGCCAACGGAGAGCCCGCCGTTCGCTTCATTCAGCCCTGCGCGCTGTTGCCCTTCACCACCGGCGAGACGCGCTGCCAGGTGTGCAAGATCAACACGCGCTGCTCGCGGCCCGACACCGGATGCACCGAGCTTCCTCCGGGACTCACCTGCACGAAGGCGCAGCGATGCCTCGAGATGGGGCAGGCGTGCGGCAGCGATGGGGAGTGCGTTCCGCTCGACGCGCCGACGCCTCCGACTTGCGGCAACGGGCGCTGCGAGATCGGCGAGTCTTGCGCGTCGTGTCCCGCAGACTGCGGCCGCTGTGGCTGCGCCGCGGGCGAGATCGAGTGTGGCGGCCTCTGCGTTCGACCCGACAGCGACGATCGCAACTGCGGTGCCTGCGGGCGCTCGTGCTCGGGCGGACAGACGTGCACCGCTGGCGTGTGCCGCTGTCCCGCGGGCGCGTCGCTCTGCGATGGCCGCTGCGCCGACACGGGTTCGGACAGCGCGAACTGCGGTTCGTGTGGCAATCGCTGCCCGTCGGGCAACCGTTGCTCCTCGGGTCGGTGCGTGTGTCCCAACCCGTGCGGAGGCAGCTGCCCCAACCTCTCGTCGGACGTGAACAACTGCGGCGCCTGCGGCAATCGCTGCGGCGGCGCAAACCCCGCGTGCTGCGGCGGCGCGTGCCGAGACCTCGCGACCGATGAAGCGGCTTGCGGCTCCTGCGGCCGGTCCTGCGGTCCCATGGCTTCTTGCAGCGGCGGTCGGTGCCAGTGCCCTGCGGGACAGACCGAGTGCTCGACCGGCTGCAAGACGCTCGCGACCGATGAAGCCAACTGCGGCTCCTGCGGCGCCGCGTGCCCGGCAGGAGCCACGTGCACGGGCGGCGTCTGCGTGTGTCCCGCAGGAACCACGCGCTGCGGGAGCCTGTGCGTCAACGTCCAGAGCAGCAACTCGAATTGTGGTGCCTGTGGCCGGTCCTGCGCCGCCGGGCAGATGTGCTGCAGCGGCGTGTGCACCGCGGTCAACACGACGACCAACTGCGGAAGCTGCGGCGTTCGTTGCTCGGGGATCATCCCCGAGTGCTGCTCGGGCGCGTGCCGCGACGTCTCGGGAGACGAGGCAAATTGCGGCGCGTGCGGACGTCAGTGCGCGATCGGTCAGACGTGCCAGGGAGAGATCTGTCGCTGCCTCTCGGGAACCTCGTGCCCGAGCGGCTGCGTCAACCTCCAGAGCAGCAACTCGAATTGTGGTGCGTGCGGCCGCGCGTGCGCCGCGGGGCAGATGTGCTGCAGCGGGGTGTGCACCGCGGTCAACACGACGACCAACTGCGGAAGCTGCGGCGTGCGCTGCTCGGGGATCATCCCCGAGTGCTGCTCGGGCGCGTGCCGCGATGTCTCGGGAGACGAGGCAAATTGCGGCGCGTGTGGACGCCGGTGCGCGACAGGCCAGACGTGCCAGGGCGAGATGTGTCGCTGCCCCGCGGGGACCTCGTCGTGTCCTGGCGGGTGCTTCAACTTGCAGACGACCGAATCCAATTGCGGCGCGTGCGGTCGCGCGTGCGCCGCGGGGCAGATGTGCTGCGCGGGAGTGTGCACCTCGGTCAACACGACGACCAACTGCGGAAGCTGCGGCGTTCGTTGCTCTGGGATCATCCCCGAGTGCTGCTCGGGCGTGTGCCGCGACGTCTCGGGAGACGAGGCCAACTGCGGCGCGTGCGGGCGCCGATGCGCGACCGGCCAGACATGCACTGGTGAGATGTGCCGCTGCCCCGCGGGGACCTCGTCGTGTCCCTCGGGGTGCTTCAACTTGCAGACGGACGAGGGCAACTGCGGCGCGTGCGGTCGCCGGTGCGCCGCGGGCCAGACGTGCTGCAGCGGTGTGTGCACATCGACCAACACGGCGACCAACTGCGGCGGCTGCGGCGTCCGCTGTGGCGGATCGATCCCGACCTGCTGCGGCGGCGCCTGCGCGGACCTCAACTCCAACGCGAACAACTGCGGCGCGTGCGGTCGTCGCTGTGTTTCGCCGACGCCACGTTGCGTGGGAGAGCGATGCGTCGCGCGCGCGGAGGTCAGCTCGTGGTCCGCCAGCGAACGCGAACGGGGACAGGCCCTTTGGGGCGAAGCGTAATCGAGGCGTCCATCGCGACCTCGGGGGCGTCCATGGTCCAGTCGAGCTCTTGAAGGAGCGTCGCGAAGAGCACCGCGCCTTCGGTGAGCGAGAAGATGTTTCCGATGCAGATTCTCGGGCCGAGCGAGAAGGGCATGTACGCCCAGTGATGGCGGCCCTTGCTTCGCTCGGGTGAGAAGCGATCGGGGTCGAACGTCTCGGGGTCGTCCCAGAAGTCGGGGTGCCGGTGCACGAGGTACATGATGGGCAGCACGATGTCGCCGGGCTGCACGGCGAACCCCTGCAGCGAATCCGCGGCGACGGCGTCGCGCGCGGTGCACCACGCGGGCGGGCGCAGGCGCAGGATCTCGTCGATCACGCGGCGCACATAGACGAGCTGCGGGACATCCTCGGCGGTCGGAAGTCTTCCGCCGAGGACGCGATCGACCTCTTCGCGCATGGCGCGGATGATGTGAGGCTTGTGCGCGAGGAGCGCGAATCCCCAGGTCATCAGCAGCGCCGTGGTCTCGTGGCCGGCGAGAAAGAGCGTGATCACCTCGTTGCGAAGGTCGCGATCGGAGAGACCCTGCCCCGTGTTGTGATCGCGGGAGGCCAACAGCATCGAGAGCAACGTGGGGATCTTGTCGCTGTCGGGCGGCTCGCGGCGCGCCTCGGCGATCGTGCGAAACACCTGTCGATCCAGCGTCGAGAGGGCCCTTCGCATCCGAAGATTGCTCGGCGTCGGAACGCTCAGCGGCAGCTGCACCATCGCGTTGCCTCGCGCGCTCACGAGCTCGAGCGCCTCGGCGAACGCGCCGCCCGACTCTTCGCCAGCGTCTTCACCGAGGCGCTGACCGAACAGCGTCGCGGCGACGACCTCGAGCGTCACGCGCATCATCTCGTGGTGGATGTCGATCACGCCGCCGTTGGGGATGCGCCAGCGCCAGGCCGCGATGGCCTGCCTGGAGATGCGACCCATGACATCGACGAACCGCCGGATGCTGTCGCGATGAAACGCGGGGTTCTCCAGGCGCCTTCGCGCGCGCCACGGCTCGCCGTCGAGCGTGAGGAGCCCCTCGCCCGTGAGCAGACGAATGCCGTCGTACGTCGCGCCTTTGACGTAGTTTTCGCGGTTGGAGCCGAGGACTCGCTCGATCGCGTCGGGGTGGATGGCGATGACGCCGTTGCGCGGACCGAGGGTCACGCGAAACACGTCGCCGTGCTTCTTCCACGCGCGGCGGTAGTACTCGAGCGGGCCGAGGGCCATCATCGCGGGGACGCTGCCGAACCACGGAAGCTCGAGCGCGTGCGGCGCCTCACGAACAGTGTCAGTCGACGCGATCATGATTCACTCCTTGCCTGTCTTTGTGCTCGCGGCCGCGTAGCGCGCGAGAAAGGTCTTTGCGCCCTCGCGCACGGCGCGCTCGCGCTCGCTCTTGTTGGCCTTGGCCCTGAGCAAGAGCGCGCTCGACCAGAAGAGGGGGTTGATGCAGAGGTTCCACAGCTGCGAGGCGGCGACGCTGGCGCCGTCGGCGCGATCGAAGGTGATACGGCCGCGGGATTTCTCTTCGCGCACGAAGCTCTCGAGACCGAGCATCTCGAGCGCGTCGACCTCGTGTCCGAACGCGCGAACGAGCTCGGGCGAGCGCATGGACTCACCGAGCACCGCGCGAAAAAAACCGATGAGCTCGGGGTCGAGCAGCACCTCGAGCCTCGAGACGCACAGCGCGACGATTCTCTCTTCGAGCGCGAGCTCTGGGTCGATCGCGTCGTCGAGCTTGCCCGCGAAGCGTCGCCAGTACCGCTCGATCACCGCGTCGAACAGCGCGTCCTTCGACGCGAAGTGATTGTAGAGCGTGCGCTTGGAGACGCCTGCCCGCTCGGCGATGGCGTCGGTGCTGGCGCCGCGGACCCCGTCGTGACGAAACGCCTCCGCCGCCGCGCGAAGAATGTCCTCGCGCTTTCGCTCGGTGAGCGTGGCGCCCTCGCGCGCGATCCCGTCCGTCTTCTTGCGCTCTGCCATACCGTACTCGCGTCAATGACGAGCGTTAGCAGAACGTCCCCCAAAGTAAACTGCACAGTGTAGTTTACTTTTGTTCCCGTCGAAAAAACGGGGGGTATGCTCGGCGACGAGGGACCACGAGCGTCGCCCGTGGGGAGAAACACGAACACCCGGCGAGCGGTCCTTACGGAGCTCTCGTCGGGTGTAGTCGTTCGCGAGTGTGTGCGTGCCTCTCGGCGCGCTTCGTCTGCTCGCGTCGCGCGGGTGCTGTCACCAGCCTCGCGCGGGTCTGCCGCGGTATTCTCGGAGCGTTGCGCGCAGAGAGATCGCTCTCGCTGCGACGTTCGACTGCAAACGACCTCGAAGGGGAGGATTCTTCCGTGACCGCTCTCTCGCAGCACCGTCGCCGGTGTGTCTGAGGGTGTCCATCGCCCGGTGCTGCGCCTCGCGACTGCCGCACTCGGATCCTTCGAACTCTCGTCGAACGCTCTTTTCGCTGCTCCGCCGTCGCACGCCGCGCCTTGTGAGCGCGGTGTGGGCAGAACCTCTCAGCGCTTTTTCGCCCGCGATCGCCTTCGCCATTCCGCCGCGGGTTACACGGCAGCGGCACATCGGCCTCGCGCGCTCGACCGCCTCGGATCTTTCGATCCGACGCACAGGAAGTGTCCTCGACACTGGTGCAGAGCACCGCCCGACGTCTCCATCGAGTCCCGGTCGCCTCATCGTGCATCACTGCCCGTGAGGAGAGCGCCCGCGACGCTGCGTCTCGCTTCGATCACCGCGCGATTTC
>LNEO01000455.1 GCA_001465015.1 Deltaproteobacteria bacterium Ga0077539 | reverse complement strand
AAACCCCGTGCGAGACACCCCTCTTTTCAAGTGAGCCCGCTGCCCGCTGCCCGTTGCCCGTTGCCCGTTGCCCGTCGCCCGTTGCCCGTTGCCCATTGCCCGCTGCCCATTGCCCGTCGCTGCGCTCTCTGACGGTGGTCGCGCGAAGCGCACCTTTCGCCGGGAGTCTTCGAGCGGCGCCCAGCACGGGGTGTGTTAACCCCGTGCGAGTCACACCTCTTTTCAAGTAGGCCTGCCGCTCGCTGCCCGCCGCTCGCTGCCCGCCGCTCGCTGACGGTGGTCGTGCGGAGCACACCTTTCGCCGGGAGTCTTCGAACGGCGCTTGTTGACCCCGTGCGAGCCACCCCTCTTTTCATTGGGTCCGCTGCTTCGCCACTGAAAACGCTGCGCCTTCGACGCAGGTGATGAATGATGAGAGCTTAGCTGCCGCGCCCCGGCCGTCGTCGTATGAACGTAGATGCACCCATCGAAGGTCCCCCCATCGCTCCGCCTTTACAGCCCCGTCACGACTCGCGCCGTGGCGCTGCTCGCGCCGGCTGACCCGAGCTGCAAGAGTCCGTTGTCGCCCCAGCAACGGATGGTCGAGTCGCCCTCGATCGCGCACGCCGCGCGGTCAGAACCCTCGATGTGACGCGTCGGCGACGGGAGCACCAGACGCGTCGGCGTCGCCGAGGCCGCGGCCATCAGCATGGGCTGCCCCAGCTCGAAGGTCGCGTTGCGACCCCAGCTGTAGGGTTCGCTCGAGGTGACGCTGTAGACGCCATAGCTTCCAACGTCGAACGCTTCGATGCGACTGATCCCAGGCACCAGGGCTGGGGAGGTCGCCGACGGCGTCCCGATGCCGCTGATGCCGTTGCCGAGCTGCCCGAATGCGTTTGCGCCCCAGCAGTAGAGCGAGTCGTCGAGGCTGGTCGCGCAGGTCACTGACACAGCGGCGCGAATGGTCGTGAAGCTCGACGATCCCAGCACCCGCGTAGGCGTCGAGCGCGTGTCGAGCGTGCCGTCCCCGAGGCGAGCGCTGAAATTCTCTCCCCAACAGTGCGCGCGGGCAAACGCGTCCGTCGCGCACGTGTGCTGGCTCGCCACCGAGAGAGACGAGACAAACGACAGGCTCGCGACGCGCGTCGGAACGACTCGCCCAGTCGTCGTCCCGTCGCCGAGCTGTCCGTCGCTGTTCGATCCCCAGCAGAACAGCGAACCGTCCGCTCGCGTCGCGCACGTGCCGTCTGCGCCCGCGCCGACTTCGATCGCGTCCGTGAGGCCCACGACCGTCGTCGGAGCCAGCCGCGCCGTCGTGGTCCCGTCGCCGAGCTGGCCGCCGACGTTCGCTCCCCAACATTGCACCGAGCGATCCGCGCGAACCGCACAAGCGTGCTGCGCGCCAACGCTGATTCTCCGCGCGTCCGAGAGCCCACGCACGAACGTGGGAGCGCCGCTGGGAGAGCTCGCTCCGCCCCCGAGCTGCCCGCTCTCGTTGGCGCCCCAGCACGCGACGGCCCCGTCGGCGCTGCGCGCGCAAAACGCGTCTCGCAGCGCGCTCAGCTCGACCCACTGCTTCGTCACCGGGACGTCCGTCGCAGTGAGGTACGAGACCGGCTCGCGCCCCGGCGGGAGCCCGCCTTGCAGGCCCCAACACGCGATGGTCCCGTTCGCGCGACGCGCACAATAGCCGCTCGGTCCTCCGGACACTTCGACGGCGCTCGAGAGTCCCACCACGGCGCCAGGAGTGCCTCGCGTCACGCGCGTTCCGTCTCCGAGGTGCCCGAACTGGTTGTCACCCCAGCACGAGACGCCCGCGCTCCGAACGACACACGCGCTGCGCGAGCCCGCTGCGACGTCTGTCGCGTCCGAAATCCCTGGCACTGGAGCGGGGCTCGCGGCGTTGACCGTGGTTCCCAACCCGAGCTGGCCTCGGCTGTTGTCCCCCCAGCAGAACACGCGGCCGTCCATCGTGCGCGCGCACGCGTGCCGATCGCCGAGCGCGAGCGCCGTCGCGCCCGAAAGCCCGACGACCGGAGCGGGATCCGCGGCAGGACTCATCGCGCCGCGACCGAGCTGCCCTGCGTCGTTGTTGCCCCAGCACCACACCGAGCCGTCGCGCCGACGCGCGCAGGCGAACTCGGTTCCGCCTACGACCTCGACGGCGTCCGAGAGTCCCATGACCGGTTGTGGTGACAGTCGGCCGGTCGCGCTGCCGTCGCCGAGCTGTCGTGTGTTGTTCGCTCCCCAACACAGCGCGCCGCCAGTGCCGCGGACGGCGCACGAGAAGTTCAATCCAGCACCGACGCTCGCGGCGTCGGTGATCCCTGCGACCGCGACGGGCGTGCGGCGAAGGATCGTCGTTCCGTCGCCGAGCTGTCCATTGAAGTTCGTGCCCCAGCAGCGGACCGCGCCCGTCGAGAGCGCGACGCAACCGTGACCCGAGAGCGCGAGCGATCGAACCTCTTCGCTGACCCCGATGACGGGGCGAGGAGCCTGTCGTCGATCCCCCGATCCATCGCCGAGCGCGCCGTTGCCGCCCTGCCCCCAACACAACGGCGGTCCGGCGCTCTGCCACAGGCACGCGACGCCCGAGCCGACCGCCACGCCGCGGATCGCGCTCGCGTCGTGCGGGGCGCAGATGCCTCGGGCGCAGCGACCGCTGGCGCAGCGCACGCCGCACGCACCACAATTCAAGGGGTCCGAATCCGTGTTCGCCTCGCAGCCCGTGACGCGATCGCCATCGCAGTCGGCGCGACCCGCGACGCACCAGTGGACCTCGCACGCGCCCGAGCGGCACACTCCGCGGCCGGTCGGCGGGCTCTGCGCGCCCGACGCGTCGACGGTCGAGTCGACGCACAGCGGCTCGTCCGTCGCGCCGTCGCAGTCGTCGTCCTCGCCGTTGCACATCTCCTCGCGTTGGCCCGGCATGACCACCGGCGCGCACGTCACGCGACCAGACATACACACAGTGCGGCCCCGCGCGCACACGCCCCGCGCGCCGGGCAACGCGCAGCTCACGAGCGATCCCGAAGGAACATCGTCGAGCACGCCGTTGCAGTCGTTGTCCAGGCCGTCGCACTGCTCGAGCCCGCCCGGATAGGCGCTGTTGCCTCCGGCGCCGTCCTCGCAGTCGATCGCGCCCGCGACCGGCGCGCGATTGGTCGTTCCTGCGGGGCAGCCGCCGAAGAGCATCACGCGCGTCGGGTCGGCGCTTCGACATGCGCGCGCTAGCACGGAACCCGCGGGCGCGAAGCCGTCGGCGTCGACGTCGGTGTAGCACTGGACCGAGACCCCTTCGTCCGTGACCCCGTCGCAGTTGTCGTCGAGGTTGTTGCACTGCTCGGTCGCCCCCGGAAAGCGCGTCCCGCCGTTCGAGGGAGAGTCTCCGCAATCGGTTCCGCGCGCTTCGCGATCGGTCACTCGAACACGGGAGACGCCAGCGTCTCCAGGGCCGGAGCACATCGGGCCAGGCGCCCCCATCGCGAGTCGATTGAAGCACTGGTTCGAAGGAAACCCGTCTTCGTCCTCGTCGCCGTCGCCGCCGCGGCTCGTTGGTGTCTGCTGCGCCACCGTGCAGGGGTTGCAGTCCTCGTCCGTTCCCAATGAATCGCAGACCTCTCGGGCGCTCGGGTTGACGCGCGGGTTCGTGTCGTCGCAGTCATCTCCTCCGCACGACGCCGACGGGTGCCCGTCGTTGTCTCGGTCCTCGCAGGTCCCGCCGTCCGCGAGCGACACGTCGCGAGACGAGTCCATTGATTGCCCGTCGCTTTGCGTCGAAGAGTCGCCGGGATCGGGTGGACGCTGCTCTCCGCAAGCCGCAGCGAGCAGCGAAACAAGCCACAGCAATCCCACCATCGAGCGGTCGCGTCGCATACGACTCCATATCGCGGCTTCGGGCCTCGTGGAAATGGCCGCGCTCTGCCTCGCGATTGGCCGACGCTTCCTTGATGCAGCGTCTGTTCGCGGCGTACTGTGGCTCGAGATGGGTCGTCGCGCAGCCTTCGTTGCTCTCGGGTCGGCCTGGTTGCTTCAGACGACGGCGGCCCTCGCGCAGAGCTCGGACGCGGGGGTCGCTCGAGACGCGCAGACCGTGACGACCAGCGCGGTCTCTGACGCAAGTGCGCCCATCAGCGACGCTCCGCGCGAGGCGTTTGCCCGAGGAATGCAGGCGCTTCAGGGCGGGCGCTACGCGGACGCCGTCAACGAGCTCGAGGCCTCGTACGCGGGTCGAGCGGTCCCCGTCGTGCAGTACAACCTCGCGCTCGCGTATCGCGGGCTCGGTCGCTCGAGGGCCGCGATCACCGCGTTCGAGCGGTACCTGACCGACGCCGCGCAGACCGCGGCAGACAGCGAGCTGGTCGCCGTTCGCGCGGAGGTGGCTCGCCTTCGCAGCTCGCTGGGGACGCTGCTGCTCACGGTCGAACCTGCGGACTCGATCGTGCGCGTGGACGGGCAGCGCGTCGAAGTGCGCCCCGAGGGAGTCTCCGTGGATCCTGGCGCGCACGTGGTGGACGTGACGCGCGACGGTCGTCGGCCAGAGCACCGCGAATTGAGGGTCGATCCAGGAGCGTCGCTCTCGGTGCGCGTGTCGCTCGCGCCCGCGGTCGAACGAGCGCGGTTGGTGGTCTTTCCCTCGGTGCCCGACGCGACGGTGTTCGTCGACAGCATCGTGCAGGGAGCGGGCTACGTCGAGACGAGCGTGCTGGCCGGAGAGCACAACGTCGAGGTCCGCGCGCGGGGGTACCGCACGGTGAGCCGCACGATTCGCAGCGATGGAAGAGCGCCGATTCAAATTCCGGTGACGCTGATCGCGCTTCCGCCCGAGCGTCGCAGCGTACCGCTGGCTCCAGTGCTGGGAATCATCGGCGGTGTCCTGGGAGTCACTGCGCTGTCGATCGGGATTCCCTTCGCTGTGCGCGGCACCGCGAGCCCGCCAGCGACGAGCTGGGGTATCGTGAGGGAGCCCTAGCGTGCGACCCATCCACAGAGCTGCGCTCGTGCTCCTCGTCGCGCAGTCCGTGATGGTGAGCGGCTGCGCGCCGCTGTTGCCGACGGCGCTGGTGTTGCGAATCGAGTCGGACATCCCGTTGACGAGCGTGCGCGTCGTCGCGCGACGCGGCGACGCGAGCCCGTTTTTCACCAGGGAGTTCACGATCGGTCCCGACTTCACGCTGCCGGGAATGCTCACGCTCGTGCCCCGCGACCCGTCGGACCCGCGCGCGGTGGTCATCGAGGTCGACGCGGTCGTCGCGGCGTCCGGTCGCACGCTGCGCAACTTGTACGTCGCGCGGTTTCTCCCCGAGCGAACGCAGATGATCCGCGTCGCGCTCTCGGGCCGATGCGACGCGGCCTTTCCGTTGTGTCCATTGCGCACGGAAAACTGCACCGCGCGAGGCTGCGAAGCCGGCATCCCAGCGCGCACGATCGACGTGACCGCTGACCGCTGCGCGCGCGGGATGGAGCAGCTCACGCGCTGCGGGGACACCTGCGTAGATCTCCAGAGCGACCCCGACCATTGTGGTCGCTGCGAGCGACGATGTCCGGGCGAAGTTCCATGGTTTCGCGCTTGTGTCGCTGGTGTCTGCCAGTACACAGAAGATCGCGTCGCGGCGTGTCGGGCCGCGCCATCCTTGACCGAAAGGGAGGAGCCTGGCCGGATCGCGATGACGGTTCCGTCGAGCTGTGAGCCATTCTTTACCGGCGGCACCGCGGTCTACATCGTCGAGATCCGTCCGCAGAGAAGGAGCGCGGTGCTCATCGAGCGGCGCGGGGACCAGGACGTCGCGCTGCACGCGCATCCGTCGTGCGAAACGATTTCGGAGAGCTGTACGAATGTCGCTTCGACCGACCGGAGCAACCCTGCGACGGTCGTGCTCGCCAACAACACCGGAGTCGTGCAGCGTCGACCCGTAAGCGTGACGACCCGTGCTGGGGCCTCGGGGTCCTTTGTCATCTCTGCGCGAGATCTTCCGTATGCGGACAACGCGGTCTGCGACGGTGCCCGGCGGTTGACACTTGGAGTCACGGAGATGGGTGACACGGCCGACGGCAACGAGCCCACGTCACTATGCAATCTGGGGTTCTACCGGCTCTATTACCGAGTCACGGTGCCCCCGAATCAAGTGCGGCGAGTGACCGTTCAAGCGCCGGTCAGTCAGCCGCTCCGTCTAGCCTTTGGTGCAAATTGCACGGAAGCCTGTGGTCGGTCGGACCGACTCACCTCGGGGACGACTGGTGTTTCGTTAGACTTCCCGAATTTTGACTCGGTTGCGCGGGATCGGATCTTCATCGTGGCGTCGGACGACGGAACCCCGTTTCGCTATTCGTTGGCGACGACATCGTTGCCCGTTGCTTCGAACGCGCAGTGCGCAAACGCGAGGTTGCTCGAGCGAAACGTGCCGCTCGACACCAGCAGCGCCGGAGGCGGTCCGCCGACATGCGGAGTGAATCGCTCTGCGGTTGGTACCGTCAATCCATCAGTGTTTTTTCGAGCGATCGTCCCGCCGCGGAGCAGTGGCTTGTACTACGCGCAGCTTGGCGATTCGTCTCACGGGTCGATGCTCCACGTCGCATGTGATTCGTCGACGTGCCCTGGATTTCCGTTGCCAATCAGCGGTCGTAGTTCGCCGCCGCTCCGCATCGTCAATTCCACAGATGCCCCACAGCAGCAGATCATCGCTGTCTCGGGTCGATCTTCCGGCACCTTGAACTTCACCATTCGCTTCGACCACGAGCCGCTATGACCGACTCGAGCACCCCCGCGCAGCCTGATCCTCGGATCGACACGCTGATCGCAGGAAAGTACCGCTTGTGCAGGGTGCTCGGCGCGGGCGGGATGGGCACGGTCTTCGAAGCGGAGAACACGTGGACCCGCCGCAGGGTCGCGATCAAGCTGCTGCTTCCTGAGTTCGCGCAGCGCGAGGACGTCGTCGCGCGGTTTCTCCAAGAGGCTCGCGCCGCGGCGCAAGTGCGCCACAAGAACATCATCGACGTCCTCGACATGGGCCGCGACGGCCCCTCGGGCCCTCTGTACATCGTGCAAGAGCTGCTGTCGGGCCAGGACCTTCGCGCGAGGATCGATCGAGGCGGCGCGCTCTCGCTCGGCGAGGCCGTCTCTGTGCTCGGGCCCATTCTGTCGGCGCTCGAAGCGGCGCACGCCGCAGGGATCATTCACCGCGATCTCAAGCCCGAAAACATCTTTCTCTCTCGCGCGCAGGACGGCGAGGTCACGCCCAAGCTCATCGACTTTGGTGTGGCGAAGGTGCTCGACCTCGAGCCCGGCGTTCCTTTGCACAAGACCAAGACCGGCACCGCCCTCGGAACGCCCTACTACATGTCCCCCGAGCAAGCCCGAGGCGACGTCGCGGTCGACGCTCGCTCGGACCTCTGGTCCATGGGGGCAGTGCTCTTCGAGCTGGTCACCGGTCGCAGGCCCTTCGAAGCGACGACGTTCACGCTGCTGGTCGTGAAGATCCTCACCGAGCGCGCGCCGCGGGCGGACGCCGTCGATCCTCGCGTCGATCCCGCGCTCGCCGACGTGATCGCGCGCGCGCTCGAGAGCGATCGCGACAAGCGCTTTTCTTCGGCGAGCGAGATGCGCGCGGCGCTCACCGCCGTCGCTTCGGGTGCCGTCGGCGTGCGCCCGGCGCCGGTGTCTGTCGACCCAACGTCGCGGGATGACACATCGACGCCCGCCCCCGTCACCACGACCATCGAGCCGCAGTCGGTAAGACCGAACACGTTCGTCACCGCGGACACGATGCTCGCGCAGCCTCCGAAGAGGCCGCGCCCGTGGGTCGTGGTCAGCCTCGCCGCGAGCGTCTCTGCCGTCCTCGCCCTCGGCGTCCTCAGCGGAATCAAAGGAAGTCTGCGCTCTGGCAACGCCGCCGTCGCCTCGGCGCCGAACGCCACATCGCGCGCCGCGTCCAACGGGGCATCGACCGTCACGCCCAGCCAACCCGTGGTGATCGCGGACGCGGGAGCGAGCGCGACCGAATCGGTCGTCGACGCGTCGGTGGCGGCGAGCGCACACGAGTCCGTCGCCGATGCCGCGAGCGCCGCGCTCGATCACGACGAGCATCGCGGGGGGAGCGTCACTCGCGGGACGCGGCCGCGCTCTGCCGACGCCGGCAGCGCTGGCCGCGCGGATGCACGCGCTACGGCGCCGACCGGAGCACCAACTCGCGTCGGTGTTCAGCCCGGCGACGATCTTCGACCGCGCAACGAATACGGTCCCTGACCGGAAACCTCCTTCGCAGACCGTTGTCGGTGCTCTCTGCGATCGAGGCGATCGTCGCGAACCCTTCGCGGCTCGGCTGAACTGTCATGCGGGTCCTCCGTCTCTTGCTCTGCACGGTGATGGGCTGTTCTGCGGCGCGCAGGACGCCCTCTGTCGCCGACGCTGCCCGCCGCCCGCCGCCCGCTGCCTGTCGCTCGTTGCTCGTTGCCCGCTGCCCGTCGCTGCGCCCTCTGACGGTGGTCGCGCGAAGCGCACCTTTCGCCGTGAGTCTTCGACCGGCGCCCAACACGGGGTGGGTTAACCCCGCGCGTCTCTTCGCTCATTTTCCATCGCACTTGTGGGTCACGATGAGCAGGGACACGGATTGGGGCGCGACAGCTCTGATATTCGTGAGGGAACAACGCGTACGCTCGCTCGCCTCACAGCCAGAGGTCGAGCCCTCATCGTCACCCCAGTTCTGTGAGGGAAAGGAGCAGCGCAGCTTCGGCCCGGAGCCAAGGGGCCGGGCAACAACGCACCTACGGTGCGGAGCGCAGCGGGCTCGCGCCCGC
>LNEO01000454.1 GCA_001465015.1 Deltaproteobacteria bacterium Ga0077539 | reverse complement strand
TATCGGTGCGATGAGTAGCTGCGGGCGCGAGCCCGCTGCGCTCCGCACCGTAGGTGCGTTGTTGCCCGGCCCCTTGGCTCCGGGCCGAAGCTGCGCTGATCCTTTCCCTCACAGAACTGGGGTAGCAATGAGGACTCGACCTCTGGCCGTGAGGCGAGCGTGTTGCCGCTTGGGTGTTGACGCCGCCCCTGATTTTCCTGCGGATGTGCATTTTTGAACCGAAATCCGGTTCCCTGCTGAGGGCTCGTCTCTCGCTCAGCTCGGACGTTGCCTCGCTCACCGCGACCAGGGCTGCATGGGGTCGAGCGCGCACACGACGAAGTCGCTCGAGACCGCCCGGACCTCTTCGAGAAATCCGCCGAAATTGACGTTGAGCGAGAACCCCATCGGCGCGTCGATGGGGCGAAAGAAATCGTCGAAGTGCTGCGCGAGCACGAAGCGCGGCTCGAGGCGCCCGAGGATCCTGCGCGCATAATCGCGGGTGAATCCGCGGCCTGCGATCCCGGCGAGCAGAAAGTCCACCCCGCGATGGGTGACCCTGTCATCCAGAAGGTCCGCGCTGCCCTGATGGTAGAACGACGCGCCCGCAACCGAGACGTGGATGCCGAAGACCTGACCGCAGCGGTAGGCGCTGCCGCGCAGCTCGTCGACGTGGTCGCACGTGAGCTCACCGCCGGCGGCGACCCAGATTCCACCGACCATCTTCGAGTGAACGGACTCGACGAAGGTGACCCGAAACGGCCCGAGCTCGAAGGGCCGCGCGCAGTCGACCTCGACCGCTTGCGCGGCGAGTCCGTGCGCCGCCATCAGCGTCGCGAGCGAGCGCGATCCGTACACCTTGCACTGGTGGCTCCGCGCCAACGCAGGAACGTCCAGCGCGTGATCGAAGTGCGTGTGCCCCACGAGGATCGCGTCCGCAGCGAGCACCAGCGACTCGAGTCGACGGTGATCCACGGTGAGCGGCGCGCGCGCGAGCGTGGCGAGCAGCGAAGGGCGGCTGAGATACGGGTCGATCAGCAGCGTGTAGCCCTGGTATTCGAAGCGAAAACCCGCCGTTCCGAGCCACGTGAGCGCGAGCCCAGGGGGCAGCGACGAGCGGGCTCGCGGCGCGTTGCGAACGTGCGACGAAACGAGCGCGGAGCGATCGTTGGCGTGCCGCGCGGATGGTGAACGCAGCGCTTCGAGCGCAGACCGAAGAGGGATGGGCACCGGTCGCTCGACGATACCGCCCCCAGACGTCGAGCGCTCGGCGCGCGGAGCTCAGATCCCGTAGCGACGACGAAGGTACGTTCGAACCGTGTTGATCTCCGTCGTGTTGAGCGATCGGCCGAACACCAGCACTTCGTGAAGGTGCCCCGAGTACTGCGCGTCGTCGTAGAGGCCGCGTCCGATCGAGCAGTTGGTCGCGCGGGTGATCAGCGTGGTGTTCGCGTCGCCGCCGCTGATCGTTCCCGAGAGGTCCGTGCGGGTGAGGGTTCGAGGGCCGAACAATCCTTGTTGGGCGATCAGCACGCGCGTCCATCCCGTCGAGTTCGTCGTCGCAGGGATGTTGAGATCGTTGTTGAAGTGCCCGAGGCGAAGCTGCGAGTCCGTCTCGTGTCCGACGTGAAACGCTCCGTTGGTGTCGAAGATCGACTCCGCTCGGCAGGCGAGCGGATACGCACGGTCAGGCACCGCGGGGCTGTCGACGATGAACACGGTGTATCCCCCGTTCACGACCGCGCTGAGCCCGATGCTGAGGCTCGTGGTGCCCGTGCGCGCCGCGACTGGATTCTGCGGGGGATTTCGCGGAGCCATGTTGATCAACACCGAGCGCGCCGTGCCGTCGGCGTTGGGGTACCAGACAAACGGCGTCCCGCCGGTCGGAACGGCGGGGTTGGAGCTGTCCACGAGGTTGTTCCATCGCGTCGTGCATGGCCAACCGGCCGCGCAGCCGACGACGTTGAGCGAGCCCGGCTCTCGCACCGACAGCCACACGCGCAGCCCGGACACCTGCGTCGGAGCCGCGGTCTCGCACCCGTTGGCGCGGTCTCCATCGAGGTCGCGCCAGCCTGTGTTGCACGTCGCGTAGTCGCAGCCGCCCGAAGCGTTGCAGATGGCCGCCGCGTTCTGCGGCGAGCATGCAGCGCACGAGGCGGACGAGCATCCGCTGCGCGGATCGGTCAGGGACGCGCAGACCGAGCCGCATCGTTTGTACCCCGCCGCGCAGGCGTTGATCTCACACGCGCTCGCGTTGCAGCGCATGCTCGCGGCTCCCGTGGACAACGCGCACGCGCTGCACGAGGTCGCCTGGCAACCGTACGCTGGATCGTTGATGGCGACGCACTGTGAGCCGCAGAGCTTGTAGCCCGCTGCGCACGTCGCGGGCGCGCAGCCTCCGGCGGCGCAGCGCATGCTCGTCGCGTTGGGAGCGAGCGGACACGCCGCGCACGTCCCGCAGCCAAACGCAGGGTCGTCACGACGAACGCACTGCGCCCCGCAGCGCAGCAACGATGGGTCGCACACGAAGTCACAGGAGCCCCCGCTGCACAGCGGGCTGCCTCCTGACGGAGCGGTGCACGCGTTGTCGCACCGTCCGCAGTGGGCGACCGTGGTCGCGAGGGCGATCTCGCAGCCGTTCGAGAGCGATCGGTCGCAGTCCGAGTAGCCCGCGTTGCAAGCGACGCCGCAGAGACCTCCCGCGCACACCGGCGAGCCGTTGGCGCCGCCAGCGCAGCGATTTCGGCAGGCGCCGCAGTGCTCGGTCGAGCTGTCGAGCGCGACTTCGCAGCCGTTGCGGACATCGCCGTCGCAGTCTGCGTAGCCGCGCTCGCAGCGGATCGCGCAGCGCCCTGACCCGCAGGTGGCCGTCGCGCGCGGCCCGGTCGGGCACTCGTTGCCGCACGCGCCGCAGTTGCGCACGGAGTCGAGCGCTGTCTCGCAGCCGTCCTCGAAGACGCCGTTGCAGTTGGCCCTCCCCGCGGGGCACATCAGCGCGACGCCTGTGTCGCTCGCGTCGCTCGCGTCCTGCGCATCCTGCGCTGCGATCACGTCGGCGCCGAGCGCTTCCCCGTCGCGATCGATCGCGCTGTCGCCGTCCGAAGACGCTCCGTCGCTGTCGCTCTGTGCGCTGTCTCGCTCGACGCCCCCGTCGCCCCCGTCGCCCCCGTCGCGTGTGGTCGCGTCGAATGATCCATCACCGTTGCGCGGTCCACTTGATCCGTCGGTCGTCTCGATGGGCGCTCCGCACGCGGCGAGCGTGCCCATGAGCGCGATCATCAACTTCGCATCGATCTTCATCGTCATTCCTCGTTGCTGTGGATTCGGACGGCGGGCGCACCAGCGCGCACCAGTCCGTCGTGGCCGGCTCCATCCCGAGGGCCCCGCTCGAGGTTGCGGGGCGCTGATGATTTTTCTTCTGCGCGACCGCGAGGGCGTTCATCGAAGAACGACTCCATTGCTGTCGGGCGTCGTCGAACCGGCCGACATCGATCGAGAGGCCCGCGTGTCGGCGCCGAAGCTCCGAGGGTTGAACGGCGTGTTGGGCTGTGATTCGCTCGAGATCGCAGTGACGCCGACCCTTACGAAAGTGCACGAGCACCCGAACTTCAACCTGTACACCCTGCGCTCGTTGCTTGTTCTGCTATGGAAGGCGCCCCCGACGGTCGCCTCGGTGGTCGCTTCGTCCGCGGTGATCGACGGCTTGTTGTCCAGCCGCACGGGCAAGGTGGTTTTCTCTTCGGTCGCTCTGCCGGGAGTCGCGTTGCCCGACGGTCCTTCGCGGGACGCGCTGCAGCAGGCGATCAAGCGCTCGGAGCCGAAGCTGTGCGCCGCGGTCAACGTGATCCTGTTGACTGGCTTTGCCGCGGCCGCCATTCGCGGGGTGTTCACGGGATTCAGCCTCGTCGTGCGCCCGTCGTACCCTCTCGTCTTCGTCGGATCGATCGCCGAAGCCGCGAGCAACATCGTGCGATATTGGCCCGCCACCGACGCTCCGACGCCCGCCGTCTCCGACGTCACTGTTGCCCTTCAGGCCGTCATTCCGTCGTGATGACTGGCGAGCGAGCAGGGACTGTCATGCGTGTGATCGCGAAACGTGGGACCGCGAAGCGCGGCGCCTACCCGCGCTGCCGCGCGCCAGCGAGTGAAACGGCAGTGGGCGCAGAGCTGAAGCCCCCACCCGCGCTGCCGCGCGCCCCAAGTGAGAGCAACGACGTTTGGCGCAGTGCTGAAGCCCCCACCCGCGCTGCCGCGCGCCCCGCCCCCGCCTGGAACGGCAGGGGCGGCGGCTTCGCATTG
>LNEO01000453.1 GCA_001465015.1 Deltaproteobacteria bacterium Ga0077539 | reverse complement strand
GTGCCTCGCAGACCCGATGGGCGAATGGGCTCGAGCTAGCTCAGCAGGCGTTCTCGCTGCCGCTCGAACTGAGGCATCTGACCCGCGGCGTGGTGTCGACCTGAACGGGGTCTGTCGAGGTGTGCGCTTCGTTCATCAACGGCTCTTCTCTTCAGTTCGAGCGCGAGCGAGAACGCCTGCCGAGATAGACCGAGTCACCGCGGCAACCGGTGTCTTCGAGGCACAATGCGCGGCAGCTCGCTGCCGCGCCGCCGCTGTCGTCGCTCGCTGCCGCGCCGCCGCTGTCGTCGCTCGCTGCCGCGCCCCGGCTGTCGTCGTATGGGAGTTGATGCACCCATCTGCAATCACACCCCTGTCGCAAAGCGCTCGGGGAGCTGCAATAGTCCCGACCGTTTCACGCTGTGACCCGCTCTGCATTGCGATCTCACCTGACCGTGCCCGGGGCGAAGACCGTCCCGTGCCCGGTGTGCGCGACGCCGGTCGACCCGCTGCGCGCGCCGCGGGTGGCCCATCGGGGCGGGCGATTTCGCTATTATTGTTCACCCGAGTGCTACGAGCGCCGCGATCGCGAGGCTCGCGCAGGAGCCTCGCACGAGGTCACGACCGCGCTCGACCCTGCGGCGCGAGACGAGCGTGCCGCGGACGCGAGCGACGAAGCGTCGGGCTCAGCGAGCGACATCGTGGCGGACGGCTCGACCGCGAGCGAGTCGCGACCGTCACTGGACGCGCAGAGCTCGCTCGCGACGGTGGGCGCCGACGGCGACCGGTCCATCGAGCGCTTTCTACCCGCGGAGCTGGTGTTGCCGTCGCTGGTCGAGTTCGACGCTGAGCCGTCGCTCGAGCAAGTGATCGCGATGATCGGCGTCGCTCCGAGCGGGGCGGAGGTGGCCGCTGCGGTCGCCGAGCCGGTCGCGCGCGTCGAGGCTCGCGCGAAGGTCGCTGCGCGCCCCGAGGAGCCCGAGGACGTTCGGCCCATTCTGGTGAGCGCCGCGGCGGTGTTCGTCGCGCTCGTCGCCACGCGCGTCGGAGGAACGATCTCGACGGTGCTCGCCGCGCTGGCTGCGTTCGTCGCGCTCACGGTGGCCGCGCGCGAGCTCTTCTGGGCGCGAGGGATGGCGCCGTGGTGGCTCTGGGCCAATCCGTTTGCGGGCGCCCTCGTGGCGCTCGTGAGGGCGGTCGTTCGCGAACGTCCCGTGACGTCGCTCGCGCTGTCGACGACGGTGGCGTTCGTGCTTCCGGTGGCTGGGTACGTGGCGCGCGCGGCGCGTTCGAGCGCGCAGCGGTCGCTCGAGGCTCAGGGGTCGGTGCTGCCGCGGACGGCGCGCGTGCGACGGGCGGACAACGGCGAGCTGAGGACGGTCGAAGCGCAGGCGCTGAAGGCGGGCGAAGAGATCGTCGTGGACGCAGGCGAGCGGGTGGCTGCGGACGGCGTCGTGCGCGAGGCGCTCGGCGTGATCGTCGAAGAGCCGTCGGGCACGCGCTCGCTCATCGCGGGCCACGCGGTCCTCGCGGGAACGCTCGTACGCAAAGGGACCCTGCGGGTGCTCGCCACGCGCGCGGGCGACGACGTGGCGCTCGCGCGTGTGCGCACGACGCTCGACGAGGGCGCGACGGGGAGCCTCCTGTTCGGCGAGTCGTTCGCGAGGGTGCTCGCCGCGGTGAGCGTGGTGGCGGTGCTCGCGTTGGTGGTGCTCGCGGCGCCGAGGGACCCGCTCGCGACGGTGGCGTTGGTGTTGGGAGCGCTGCCTCCGGGGTTGGCCTTGCCGCTCGCGCGCGTCCCCTTCGCGCACGCGTTGGCCGCAGCGATCTCGCGGGGAACGGTGTTTCGCGACGCCGCGGCGCTCGAGCTGTCCGCGCGGGTGCGCGCCTTGATTTTTTGTGTCCGCGCCACGCTGACGCGAGGTTCTCTCGAGCTCGTCGAGATCGTCTCGCTCGGGTCGCTCTCGGAGCGCGCGCTGTTGGCGACGGCTGCGGGCGCCGAGTCGATGGCCGACGATGGTGGGCCGTTTGCGAAGGCGCTCGTGAACGCGGCGCGCTCGCGCGGCGTGCGACCGGAGGCCGTGCGAAGGCCGTCACTCGTGGCGGGGCGGGGCGTTCTGGCGGCGACGGCGCAGGGCGCGCCGGTCGTAGTGGGCTCGCGCGCGCTCATGATCGCGGAGAACGTCGCGGTCGCGCCGGGCGAAGAGGTCGCGCGCAGCATCGAAGCGCAGGGGCGACACGCGTTGTTTCTGGCGATCGACGGCAGGCTCGAGGGGGTCTTCGGCTTCGACGACCCGCCGCGTGAAGAGGCGCGCGCCGCGGTGCAGACGCTCATGGACAAGGGGCTGGACGT
Source organism: Deltaproteobacteria bacterium Ga0077539 (assembly GCA_001465015.1). Taxonomy (GTDB): domain Bacteria; phylum Myxococcota_A; class Polyangia; order Polyangiales. The sequence goes on along the minus strand of LNEO01000453.1, from coordinate 1,361 downwards.
CGCGTTCGTCGGCGGAGAGAGCGCGGGGACGCTCGAGGCGATCGGCCTGGCCATCGACGTGGCGCACGTGCGCGCGGAGGTTCCTCCGGAGGAGCGCGGCGCGGCAGTGCGGTCGCTCGCAGAGGTCGCAGGGCGCGTGGCGGTGGCAGGAAGGCCAGTGCTCGATGATGTCGCGCTCGGGGCGGGGGACGTCTCGATCGGCATCGAAGCGGCGGGAGGCGCGGGCGCCGAGACGTCCATCGCGCTGACGGGGGACGATCTTCGCGAGGTGTCACGAGCGCTCGTCGACGCGCGCGGGGCGCTGCAGATGGCGCGACGCGCGGCGGCGGTCTCTCTCTTGGCGACGACGGCGGCCGTGCTCGCAGCGGTGTTCGCTCCATCGCCGAAGGTCGCGGCGCCGATCGTGTTGGCGCTCGCGGTGGTGGGAGCCCTCGTCGGGGGACGGGTGGCGAGCGCGGGCTTCGCTGAAAGCCAGCGCTGATACTTGCACGAAGCACCCAGAGCGCGGCAGTCTCTGGCGCCATGCTCGACGAAGTTCTCCAGGACCTGCAGGCGTCCATCGCCAAAGCGCACGAGTCGCTCAAGTCCAACCTGTCGCGTCTGCGTACGGGGCGGGCGACAGCGGCGATGCTCGACTCGGTTCGTGTGGATTATTACGGCACGCCGACGCCCATCAACCAGATGGCCAACGTGCAGATCCCCGAGCCGCGCTTGATTGTGATCAAGCCGTGGGAGAAGGGGCAGGGGCGCGCGATCGATAAGGCGATTCGCGACGCCAACCTGGGCCTCAACCCGCAGCTGGACGGAGAGCTGATCCGCATTCCGATTCCGCCGCTGACCGAAGAGCGCCGCAAGGAGCTCGCGAAGCAAGCGCGCAAGATGGGCGAGGAGACGAAGATCGCCCTGCGCGACGCGCGTCGCACCGCCAAAGAGCTCGTCGATCAACTGGTGAACGACGGGGACGTGGGCGAAGACGAGGGCGAGCTCGCGTGGAAGAAGGGCGAAGAAATCGTGGTGGGCGGCAGCAAGGCCGTCGACGACATCATCGCCGCCAAAGAGAAGGACATCATGACGGTGTGAGGGGCGGAGAGCTCCCATCGTCCATCCTCTGCGTCAGAGTGGCAGGGTTTTCAGTGGCGAATTGGTTGACCCATTGAAAACATGGGTGGCTTCCACGGGGTTAACAAACCCCGTGTTGGGTGCTGTTCGAAGACTCACGGCGGAAGGTGCGCTTCGCGCGACCACCGTCAGACGGCGCAGCAACGGGCAACGCGCAACGGGCCGCGAGCGATGAACGCCATACGCATGTCCCAGATCACTGCGATCCTGCCGATCGCCGTTGAAAAACACGCTTCTTCGTT
>LNEO01000452.1 GCA_001465015.1 Deltaproteobacteria bacterium Ga0077539 | reverse complement strand
CCACCCCTCTTTTCATTGGGTCCGCTGCTTCGCCACTGAAAACGCTGCGCCTTCGACGCAGGTGATGAATGATGAGAGCTCGCTGCCGCGCCGCCGCTCGCTGCCGCGCCCCGGCTGTCGTATGGGAGTAGATGCACCCAACGGCGATGGTTGAACGGCGATGGTTGAACAACTCCCGAGAGTCTGTGATCGTGTGGAGCATGCCTGGTTGGACAAGACTGCTCTTTCTCACAGCGATCTCGCTCGCGCCCCTCGCACCGCTCGCGGGCTGCGGCACGCCGCCCCCGCCGACCGCGTGCAACCCTTCGTGTCGAGAGGGGTTCACCTGCGTCGCGGGCGCGTGCGTCAACGCGTGCAACCCCGCCTGCGCGAGCGGCGAGCGCTGCGACACGAGCGGAGGACGCGCCCGCTGCGTCGCCGGTGACGGAGGCAGCGACGCGGGCCCGGACGGCGCCACGGTCGACACAGGAGTCGCGACGGACTCCAGCGTCGACACGGGAATCGCCGACGGCGATACGCCGGACACGAGCGTTTCGATGGACAGCGGCACGAGCGTAGACTCCGGCGGGCTCGACGCGTCGAGCGGAGACACCGGCGTGTCGATGGACGGCGCGCGCACAGACACCGGCGTCGCGGACAGCAGGCTCTCGGACAGCGCGGTCGACAGCCCCGACGCGCGAACGCCCTGCGGAATGCCCGGTCAACGATGTTGCGAGCGCTGGTGCGCCTACGGGTCGACCTGCGAGGTTCCCACCGGCGCGACGACCGGAACGTGCCAGGCGTTCATGCCCGTGTCGGGCGAGTGCGTCGGCCCCACGACGTGCGCCGCGGGCAACGCTCGCTGCAGGGTGGGCCTCGTGTGCGGCGACCGCCGTTGCATCCAGTGCATCGCCAACCCCGTGGGCGCCACGCGGAGGATCGGCGAGGCCTGCACGAACACAGACGAGTGCGAGACCGGCTTCTGCTTCGGATCGAAGTGCTCGGTCCTGTGCAACCTCGGACCGGCCGGAGACAGCACGTGCGCGGCGCTCATCCCCGGCGGGGTGTGCGGCGGCGGGACCTCGTCGCTCATGGTCGCCGCGGGAGACGCCGGCCCAGCGCGCTCTTCGGTGCTGTCGTTCGGGGCCTGCCGCAGGGGTTGTCAGCGCGAGGCGGACTGCGCGACGGGCGACGTGTGCTCGCCGGCCACCAACGACGGGCTCGATCGACTCGATTTCGTGTGTCGCACGCCGACCGCGGGGCTCCTGCCGGGCGGCGCGGCGTGCACGAGCAACGCGCAGTGCGCCTCGAGCGTGTGCATCAACCTGGGCGGCGCGACGAACGTGTGCTTTCGCCCGTGCATGACGGCGGCCGACTGCCCAGCGGTGGCGTCGATGTGCGTGGACATGTCGTGGATTCGCCCAGCGGGCGGGCTTCAGCCGGGCCGCGCCTGCTCGCCGCGATAAAGGCGCCGTCGCTGCGGCGCTGGCGGGTCAAGCGGCGCTGACGGTCTTGTACGCGCGCACGACCTCGACGAGCCTTCGCGCCCGCGTGTCTCGCTCGTGATCGCTCACGCCGTGGGCGCGGTCGGGGTGCAGCGCGAGCACCAGCGCGCGAAACGCGTCGCGCACCGCGCGCGGGTCGCTGTCGGGAGAGACTCCGAGCAGGGCGTACTCCTCGATGTGCCGGTGGTGCGCCGCGCGCGTGACCGCCGGTCGCCTGGCGGACGGGGGCGGACTCGATTGTGTGTGTTCGCTGTCTCTCTCGCGTTTGCGGGGGCGTCCGAAGAAGGCGTCCCTCGCCTCGAGCGGCGTCTGCTCTGCGGCGCCGACGGGCAGGGGTCGCGCCACACGAAATCGAAGCTCGGCGTCTCGCAGCGAGTAGAGCAGCTCGAGGCGCGCGCGCTGCTGCTCGGCGAGCAGGGCGTCGAGCTGGGCGGCGGCGATCACGCGCGTGGCGACCAGGGCGTGCCCGATGCGCAGGCCTCTGGCGTGCGCGTACATGCGGGCGCGCTCGACGGCGGGCCGAGAGATTCCCCAGCGCCGCGCGGCGACGTCACCCAAGCGAACGACGGCGCTCTCGCTCTCGACCGCTTGAACGAAGCCCCGACGGAGGTGAATGGCGTGGCGCCCTCGCCGCTCGATGAGCTCGAGGACGCCGGTCGCCTGAGCGCGATGGAGCTCGGCGAGCAAGTCGCCGAGCGTCGTGTCTCGCAGGCGTGACGCGATCTGCATAACGGTAGCTGGGCCGTTAGCATCCCCGCGGGACGCGCAGCGAGTTTGCAGCGTTCTTGCCGCGCGCGAGTGGACAGAACGCGCGGCGAGATCGCTCACCCTCTCCAGTGAGGCGGCCACGTCTTCTGAATGATCGGCAGCGCCTCCATCCGCGCGATGTACGAGCGCATCCACGGGGGGGCCTTCTCTCCGAGGCCGTTCTCTGGCTCGCGCTCGTCGACGCGAACCACTCCGCGAAGGATGGGAAACGCCGCCCAATCCGCGAGCGACGGCTCGGCTCCGCCGAAGTACTCCGCGCCTGCGAGCGAGCGCTCCCAATGCGCGAGCTCGTGGAGGATCGCCTCGTGCGCCTTGTCGATCGCGGCGCGGTCTCGGCCCTTGTCCGCCGGTCGAAACAGCGTCTGGACGAACAGCTCGCGCTGCGTGGGGTAGAGGTAGTGATCCGCCTCGGCTGCGATGCGGCGGTTGCGCGCGCGGGTCGCGTTGCCCGAGCCCAGGATCGTGCGCTCGGGGTAGCGCTCTTCGAGGTATTCGGCGATGGCGTTGCTCTCGTAGACGACGACCTCTTCGTCGACGAGGGTCGGGACCTTTCCTCGCGGGTTGATCCCGAGAAACGCCTCGGATTTGAGCTCAGCGGCCGTAAACTGCAGGCGCTTCCACTCGTACGGGAGCTGTTTGTGCTCGAGGACGCACCAAACCTTCCACGCGAACGGGGAGCCCGAGCCATAGTAGAACGTAATCGCCATGGTGCCGACGTTGGTAGCACCCCGCCGAGCGGGGCCACGTGAAGAAAGGTTGCGAGCGTCGCTCGTCGCGATCCGCGCGGTCGACGCGTGGACCGCGCGCCTCGCGCTCACGGTCACTGTCACGGTCTCCGTCTCGAGCTGCAAGCGCAACGCCGATCCCTACGAAGTTCGCCCTCGCCCTGCGATGACCGCGCGCGAGGTGACCGACGGCGAGGTCGCTCCCCCCACGACCGCCGCGGGCCCGGAGGTCGAGCGAGCGAAGGTCACGATGACCGCCCTGCGCGCGGTGGTGGGCTTCTGGCGCCTCGAGCACGGAGGCCGCACCCGCTGCCCGACGCTCCGCGATCTCGCCGCGTCGCCGTCGAGCGGCTTCGACCCGAGCACGATGGCGCGCGACCCGTGGGGATCTCCCTTCGAGGTCGATTGCCTCGAGGGCGTCGTGCGGCTCCGTTCGCTGGGCCCCGATCGACAGGCCAACACCTCTGACGACGTCGTTCGATTCTGAGCCGCGATGCGACCACCTACTGCACTCCCAGCGATTTCACTGCTCTTCGTGGCCACCCTCGCGCTCGCAGCGTGCGCTCCCATGGCGCCATCGCAAGACGCCGCGCCGATGGCAGCGATCGCGAGGATGCTCGACGAAGCGGGCAACGTCGCGAGCTGTCGACAGGGCTCGATGGTGCTCGTGACGTGCAGCCCGACCTGCGGCGACGGCCCCCGCTCGTGCGCGAACAACCCGGTGATTCGCGTGTGTGACGCCGGGCGAAGCGACATGGCGTGCATGATGGGGGCGGCCGACGCGGTCCTCGGCGAAGCGACCGCCAACTGCGGCGGAGCATGCACAGGGGTCACCGTGACCTGCCCGGACACGGGCGCGATCAAGTTCGCGGGCTACAACGCGGGCGGAGGCGCCTTTGTGTGCGCGGCGCGCGCGCGGGCGCCCATGTAATCAACAGGGCCTGCGGCCGCGGTGAACGACGCAGAAGGGACCCGTGGCGGTCCCACGACGCTGAGCGCTCGACGCGCTCGCACCGCCGCTCGACGCGGTCGCGAAGGGGGTCCGGCGCGCCGCAGAGCCCGGTCGACGCGATGAATTGCAGGGATTCGCGAGGCACAGCGGAGAGCCTGTCGGGAGGGCGATCCGCGCGCCTCTCGATCGAGCGGGCGATTTACAGGCGTCGACCGCTCTCGCGGCGCGTCGAGCGCCCCTTCGAGCGCGCCCCGCTGCCACGCTCACCGCGTCGAGCGAATCACTCGCCGGGCGCGGCGGGCTTCTCGGCGCGCTTCATCTCCGCGAGGCCGAGGCGGATGAGGTGATCGCGACGCGTGACGACGTTTCGGGTGATCTCCGACCACTCTTCGAACCACGCGCGGAGCGCGACGAGCGCCTTGGCGCGAGCAGCAGCGCGCGCGGCCTCGGCGGCTTCGTGCTCGCTCGCGCCCTTGTCGTCGCTGAGCGACATGGCGGTCTTCACCCAACCAGCCAGCTCCTTGCGGCGCTCGGTCGTCAGCCCGCGCTGCGAGAGAAGGGCGCTCGCGAGCCGATCGTTGGCGGCGTTCTTGGTCGCGGTTCCGCTCGCGAGCTTCGCGACGCGCGCGAGAAATGTCTTCATGCCCACGACGGCGTCGGCCCCTTTGGACGGCGCGAGCTTGTTGAACAAAAACTGCTGCTGCGACGCGAAGCGGTGCTTGAGCGCCGCGCCGCAGATGCGATAGAGCGCCTCGTCAGCGGCGTCGATGTCCGCGATCGCTTTGGCTACGCCCTCGTCCTCGTCGAACCACTCGGCCTCGTCGCCGGTGAATCCGTTGGCCGCGCTGACGAGCTCCCACCCTTGCGTGTGAAGCTCCGCGTTGTACCCGTGCGCGCGCAGACGAGCGCGCACCGCGCGGTTCTGCGCGATCCCGCGAAGCAACTTCGCCGCGCGCTCGGGGGTCTCGTTGAGCGTCTCGTCGCTGACGCTCACCGTGGATGCATCACCCAGCGATGCGAGCTCGCGGGCCTTGTCTTCGGGGAGCTCCTCCTTCGCGGGACGGAGGGCTTTTGTCTTCGGTAAAGTTGATTTCTTGGGTGTCGCCATCGTGAGGCGAGACGGTATCTGGCGAAAATCACAGAGCGCAACTTCGCGGCGACCGAGAAGCTCGAGCCATGCTCGCAGAATGCCATCCGTCCGAACGAGCACGATGCTGCTGCGGGAGAAAAGCCGCACGAACCGGGCGGACAATTGTTCGGGGTGTGCTTGCGAATCGTGTGCGGGCGGGCGGGGGCTGCCAAGGCACAGTCGCCGAAAAACTCACGGCGGAAACAGAGAGTTAGAGTAGCAAATCGAGCGACGAAACGACGTTTTACATCGAGCCGCGGAGCGCGGCCCCCACCCGCGCGGCCGCCCACGAGATGCGCAACGCCCCGACGGAAGGTATTGGAATCGCAAAGCAAAACGGGAAGAGCAGGGCGTCGACGAACGCGTTTGGCAACAGCGCACAGCGACGGCCGGGAGCCAAGGGGCCCGGCAACAGCGCGACTTCGTCGCGTAGCGCAGCGGGCTCGCG
>LNEO01000451.1 GCA_001465015.1 Deltaproteobacteria bacterium Ga0077539 | reverse complement strand
GCGCGAGCGAGTGCAACGACAGTGCTGAAGCCCCCACCCGCGCTGCCGCGCGCCCCGCCCCCGCCTAGAACGGCAGGGGCGGCGGCTTCGCATTGGGAAAATGCTGGCGAAAGCAGCGTACGTGTATCGTGCTGGCCCTTGCTCTGCAAGGGCGAACCGATGCTCAATCGAGCATTGCGGCACAGGAATCGAGTCAACTGAGGCCCTTGCAGAGCAAGGGCCCACAGAATCAACCTGTCAGACAATTCACACGATTCCACAACGCCAAGCCGCCGCCCCTGCCGTTCCAGGCGGGGGCGGGGCGCGCGGCAGCGCGGGTGGGGGCTTCAGCACTGTCGTTGCACTCGCTCGCGCGCGGCAGCGCGGGTGGGGGCTTCAGCACTGCGCCCACTGTCGTTCTGCTCACTTGGCGCGCGGCAGCGCGGGTGGGGGCTTCAGCACTGTCGTTGCACTCGCTCGCGCGCGAAAGCGCGGGTGGGGGCCGCGCTTCGTGGTCGTTGCGCACGATCTGCAATCACACCCTGGGCGTCGACGAAGTAGAGACGTTCTGTCTGCGTCCGTCGCAGCGACCCGCGACCCGTCGATGTGGTCCAGCGCCACAGAGCCGAGCCTCGTGCTCGACGCCGGAGAGCGACTCCGCTCGATCGGTTCGACCGTGGAGAGATCGGAGCTCGTGGGACGGAGAGCGAAGTTCTACACGATGTGAGTGCGGGAGGATCGGACATCCAACACCCTCCGGTGGAGCACGGCTCCCCTTTCGGCGCCGATGCCTCAGCGTCCTACGCTCGTGGCAAACGCGTCGCTGGGCGACACGCCGGTCCACGATCGAGCAGGGGTGGCAGTGATGCCCGCGGTGCTTCCTGCAAAGTAGCTCACTCGTCCGGCGCCCGTTGGGCTCGCCAGCGATTGTGGGGCTCCCACCAGCAAATCCTCGAAGCCATCACCGTTGCCGTCGATCCCTGCGATCGACGCGCCCAGCGCGTCGCCCGCTGCGCTGCCCTCGATCACGCGTGCCGGGGCGGCGCCGATGCCGCTGATGTTTCCGTGAAAGACAGCCACGAGCCCGGTGTTTCTGCGTCCACCGCGGGTGGCCTGCAGCGCTCCGATCGCGATGTCATCGTAGCCGTCGCGGTTGACGTCGCCGAGGTTGCTCACAGCCTCCCCGAAGTAGTCCTCGGCGCTGCCCATCGGGAGCATGATGGTCGCGCTCGGAGTCGTCTCGTAGCCCGTTGTGCGTCCGAGAAACAACGTTGCCATTCCGACGTCGCTGACCCCGCCGGGGTCGCTTCGAAACGAGCCGATGACCGTGTCGCTGTAGCCGTCGTTGTTGGCGTCGAATCCGCCTGCGAGCGACGCGCCGAAGCGATCGTTGTGGGCTGCCCCCGACAGCGTTCGAGACACCGCGCTCGCCAAGCCCGTCGCGCTGCCGTAGTAGACGTACACGCGCCCTGTCGACGGCGCGATCCTCGGCGAGAGCGGCGCTCCGATCGCTACGTCGCTGAATCCGTCGCCGTTGGCATCACCGACGTGAGCGACAGAAAACCCAAATTGGCTGAAGAAGTCAGGGCCCGTGAGCACGATCGCAGGCGCGCTCGAGAGCCCTGTCGCGCGACCGTGAAAGACGCTGACGGCGCCGGTCGCCATGTTCGACAGCCACGCGCCCGCGAGCACGTCCGCATAGCCGTCACCGTTGACGTCTCCCGCGCTCGCGACAGAGTTGCCGAAGTTGTCTCCCGCAGCGACGCCGTTGAGAACGAGCGACGGAGCGAGGTCGAGCCCGCGCGGACCGCCGCGAAAGAGATAGACCTTTCCTGCAGTCGAGAGAGGCACGGGCGCCGTAACAGTGGCCATGCTCGCGCCCACCACGAGGTCGCCATACCCGTCGCCGTCGATGTCGCCGGCGGAGGCGACGGAGTCTCCGAGGCGATCGCCGGCCGCGAGGCCTTCGAGCGTCTGCGATGCCGTGGGTGACGGGCCGGCGGCGCTGCCGAAGTAGATCGTCACCGCGCCTGCGACGATGCGGCCCGCAGGGCTCGCGGACGGAGCGCCGATCGCCAGGTCATCGTAGCCGTCGCCGTTGACGTCGAGGTGCGGCGTCGCGCTGGTGTTGACGGGCCCGCTCGCGCCCAAGAGCGGCGTGCGAAACAACCACGTCGGGCTCGTGCGGCTCGAGGTCGCCGCGCCGCTCGTCCCGCGGAGTCGCCAGTAGAGCGCCGAGGTCGCTGGGAGGTCGGTGTTCGCTTGCGTCGATGTTCCGAGCACACGTCGGGACTCGAGCACGGTGCTGCACGCTCGGTCGCGACAGATCTCCAAGAGAGCGCCGTCCATTCCGCTGGGGAGTTCCCAGCGAAACGACGGTCGACGACGGGTCGTTTCTCCGAGAGAGAGCGGCGAGATCGGCCTCGGGGTCGCCGTCGGCGTTACGCACGTCGCGCCGAGCGGCTCTGTTCCTGCGGGACACCCAACGTCGAGCGGCGCATCGGAGCCTGCGTCACGAACATCGACGACGCTCGCGTCGGTCGCGTCCGTGACCAGAGCGTCTTCGGCGTCCGGGCGCGCGCCGTCGGAGTCGGCCATCGCATCGCGCGCGTCCACGAGGAGGATGACATCGCGGACCTCTGTGACGTCGATACGGTCCGGGATGCCCATCGCGTCGCCATCGTTGCGTTGAACGTCCGCGGCGTCCTCGGTGTCCGCTTCGATGCCCGCGTCCAGCGCAGGGTCGAGGGCAGCGTCGAGTTGTTCGTTGCGGTCGCGCAGGGTGTAGCAACCAGTCGCGCAGAGCGCCGCGAGAACCAGCAGCGTTGACTTCGTGAGCTTCGAATTCATGGGATCAAAACTCTCCTGCGCACGACAACGCGGCGCGCTCGAAGGCGACGGCCGGCGAGCATCGCAGCGACGCTCGTTGCGGTGGCTCGGCGCGCGGTCGCGAGAGCACGAAGAGCACAGTCGCTGTCGCGGCGAGCGCGCCAGCTCCAGCCAGCCCGACGACGCTGAGAGTCTGCATGGTTTCAGCGCTCGCGAGGTCAGAAGGGCAGTTTTGCGCGCGCGTCCCAGAGGCCGAGAGGCAGGCGTCGCTGTTGAATCGCGCGGCGGCACCTGCGCCGACCGCCCACGCGACGCCCCCGTCACCACGAGGCCGAGGCTCGCCACCGCGAACGACCACGCGACCGGTCGCAGGCCGTTGTGGTTCGTCGCGGCGATGCGCGCTGGTTCGTTCTGCGTCGGGTCGAGTCGACGAGCGACTGGCGCTACGACTGGCTCAGAAGACGGCGCGGGTCGTGACTGTGCGTCGGTCGCAGGGGACTCTCTTGGCGAGAGCGAGAGCTCTTCGACCATCGTGGCGCCGGCGGCGATCTCGATGGTGCGCGAGGCGCTGACATACCCTGGCGCGCGCACTTCGAAGGTCATTCGACCCGGAGGAACCCTGAGCGACGCACCGCTCGGCCCCGCGAGCGTCCCTGCGACGTACACAGCGCTCTCTCGTGGATCGCTGCGAACAATCAAGATGGAAATTCCCTGGCTCGCGCGCGCTTGCTGAAGCACCGGGTCGAGCAGCGTTCTGTTCTGCACGACCCACGGATCTTCGCGAGCAGCGAGCACTTCGGACAGGTGTGCTTCGGCGTCTGCGAAGCGCCCGAGCGCGTGCTCGGCCAGCGCTTGCCGTGCGCGCGCGCGGGGCTCGCGAGTGCGCTCCCACAGCCGCTCGAAGATCGCGCGAGCAGCCTCGTCCTCGCGTCGAGCGCGCAGCGCCATTCCGCGGCGGTGCTCGTCTTCGATGGATCGATCCGCGGAGGGAGCCTGTGTGGGCGCCGAGGACTGTTGGGCGAGCGCGCTCGAGCTCGCGAGGCAAAGCGCCGCGACGAGCGGCGCACGCTGGGTGCTTCGCATGAGATTTCCCTGGTGTGTGTGTGGCGGTTGTTCGGCGGAGCTTCGGCGCTGACGTCAGATGTTCGGAGTGCTCAGCGGCGCGCTCGTCGGTCGATTCGAGTTCGAGTCAGCGCCGCCCGCTGGGTCTGGACTGTGCGCGCGGGGGCCCATCGTTCGGCGCGCCCGTGGGGTCGGCGACAACGTGTGCACGGGTGATGGGAGAACAGCGTCTGTCGAAGCTGGCGATGTTGAATTCATGGGCGCACTCGCGTCGGGCTCCGACGGCGATGGCGACGTTGCACGGGTGATGCCACTCGTTGCCGTGCCGAGGGGCGCGCGGACGGCGGTGACTGGCGCCTGGCTGGATCCGGCGTCGGAGCCGTGAGGCGCCGCAGAGACAGCAGAGAACGAACGATTGGCGAGCACGATCGAGAGCCCCGCGAGCGCGACGACGATGGTGCTCACCGCGAGGATGCGCCGCGCTGTACGGCCTGGGCGAGCGTGCGGGACCGCTTGCGCCGTCGCGACGAGCGTGTCGCTGGGGGGACTCTCGAGCGGAGCGACCTCGCGCTGCTCGGCGACCTCGAGCGTCGGCGATGGACGGCCGTTGAACTCGGGGCTCCAGCGCTGTTGCGCGCCGACGGAGGCGAACGGCAGGAGCGCGGCGGCGAAGTCGCGCACGGATGCGAATCGATCGTTCGGCGCTTTTTCGAGCGCTCGCCGAAGGACCGCCTCGAGCTCGGCGTGGGCGCTGAGGGCTCCGGTGAAGGGCGGCGTCGGATCGACGCAGATGCGGTACATCATGCTCTGGGCGCTGTCGGCCTGAAACGGTGACGAGCCCGCGACGAGCCGGTAGAGAATCACGCCGAGGGCCCACTGGTCCGTCGCAGGATCGACGTACTTGGCGCTCTTCCACTGCTCGGGGGCCATGTACTCGGGGGTCCCCATGACGTCTTGTGTTCCTGTGAGCGACGCGTCGGAGCCGTCGGTGGCGGGGACCTTCGCGATTCCGAAGTCGAGCAACTTGGGGTGTTCGCCGCCGGTGGTGGCGCGCCACAGTTGAATGTTCTCGGGCTTGAGGTCTCGATGAACGATGCGGACGTCGTGAATCGCAGCGACCGCAGAGAAGATGGGCAGCATGTAGTCGAGCGCGCGCGCGACAGAGAGCGGTCCTTCGCGCGCGGCGAAGCTGGCGAGGCTTTCTCCAGCGAGAAACTCCATCGCGATCCACGGGACTCCATCGACGGTTCCCACGTCGTCGACGTCCACGATGTGAGCGTGGCGAAGGCTGGCTGCCGCGCGCGCTTCTTGGAGAAACCGCGCGTTGGTGTAGGGGTCGCGCGCCCACTCGCGGCGAAGGATCTTGAGCGCGACGCGCTTGTCGAGCGGCTGCTTGCGGGCTTCGAACACCGCGCCGAACGCACCTGCGCCGAGCAGACGTACGACGGTGTAGGGCCCGATGTGGGTGCCGATCAAAGCCTCCGCTTCGTCTGGGATGTTGCTCATGGCTCCCGACGGTCCCTTGCAGCCTCCGTGCGAGCGCTCGAACGACTGGATTTCGTCCGCAGACTCATCGAGCGCCGCTCGCGAATCCTTCGCGTTGCGACGGAGGCTCACTGAACAAACGCCCTCGCTGGCCGCAGCTGCGCAGCCTCGTTGGGTCGCTCAGCGGAGTGGGATGTTGTTCAGTTGGACGTCCATCGAGCGGCGCTGGTCGTCGCGTTGTTCATCGGCGCCGAGGGACTGGGGTCGGGCGATGAACAAGCAGCGCCGTCGAAAGACGAGCCGCTGCGCCCCGCAGAAGCATTCTCCGACGGAAAGCGCGTCGAGGCCGAGCGTGCTCGACGTCCATCGGGCGCGTCGATGCAGCGCCGAGTCGAGCGGCCCCGCGCTTGCGTGTCGATGCGAGCGATGGTTCGCCCAGCGACTCGCGCGATCGACACCAACCGAACGCTGAATGGAGGTAGCGTGTCGCTGCTTGGCGCGGTGATTTACGACAAGACCGTCGACGACGCGATCGTCCACGACGCTGAAGAGAAGATGCTCGAGCCGCTACCAGGCGTGCTCGTGGTGTTTTCTGGCGCGGCCAGCAGGATGATTCCGCTGCTGTTCGAGCAAGAGCAGCGCTTGCTGGGTCGCGAGAGCTTGCGCTCGCTCGGCGTCGAGGACGAGCGGCTGTCGCGGCAGCACGTGCGATTCTCGCTCGAGGGCGGCGCCGTGAGGGTGTGCGATCTCGGCTCCACCAACGGTGTGTTCGTCGCGGGCGAGCGCGTGCGGGGAGAAACCCTCGTGTCGCTGCGTCGCCCTTCGGTCGTCCGGATCGGGCACACCATCTTGTTGGTGCTGCGCGACGTCGGACCGCACCTGCGCCACGTGGCGAGCGACGGGCATCGCGTCTCGAGCTCGGATGGCGCGGTGATCGCGGGGCCGGGGCTCGCGCTGATTCATCGGCAGATCGAGGCGCTCGCGCGGGCGGGAGAGGGGCTCTTCATCCGCGGCGAGAGCGGCTCGGGCAAAGAGATCGCCGCGCGGATCTTTCACGACGCTGGGCCGCGACGGGCGGGGCCGCTCGTGGCGGTCAACTGCGCGGCGATCCCCAAGGAGCTAGCCGAGCGGCTCTTCTTCGGGGCGACGCGCGGCGCGTACTCGGGCGCCGTCACCGACGCGCACGGCTACCTCCAAGCAGCCCGCGGAGGAACGCTGTTTCTCGACGAGGTCGCCGAGCTCGAGCTCTCGGTGCAGAGCAAGCTGTTGCGCGCGATCGAGACCCGCGAGGTGATCGCGCTCGGCGCCACGAAGCCCACGCCCGTCGACCTGGGGCTTTGCGCCGCGACGTGGACCGACCTCCGCGCGGCGGTCACAGCGGGGCGCTTTCGCGAGGATTTGTACTACCGAATCGGACGCCCCGAAGTGCGCGTCCCGCCGCTGCGCGAGAGGATCGACGAGATCCCGCAGTTCGTCGAGCGCGCGCTCTCTTCGAGCGGCCTGCAGGCGAGCGCGTCGCTCGTCGAAGCGGCGTTGCTGCGACCGTGGCCCGGCAACGCCCGCGAGCTCTTCTCGGAGCTGCGCGCGGCGGCGGCGCTGGCTCGCGCCGCTGGGAGCGTCGTCGTGCAAGCGCAGCACATCGACCCTCGCGCGGGACATCGGTTGACCACAGCAGTGACGAGCGCCGAACCCACGGCGCCGATCGTGACGCCGCCGGACGCGGCCGTGTCTGCGGCAGGCGTGTCGTCCGAGGCGCCGAGGTCGCCATCGCGTCCGATCTCCGAGCACGACGCCGACCGACGAAACGCGCAGCGGGCCGCGGATCTGCTCGGGATCGCACAGAAGACCGTGAGCAAGCTGCTCCCTCCGCCGGAGCTCGGCGCCTTCTTCGCTCGCGCCGCGATCGAGGGGCTCGCGGAGGGCGCGCTCTCCGTCGAGCTTCGCGCGCTGTTCGCGGACAGCCTCGTGGCGTTGCTCGCAACCCACGATTTCAAGCAGAGCGCCGTCGCAGCGGAGCTCGCGCTCTCGCGCACCACGCTGCAGAAGCTCGTCTTCGACCTCTCGCTTCCGAGCGCGAGCGCGCTGTCGGAGTCTGACATCGAGCTCGCCATCCGCGAGGCTGGCGGCGACAGCGCCCGAGCGGCCCGAGCGCTGCGCGTCTCGAGCGACGCCCTCAAGAAGCGCCTCGCTCGACGGGATGGGAGCTGAGCGCAGGCTTTTCTAGCCTCGGAGCGTCGCTGGTCACGGCCACAGCGGCGCGAGCCGACGCCCAGTGCACGGTCACAGCGCCGCCGCGCGTGACGAGGCCGGCGCGAGGAGGGGACGGTCCTCAATAACTCAACTATTTCGGCGCGAGGCACGGAGGCGACGCTCCTCGATACCCCAACAAGTGATAATCATAATGTATTTCAGCTATTTAGAGCGTACGCGCGCTGAAAAAGTTGAGTTATTGAGGACCGTCCCCTCGGTTCCGCCGCGCAGCCGGTAAGGTTTCGGCTCGGAGATGCGCCCGAGGGATGCGAGCGCGATCGTTTGTGCTCGG
>LNEO01000450.1 GCA_001465015.1 Deltaproteobacteria bacterium Ga0077539 | reverse complement strand
GACGCGCGCGACGAGGGTCGCGATCGCGGTCGGCATGCCGTGGGACAACCACCTGTCGGCCCCTGTCGGGTCGCGTTGGACTGCGATTTCGCTGACGGCCGCGCGCGTGCACCACCGTCGTCATCACGTCACGACGGGCACCGGCGAGGACGTACAAGTTTTCTGCTGGCACCTATGGCATTTGCGAGGGCACCGAAGAAGCCATCGGCTACCGACGGCTGCGCGCCCGACCGTGGTCGCGCCACTGCCTGACGTATCAAGAGCAGCGCGAGCGAGAACAGATCTCGTTCGAAGAGTGATGGTAGACCGCCGCTTGTGAGTTTTTCTCGGCGGCTTCGGGCGACCGTGCAGGCACCGCCGCGGTCGACGCTGGTGAAGCAGACGCCGTCGAGGTGTCCATGCGAGCGCGCCGTCTAGAACGTCTCGTCGAAGCTCACGCTACCGCTCACGCCCACTTGATACGCGCTCACGCGCCGCTCGAAGAAGTTGGCGACCTCCTGCACGTCTTGCAGGTCCATGAAGTCGAACGGGTTCTTGCTTCGATACCGCGGCGCGATGCCCAGCGCGGCGAGCCTTCGATCCGCGACGAACTGCAGATACTCGCGCATATCTGCGGCGCTCAGGCCCGCCACGCCGCCGGAGAGCAGGTCGGTGGCGAAGCCCAATTCGCAGCGAACAGCATCGTCGAGCATCGCCTCGACGCGGCTGTTGAACGCATGATCGAACAGGTCGGGCTCCTCGCTGCGCGCGATGGACACCACCTCGAGCGCGAAGGCCATGTGCATCGACTCGTCGCGAAACACCCAGTTCGTCCCTGCTGCGAGGCCCTGGCAGAGCCCGCGAGATCGCAGGAAGTAGACGTACGCGAAGGCCGCGAAGAAGAACAGCCCCTCGATCCCGCACGCGTAGGCCAGGAGGTTCTCGACGAAGCGACGGCGATCGTCCCGCGTGGTGAGCGCTTGCAGAGACGACAGCGCGTCGGTGTGCCGAAGGCAAAACTGCGCCTTGTCTCGGATGCTCGGGATGTTGTCCACCGCAGCAAAAGCGCGGGCCCGCTCGTCGGGGTCGGGAACGTACGTGTCCAGTAGCGTCAGGTAGAACTGCACGTGCAGCGCCTCTTCGTAGAGCTGCCGCGACAGGTACATCCGCGCTTCGGGCGCGTTGATGTGTCGATAGAGGTTCAGCGCGAGATTGTTGGACACGATCGAGTCGCCGGTCGCGAAGAAGGCCACCAATCGATGGATCAAGTGGCGCTCGGCGACGGTCATCCGCGAGCGCAGGTCGTTGAGGTCCACCGAGAGATCCACCTCTTCGACGGTCCAAGTGTTGCGAATCGCGTCGCGGTACATCTCGAAGAACCGGGGATACTTCATCGGGCGAAGGGTCAGTTCGAGGCCGGGGTCGAGCAGCATGGGAGACCTTCTTTCACTCACTGGCAGGCTTCGCACGAGCCCGGGTTTTCGAGGGAGCACGCGACCGCTGCTTCGGTGTCGGTCACCGTCGGCGTGGTGGCCTTCGCGATCTTCGTCGCGGGGCGCGAGCGCAGGTAGTATGTGGTCTTCAGGCCGCGCTTCCACGCGTGCATGTACATGGACGACAGCTTTCCGATCGAAGGGCTCTCGACGAAGAGGTTGAGCGACTGACTCTGGTCGATGAAGGCGCCGCGGTCGGCGGCCATATCGATGAGCGATCGCATCGGGATTTCCCAAGCAGTTCGAAAGCGCAGCTTGAGCTCATCGCTCAGCCACGGCAGCCCTTGCACAGAGCCCTCGGCGAGCTTGAGAGCGTTGCGGGTGTCCTCATTCCACCGGTGGAGCCGGCGGAGCTCGGCGATCAGGTAGCGATTCACCTGCAAGAAATCACCGGACATCGTCTCGCGCTTGAACAGGTTGGACACCTGCGGCTCGATGCACTCGTAGCAGCCCGCGATGGACGCGATCGTGGCCGTAGGCGCGATCGCGATGAGCAGCGAGTTGCGGAGGCCCGCGCGTTGGATTCGCTCGCGAAGGGCGCTCCAGCGGGCGATGTCGGAGGGGACGACGTCCCACGCGTCGAACTGGAGCTCGCCGCGGGCGGCGCGGGTCTCGGCGAAGCTTGGGTGTGCGCCGAGCGACTCGGCCAACGTGCACGATGCGTCGAGCGCGTGAAAGTAAATCTCCTCCGCGATCTTCGCCGAGAGAGCGCGAGCCTCTGGCGCATCGAACGAGTAGCCCAGGATGAACAGCGCGTCCTGCAGCCCCATCACGCCGAGCCCCACCGGGCGCCAGCGCAAGTTGGAGTTCTTCGCGGTGTCGATCGGGTAGAAGTTGCGGTCGATCACGCGGTCGAGCTGCGCGACCGCCGTGCGCACGGTGCGTCCGAGGCGCGCGAAGTCGAAGCCTGCCTCCGTGCAGTGCCGCGCGAGGTTGATCGAGCCGAGGTTGCACACCGCGGTCTCACCTTCGCTCGTCACCTCGAGGATCTCGGTGCAGAGGTTGGACAGGTGCACGACGCGACCGTCGAGCGCTGTTTGATTGCACGCGCGGTTACTCTTGTCCTTGAAGGTCATCCAGCCGTTTCCGGTCTGGGCGAGCGCGCGCATCATGCGGCCGTATAGGTCGCGCGCCTTCACTTGCTTTCGCGGCAGGCCCTCGCGCTCGGCGCGCTCATAGGCTTCATCGAACGCTGCTCCGTACAGATCACAGAGCGTCGGGACGTCCTTGGGATCGAAGAGCGACCACGATTCGTCGCGCTCTACGCGGCGCATGAACAGGTCTGGGACCCAGTTGGCGAGGTTGAGGTTGTGCGTACGGCGTACGTGATCGCCGGTGTTTTCGCGGAGCTCCAAGAAGTCCTCGATGTCCGCGTGCCAGCTCTCGAGGTAGACGCATGCGGCGCCCTTGCGCTTTCCTCCCTGGTTGACCGCAGCGACCGACGCGTCGAGCGTCTTGAGCCACGGAACGATCCCGTTGGAAAATCCGTTGGTGCCCTTGATCAGCGAGCCGCGCGACCGGATGCGGTGATACGCGAGGCCGATTCCGCCGGAGAATTTCGAGAGCAACGCTACGTCGATGTAGCGCCGGTAGATCGCTTCGAGCTCGTCCTTGGGCGAGTCGAGCAAGAAGCACGATGAGAGCTGCTCGTGCTGCGTCCCCGCGTTGAACAGCGTCGGAGAGCTCGGCAAGTACTCGAGCTTCGAGAGCAGCTCGTACAGCTCGATCGCGTCGGCGAGGTTGTCCGCGAGTCCGCACGCGACGCGCATGAAGAAATACTGCGGCGTCTCCACCACGGATCGAAGCGTGGGGTGGCGCAACAGATACCGGTCATACAGCGTGCGGAGGCCGAAGTACTCGAACAGCTCTGTGCGTCTCGGGTCGATCGCGGCGTTGAGCTTGCGGCTATGCGTGCTCACGAAGCTGCGCACGCGCTCGTTGATGAGGCCAGCGTTGAAGGCGACGTTGATCGACGCCGAGAACGCGTGCACCTCGTGCGCGGCAACCTCCTTGTCGATCGACGCAGAGAGCAATCGCGCTGCGAGCTGGGCGTACTCTGGCTCTTCTGCGGTGAGCGCGGCGGCCGTCTGGATCGCGAGCGAGTCGATCTCGCGCGTGCTCACGCCGTCGTACAGACCTGAGATCGTGCGGGTCGCGACGCGCAGCGCGTCGACGTGTGCGAGGCTGTGGCAGCAGCGAGCGATCGCCTTGACGACCTTGTTGAGGTCGACGGACTCGACCTGGCCCGAGCGTTTTCTTACGCACATTTGCGTAGGGATGTGTTCGCTTCGGGGTCGTTCGTGCGTTGGAGTGAGGACCAGAACTTCTGCGAGCGCGTTGTTGCTCATGGTGTGCAATCGCCTCCGTCGAGCGAGTCACCGACATCCACAGCGCTGAGCCCCGCACCACGCGGGCTGTGATTGCGCGACCGCGAGCGAGCCCGACCGCGCACTGAACGCAGTCGATCGCACGCAGCGCGCGCTACCCAGGGACTCCCCACGGAGTCGGCCAGGCTGGGACGATCCCGCGCGAATGTCTCTTCGCGCGAGGCTCGAGCAGGTCTTCGGGCTCACCAGACGATCGCGCGCGAGGTGAATGTCGTGCGCGGGGCCTACTGTCCGCCGCTTCCCGAAGCGAGATCGTCGCTTCAGTGCTTGGTTGGCGAAGGTCGTTTCTGGAATACCGCTGCGGGGCAGCGCCGGAGTCACACCGGCTTCCCTCTTGGGAGCGCGTCACAAAGCGTGCGACGCGACAACTCGAGCAGCGGTACCGTAGGCAACCGCGTCGAGCGGGGCAACTTTTTCGACGCGAATCACGTCGCCTTGCGGCAGGACGCCGCGAATCCCGCGATGGACCTGCGTCGGGCGAACGAGCGGCGGTGTAGAGAGGAGCCATCGGCTGGTCGGGCCATCGCGACTCATCGCTTGTCCGTCGATGCCTCGATCGAAAGACGCGCCGACGCGCCACGAGTCCGCGCGCTCACTTTGCGGTCGCGATCGGGCTACGATCATCCCCGTGTACTTCGACGTCGTCATCGTGGGCGGCGGTCCTTCGGGGCTCGCCGCCGCGCTCACCCTCGGCCGCGCGCGACGCGCCGTGCTTCTCTGCGACGCAGGCGAGCGGCGCAACCAGACAGCCGAACACATCTACAACTTCGTCACGCGCGACCACACTCCTCCCGACGAGTTTCGCCGCGTCGCGCGAGAGCAGCTCGCTCGCTACCCGAACGTGCTGGTCCGCGACGTTCGCGTCGAGGCGCTCGACGGCGAGCGCGACGCGTTTCGGGTTCGCGTGGAGCAGGAGGACATCATCGCCAAGCGGGTGCTCCTCTGCACGGGAATGCTCGACGAACCGTTGCTGCTCGAGGGCGCGCGCGAAGCGTGGGGACGGTCGATCTTTCAGTGCCCGTACTGCCACGGATGGGAGGCGCAGGGCCGCGCGTGGGGCTACGTGGCGCCCGCGCACGACGCGCCGCACGCGGCAATGGCTCCGCTTTTCGTGCAGCAGTTGTTCGCGTGGACCGAGCACGTGACGGTGTTCTCGCAGCACGGCAACCCGTTGTCCGAAGAGCTGGCCTCGCAGCTCGAGTCCCTCGGCGCGCGCGTCGAGCGATCGCCGATCGAGCGTCTGGTCGTCGACCCCGAACGGCGCACACAAATTCGAGCCATCGCCCTCGCAAACGGCGCGACGACCCCGTGCGACGCGCTCTTCGCGCACCCGCCGCAGCGGCAGACCCCGCTCGTCGCTTCGCTCGGTCTGGCGCTCGACGCGGACGGCTACGTGACAGCAGACCCCATGCGGCGAGAGACCTCTCGGCCGGGAATCTTCGCTTCGGGCGACCTCTCGACGCGCATGCAAGGAGCGATCTTCGCCGCGGCGAGCGGCGCGCAAGCGGGCGCGATGATCAACCTCGACCTGGCGCAGCAGCGCGCCATGCAGCGGGCGTCGTCCCGTGCCCGCGCCGAAACATCCGGATGAAGTGCGTGACGTCCCCGTAGCCCACGCGCTCGGCGAGCACGACGAGGAGCCAACACAGTATCGCCTGTGAAAACAGCGGCGAACACACGGTGCGGGGCGGTGGGACGATCGCGGCGCGGTAGCAAAGGGCCGAAGGGGGCAGACGAGGCAACGGGCCATCGGGTCGCCGACAGCGGACGCGTGGGCGACCGACCGCGGTTGGATGTCCTATCCTCCCGATGGGCTTTCGAGGGGCGGCGTGGCTAGCACGATCGCGGGCGGCGGGGCAAGGGGCGCTCTCGTTCGGTGCTCGAGGCTATTTCTTCACGGCCGCGACGAACGCGGGGCCTGCCTCTCTCAGGGCCTCGGCTGTCTCGCGGCCGTCCCGGTCTTTTCCGTCCGGATCCGCGCCCGCGTCCACGAGAACGCGCACGGTCTCGACGTACCGAGGGTGCCTCGCGTCCGACTCGTTCGTCGGCGCTCCGTTGGCCGCGAGCGACAGCGCGTGCGACGTCGCGAGGGCGCCGCGCTCGACGAGCAATCGCACGCATCGGGTCGCTCCAGCGAGGGCCGCGAGGTCGAGCGCTGTGCTTCCGTTGCGACCGACCGGGCGATCGATCGAGAAGCCGCGCTCGAGCACCTCTTCGAGCCCCGCGCTGTTGTCTTCGGCGACGACCTCGTCGAACCACGCGCGGTAGCGATCGTTGATGGCGCGCTGCTTTTCGTCGGCGTTTCGCACGCGTTCGGTCTCGATGCGCCGAAGCTCTTCCGCGGTCGCGACCTGCGCCGCGCGCTCGTCGAAGCCGACCATCGCCGACGAAAACCGCTCGGCCTCTGCGTCGTCGTAGGACGAGAACAGCTCGATCGGCTTGTGCGCGCCCGAATGTAAGCGCGCCGTGAGCGCAGGGATGCGCTTGGTGAGCGGGTTCGGGAACATCCTTTCGTTGTCCGTCGAGAGCGTCACGGTCTCTTCGGTGTCGTACGCGCGTCGCCGAACAGCGGGCCCGAGCGAGCGCTCGATCACCACACGACGGCCCGCAGCGTCGCGCTCGAGCGACACCACGAGCCGCGCGCAATCGAGCCACACGTTGCGAAGCAAGAACGCCGCGAAGCCCGTGAGGCACAGGAGTCCGAACGCCGCCGCGGCGTCGAACGAGTCCCATCGCAAGAACGGCGCTCGCGATGCGAAGAACAACGCGAACAGCAGCGCGTAGACCGAGCGCTGGCGAAACCAGGGCTTCGGGTCGAAGCGCAAGAGCTCGACGCGCTGTGTTTGCGAAGGTGTCCCGGCGCTCTCGCGATAGGGCATCGAGAGACTATACCCGAGGGGCGTAGGGCCAGACGCGGTACTCGGGGTACCGAGGGCGCGATGGGGCCGTGGGCGCGCGGCCCGGCGAAGCCAGGGGATCGGTTTGTTGGTCTCGGGGGTGTCGAGATGCGCGTTTCTGGGTGGTGCGCTCTGCGTGGGGTGTGATTCCCATCCTGCTCACGAGCGCAGAAGATGCCCGGATCTCCCAGAGGCGCCGAACACTGCACCGCTGAGACGGCGATTGGGAGTTGCAA
>LNEO01000449.1 GCA_001465015.1 Deltaproteobacteria bacterium Ga0077539 | reverse complement strand
GCGAGCCACCCCTCTTTTCATTGGGTCCGCTGCCTCGCCGCTGAAAATCCAGCGCATTCGAGGCAGGTGATGAATGATGAGAGCTCGCTGCCGCGCCGAGGCCGTCGTCGTATGGAAGTAGATGCACCCATCGAGGATGCGCACGATCACGGCGCGCTCCGCGATCACCGCGATGAAGTGCATGCGCCCCTCGCAGCGCGGGCACGCGAGCGCGTCCACGTGCCACACCCGATGCAGCAGCGTCGCCCAGTCGATCCGCGACTTCACAGCCCGCTCTCGCGGCCGTTCATCGCTCGTCGCGTCGCCCTCGCAATCCACCGGTTCGCCCGACGCTTGCTCGGAGCGCGATGGCTGCTTCCCGCTCCGATCGCTCTCTGAATTCACTCGCGCGCCACAGGCTCCCGCTGCATCCCGCGGCGTCGGAACCACGCCAGCTCTCCACGGCGAGTTGGGCGCGAACACCCCGTGATGTCTCACCAACGGTGCGTCGCGCGCATCGCGCCATGAACTCCATCGGCTCCATCACCCGATGCGTCTCGCCGCGGCCGCCTGGCTGCTTCAGCCGATACGCAACCCGGCCATCAGTCTGCTCGGTCACGCGATCCTTCACGACTTCGGGACGTGACACATATCGCAGCAGCCGCTCGCGCCCTTCGTCGTCGCTCGATTCTCAGCCCAAACGCTCTGCTTCAGCCGCTGAGTTTTCGACGCCTATGGGCTCGAAGGGCAGGGGCTTCTTTCACCACGGGACGGGCTTGTAGTCTTTGAAAAACAGCCCATAAAAATGCTCGCCCGTGTTGGCGCCGTGAAAGATCGGGTCGACGATCCTCGCGGCGCCGTCGACGATGTCGAGCGGCGGGTGAAACCCGTGGACCTCGCGCTTCTTCACGGCGATGTGCGCCGGGTCTTCGTCGGTGACCCAGCCTGTGTCCACGCTGTTCATGTGCACGCCGTCCCGCGCGTAGTCCTGCGCGCTCGTGCGGGTCATCATGTTCAGGGCGGCCTTGGCCATGTTCGTGTGCGGGTGCTTGTCCGTCTTGTGATCGCGGTAGAACTGCCCTTCGACCGCGGACACGTTGACGATGTGCTTGTCGCGCTCGGGGCTCTTGGTCAGCAGCGGCTTGAGTCGCGCGTTGAGCACGAAGGGCGCGACGGCGTTGACGAGCTGCACCTCGAGCAGCTCGACCGTCGGGACCTCGTGGATGCGCATGCGCCAGCTGTTGTGCTCGCGGCGATCGACCTGCTGCAAATCCTGATCGAGCGCTCCGTCAGGAAACACAGCCCCTCCCCGCATCGTGTCCTCTTCGAGCAGCGCGAGCTGCGAGAGCCCGGGCGCGTCGGTGATCCCCACGGAGGGCGCCCCGGCGCCGAAGCGGGCCAGCGCGTGCTCGTCGCGAAGCGCGTCGTGCGCGCTCAAGAGCTGCGCGATCGGTCCGGCGCGGTCCGGCGAGCGCTCTCGCTCGATCAAGTGCGCGTAGAAGCCCGCGGGCCGCCGGACGGTCTGGCAAGCATTATGGATCACGAAGCAAGTGCCTCGCGAAGAGCTCGACCGAGGGCGTGTGCCGCAGGTCGAGCCCGTGCACGACGAGCCGGTCGAGCCACTCGGGCGCGTCTTGCTCGCGCGCGAATCGCTCGGCGGCGTCCCTCGGAAACCGCGTCGTCACGAGCACCCTGGCCCCCGAGCGAAGCAGCAGGATCGCGGCCTGATAGCCGATCTTCACCCTTCCGCCGGTGACCAGCGCCGTCCGTCCTCGAAGGTCCGCGCGCTGCGTTCGCTTCTCGAAATTGAAGTCTCCGCACGAGGGGCAGAGCTGATCGTAGAAGTGATGCAGCGCCTCGTAGCGCTCTTTGCAGACGTAGCAGACCCGCGCCTCCTCGAGCGTCGCGCCCGGCTCGACGCTCGGCGTTTCGTCGCCGAGCAACCGCTCGTCGGGCATCGGCGTGGCGAAGACGGGCAGCGCCCTCAGCTGCCGGATCCCCGTGGCCTCGAGGCGCTCTTCTTCGGCGCGCTTCTTCGATACGTGCTCTTTCTTGCGCAGCGCGCGGGCGAGGCTGCGCGCCTCGTCGCGGTCGGGCCTGGCCACGCGGCCCGCGGCGATGAGCAGTCGTTGTCGGTCATCGAGCGACAGCGACGCGAGGATCGCCCGGTCGTCTGCGATCGCCTCGAGCAGCGAGACGAGCTCGTCGAAGTGTTCGAGGGGCTTCATCGGCGCAAGCCGTAGCAGAATGCTCGCGGCTGTCCCACTGCCACCGTCACGCGCAGGCTGTTCTGCGCGAACGACTGCTGTACACTCCCGCCATGATTTCGGGGTTGGCCAAGCTCGCGGCGAAGTTAGCTGTGTTCGTTCTGGCGTTCGCGGGTTGGCAATGGCGCAAGTACGACGCGCGACGACGGCTGCGCGAGATCGACGAAGGCAAGCGCTGCGTAAGCTGCGAGAAGACCGAGACCGAGGTGCGCGACGGCGTCGTGCGCTGCCTGCTCTGCAATCACAGCGAGCGCCTCGCCAACATCCAGGCCGTCCAGCTCTCCGAGGGTGAAATCGATGCCATGACCCACCGAGAACCTCGAAATTAACTTCAAATATTAGCAACCAACCATTTGAAATCAATTGATAATCAATGGTTAGTGGTTGAGTGTAGGCTTGTGGGGTATGCTGTGTTGACACCGGGGGAATGATCGCAGACTGTCCGCGGCGCATCGGGGCCGATCGGGCCCTTCGTGCGTTGGAGGCTGCGAAGTGACGACGGTGATGGTCGATCGGGCGAGAGCGAACGGGGTGTGGGCGACGAGCGCGGTCGTGGCGTTGTGCGCTGCGATGGTGGGCTGCGCGCCGGACGGCGCGATCGACGAGTTTGCAGAGGGTGACGAGTCGGGCGCCGTCGACGAGGCGCGCGCGGACGGCTCTGCGCTCTATCGCTTGCGGCACGACAATCGGCGCTGCGTCTCGCCGCTGTGCGGCGGCGTCTGGGTGTCGCGCGTCAGCCGATCGACCGTGCGCTGCGCGGACGGGACGTACGCAAACGAGTGCTACGCCGCTGAGGTGGATTACTCCGCGCTCGGCCTCGCCGAGCCCGCTCTCTCGGAGTTTTCGAGCCGCGCCGCGAGCGGTCAGGCCATCGTGCGCGCGAGGCTGCGCGCCAAGACGTTCGGCTCGTTTGGCTCGCTCGGCGCGCTGGTCGTGACCGAGGGCTGGCAGGCGATGACCGACGCTGCGCCCGTGGGGCCGTTCTACGCGGCGAAGGACAACGGGCGCGTGTGCGTGCGCGCGCCGTGCCCGCGCATCAACGTCGAGCGGCTCAACTACAACTGGCGCACGACGATCGACCGCGTGAGCGTCTCGCGCATCGCGGGCCTCTCGGACTCGGACGTTCACAACATCTACGAGCAGATGGGCGACGTCGGCGTGATCGTCGCGGGCGGGATCCGCACGCGAACGCTCTCGTCGGGCGCCGAGCGATCGATCGAAGCGACGCAAGTGTACCTCCGCGTGTCGCCCGGCGTGGCCGACGCGCAGTACTGCGACCGCAGCGACGAGTGCACCCTCACTCCGTACGGCGGCGCGGTCACCAGCGCCGCGGACTGCTACTGCCCGCTCTGCCCGACGACCGTGAGCAACATCTCGACCGCCGATAGCAACCAGCGCTCGTGGCAGCGGTTCTGCTCGCGCACGAGCTCGAGCTGCCCCGTCGTACGCTGCGCGCGGCCGCCAGAGGTCGCGTGCGTCAACCACGCGTGCGTGATCGCGCCGCTCCGGTAGTCGCAGCACTCCTCGCGCCGATCGGCTGTGCTCGGCCAGGCGCGCGTCGAAAATGTGTGCGCTTAACTAACAGCGCACGATGGCGATCGCGACCAGCACGCACGCGATCGAGAAGCCCAAGGGGATCAGCAACGCGACCGCCGTGAGCGTTCGGCGGCTCTGCGTCGAGATCGCGGGAGCCGCGGCCGCGCCGACCATGTGCGCGCCTCCCGTGCTGCTCGAGGTGACCGACGGAACGATCGCTGAAGTCTGCGTTCCGATCGTGATCGCGCCGAAGTATTCGGGCTGCTTGCTCGCCTCGGCGAGCATCGGAATCGATTTGACCTCGGGAGAATCGTAGCTGTTGCTCGTGCTCACGGGCGTCGCCGTGATCGCCGACAGCGCTGGGATGTTCGGAGTGGGCGTCGGCGTCGGCGTCGGCATGGGCGCGACTACGGTGTCTTGCGTCGCGACAGACACGGCAGGCAACGAGTTGAACGACTGGGACACGACGCCAGGGTTCTTCGCAGATGGGTCGATCGTGCTGCCTCCCCATGCGAAGGGGACGGGCTCTGGTGCGCTCGCGACGAGCGACGAGAGCGCTTCGGAGAGCTGCAACGCCGTGCGAAATCGCGCGTCGATGTTGCGCGCGAAGATCTTCTCGAAGAGGGCGTCGACCTGCGGTGGCAGCTGCGGGTTCACCTCTCGCGCTGGCCGGGGGCTGCTCGACATCACCTTGGCGATGATCTCGACCTGGTGCGTGCCCTGAAAGGGCATCTGCCCCGTGAGCATCTCGTACAGAATCACGCCGATCGCCCAGAGATCCGCGCGACCGTCGACCGTCGAGGGGTCGCGGATCTGCTCGGGAGACATGTACTCGGGCGTCCCGAGGAGCATTCCCGCGCGGGTCGCGAGCACAGAGCCCGCCGTCGGCGAGGCGGCGACGTCCTTCGCGATGCCGAAGTCGAGCAGGCGAACCACGGTCGATCCCGCGCGGTCCTCGAGGACGATGTTGTGCGGCTTGAGGTCTCTGTGAACGACGCCCGTCGCGTGGGCGACGCCGAGCGCGTCGAGCAGCGATCGCACGATCGGCACCGCGTGCTCGATCGAGAACCGCTTCTGCCGCGCGATCGCTTCGGCCAGCGTCCTTCCCTTTACGAACGGCATCACGATGCAGGGACACTGCTTCGGGCCGTCTTCGATGACGCCGAGGTGATAGATCGGGACGATCGCCGGGTGATCGATGGCCGCGAGCAAGCGAGCCTCGCGCTGAAATCGCTCGCGCAACGACGGGTCGTCGCGAAGATCCGTGTGCAAGATCTTCATCGCGACCGAGCGACCGAGCCGAAGATCTGTCGCGCGCCAGACCGCTCCCATGCCTCCGCGCCCGACGAGCTCTTCGAGCCGGTAATGCTCTGCGACGACGACACCGGGCTCGAGTTGCATCGACGACCGTTACGCGCGGATCATCGCACGTCCCGCGCCCGACGCGCAGCGATAAACCATCACAGCTCGAGCGGTCCTCGCTGAGCGCTCGTTCTGCCCTCGTGCGGCGCTCACTCGGGGCGAAACTTGATTACCTTCGCCGGGACGCCCGCGACGATGGCGTACGGGGGCACGTCTCGGTTGACCACGGCGCCCGCGCCCACGATCGCGCCTTTGCCCACGGTGACCCCCGGCAGGATGACCGAGTTGATCCCGAGGTCCACGTCGTCCTCGATCGCGACCGCCGCCATGGTCGTCGGGGCGTGCAGCACAGGAACCCCGCGCCCCGCCTCTTCGTGAACCGACGTGAGGATCTTGACGCCCGGGCCGATGCCGACGTTCTTGCCGATGGTGATTCCGCCGGCGGAGTGAAAGAAGCACTGCTGGCCGATCCACGTGCCGTCGCCGATGGTCATCTCGTTCTTGTAGTAGCCCTTCAAGATCGCGTAGTGGCCGACGTAGATGTTCTCGCCGAGGGTGATGTTCTCGGGGTGAAATACCAGGACGCCGGTTTCGAAGACGCAGTCTGCGCCGATGGCGCGAAACTGCGAGAGCTCGAAGCGACCGTCACCGTGGCTGCGGTTTCTGCCCATGACCGCGACTGAGTACACGAAATCGTGTGTCGAGTGGAGCGGGGGCTCACGCGGTCTTCGCCGCTTCGCGCTCCCGCGAAGCCTCTTCGGCCCGGGCGAGCGCGCGCGGCTCGTCGACGCGCGAGAGCAGCGCGAGTCCCGCGACGAAGAACAGCCCGACCGTGCCCACCGCGGCGCGGATGGACCCGGTCAGGTCCGCGACCAGCCCGTAGACCAGCGGGCCGAACACCGCGCTCGCGCGGCCTGCGAGGGTCATGAAGCCGAACACCCTCGCGCTCTCGTGCTGCGGAACGTACCTCGAGACGACGGCGCGCGCTGCGGCTTGCGTTCCTCCGACGCCGAGCGCGGCGATCACGGCGATCCCGAGAAACTGCGCCTTGGTCCCTACCAAGACGCACCCGACGACCACGATGAGCCAGAGCACCAGCGTGAGGGCGACGGACTTGACCCCGCCCCACTTGTCGACGAGCCGACCGAAGACGAGCGCTCCGGGGATGGCACACACATTCAAAACCAAGAACAGCTTCGCGTTGTCATCGTCGGTGAAGAGAAGGACGCTCCCCGAGAACGTCGCCGTAAAGACCAGCACCGTCTCGAGCGCGTCGGTGAACACCAGGTACGCGACGAGAAAGCGCACGAGGTCGGGGTAGTTCTTGAGCGTTCGAACGGTCTCGCGCACGCCGCTGAATCCCTTGCGAACCCAGCCCTCGGGCGGCGCTGGATTGCGGGGAGAGCGCTCTTTGACAAACAGCAGCAGCGGCAGCGAGAAGAGCACGTACCAGAGCGCCACGAGCACCGGGATCGCGCGCCATCCGTCGGTCACAACGCCACCTTTGGGAAGCCACCCGAACGCGAGCACGATGGCCAGCGACGAGAGCCCGCCCACGTAGCCGAGGGCCCAGCCGGCGCCCGAGAGCTTTCCCGCTTCTTCTTTGCCGGCGAGCTCTGGGAGAAACGCGTTGTAGAACACGTAGCCGCCCTCGAACGCTGCGTTGGCCACGATCATCGCCACCATGGCGGCGATCATCCCGGCCGTCGTCCCGAGGGGGACGGTCGCGATGAAGATCGTCGCGATCGCGCACACCGTAATGTACGCGGCGAGCAGCGGCTTCTTGCGCCCCGAATGGTCCGCGATCGCGCCCACCACCGGCGCGGTCAGCGCCACCAAGGCCATCGCCGAGGACACCGTGACCGCCCACAGCGTGTGCGACTTGCCCGCGAGCGACCGCGGAACCACGTGTTCTTGAAAGAACTTACCGAAGAACACCGTGATCATGAGCGTGGCGAACGGGCTGTTGGCCACGTCGAACATCGCCCACGAAGCCTTCTCTCCCGTGCTCGCAGGGGCCATGGCAGAGGTCGTATCACGGACCCTGCATTCGCCCGTGGCCCGACGTGCAGCCCGTGCAGGTTCCGGCGTGACGCGCGCAGATGTCGCGCCCAAAAGTCCGCTCGGCGATCGTGCGATCCGCGAGGGAGGCGCAATCGATCGGCGATTCGCGCGAAGATTCGCGGGTACCCGGCTGGCATTGGGCTTGCGAGCGACAACACTCCGAGGCATGTCCGCACTCCTCTCGCTCGCGAACACGACGCTCGACCTCGCAGAGCTCGACCGCGAGGTTGCAGTCGTCGTCCTGCTCGACGCCGAGGGGCGGATCGTCTGGGTCAACGCTGCATGGCATCGATTCGCCAACGAAAACAACGGCTCTTCGCTGCTCGATCGCTTCAGCGTCGGCCAACGGTACTTGGACGGAATCTCCGGGCCCCTCGTGGCGCACTTCGAGACCGTGTTCGAAGAGGTCTTGCGGACGGGAGAAGCGTACGAGCAGGACTACGAGTGCTCGTCGCCGGACCTCTTCCGCCTACACCACGTGAGAGTGCTCCCGATCCGAAGTGATGGACTGCTCGTCGAGCACAGCCTGCGAGAGTCGCGTCCCCATGAAGAGGGTTTCAAGGGCGCGGACGAGTCGGACTACCGCGACGAGCGCGGCCTCGTGCTGCAGTGCAGCAACTGTCGCAGGGTTCACCGCGTCGGCGATGGTTGGCAGTGGGTTCGCGAATGGGTCGCGACGCCGCTCGCGTCGACGACGCACGGCCTGTGCGCGCCGTGCGCGGCGTTCTACTTCGAGCACACTCGGCGATCGCGACAAAGGGCGCGCACGCTGGCAGGGGAGGACCCATGACCGCGGAGTCCTCGGCGAAAGAGAGCGGTGCGCTCCACGTAGCGGTCGTCGAAGACGACCCGCGCACGCTGCGGACGATGCAGTTGCTCTTGCTCGACGAGGGGTTCTTGGTCACTCCCTTAGCCGACGCGCTCTCGGCGCTCGAGTCGCTTCGAGCGCAGCACTTCGACGCGCTGGTGACCGATCACGTGCTGCCGGGGATGCAGGGGCACACCCTCGCGCAGCTCGTTCGACGGGAGTTTCCGCACGTGCGCGTGGTGGTGGTGAGCGGCTACGACGCGCCCGCTGCCATCGCGGCCGAGGGCATTCCGTGGCTGATCAAGCCGGTGAATTTCGATGCGCTCGTGAAGTTGATCGCGCGAGCGCATCCATGATGCTGAGCATCATGGCGGATGATGCTGAGCATCATGGCGGATGATGCTGAGCATCATGGCGGATGATGCTGAGCATCATGGCGGTCTACGCCTT
>LNEO01000448.1 GCA_001465015.1 Deltaproteobacteria bacterium Ga0077539 | reverse complement strand
GTTCGACCTGCAGGCCAACGGCTCGGGAGACTTCACCGTCCAGGACCGCAACGACTACGCCGCGTCGAGCGCGGGATACAACCCGTAGCGCGCTACGCACGGGGATGCGTCACCGCTCAGGTACGACTCGAGCTCGCGGATCGAGTCGAGGTTCGAGCGGTTCATCGGCTCGTCGAGCGGCTGGCGCGGGAGTCGCTGTAGCAAACTCCGTTGAGCGCGGCTTGTCCGCGCGCTCCGAGCGCCCCACAACCGCGGCTCATGAAGCTCTTGGTGCTAGGGGCGTCCGGCGGCGTCGGCGCGCACGTCGTGCGCCTCGCGCGCGAGGCCGGGCACGACGTGACGGCGGTCTCGCGACGGGCCATCGCGGCGCCCGACGGGGTTCGCGTGGTCGAGGGTGACGTGCAGCGCGAAGGGGTGATCGACGGCGCGATGGCGGGGCGCGAGGCGGTGCTCTCGTCCCTGGGGATCCGCAGGGTGAACCCTCGCAACCCTTGGAGCGCCCTGGCCTCGCCGGAGGATTTCTCCTCGCGCACGGCGCGGTTGACCGTCGCGGCAATGAAGCGTCACGGGGTCGGGCGCGTGATCGCCGTGAGCGCCGCGGGCGTGGGCGAGAGCGCGCGCGGGCTCAACTGGATGATGCGCTTCATGATCGCGCGCTCGAACGTGGGCGTCGCGTACCGTGACCTCGAGCGCATGGAGGGCGAGTACGCGCAGAGCGGCCTGGACTGGTGCTGCGTGCGGCCGACGGCCCTGGACGACGGGCCGCTCTCGGGCCGGGCGCGCGAGGTCGAGCGCTTCACGATGCGCTCGTGGATCTCTCGCGCGGACGTGGCGCAGTGGATGCTCGCGCAGCTGAGCGAGCCGTCGACGGGCTCACGCACGCCGATGATCGCGCGGGTGTGACGCGCTACGCAGGGGCCGAGACGGACTGCGCGCGGCGCGGCCCGCGAGCCTCGACGGTCATGGGGCGTCCGCCGGCGAGGTTGAGCACGCCGCGCATCTCCCAGCGAGGGGTGCCTCTGCGCGCTCACGGGCTCGACGCGATGCATTCGTACTCGAAGGATTCGCCAGCCCGCGGAGCGGCAGCGCCCAAGAACACGAGCTCAGCCTGACACGTCATGGTGGGCGACTGCGTCGCATACCACCCCGGCCCCATCGACGTCGGCGCCGGCCCGCCATCGTTGAATAGCTGCACAGCAATTTGCCTGACCGCGCATCGACCCGTCATCGAATCGATCGAGAACCCTCGCGCCGCATCGCAGGCGCTGCTGGCGGTGTGCGTGGCGTACACGATGCAGGACGCGACAGCGTCGCCGCTGGCGTCCACCGAGCTCAAGAGACGCCGCGCGAGGCACACCCGCTGCGTCGGCGCCGTCAAAGTCCCGCGCAACGAACGCTGCACAATCGGAATCGTCCCCGGCGGGTAGTACGGGTACTCTGGACCGCACGACGCGACGACACCACAAATCAAAAGCCTCGCGCTGACAATTCGGTTGTTCATGGATGGGACCTCCCCTGTGCCGATCGTCGCCAGTCTACACAGGTTTCACGGCGCGAGCTCCGGCGGCCGCGGCCCGAGAGCCGCCGTGAAGCAGCTCCACGAGCTCGTGTCGTTGCGCGAGTACCGCGTAGACGCCAAGGCCGGCCCATCATCGAGCACATCGCGCCCAACGCGACGCGGGGCGCTTCATTGGTCGGAAAACAGCGAGCGCGGGTCGCTCCCTGTGTCTTCGCCGGCAACGTCCGCCGGAGCGCCGCGGGCCAACATCGAGCGAGCGTCGTTGGTGGCCGTGTCAATGGGGGGGGAAGTGGCGTCGGTGCATGCGACGAGCTCCTCCACGCCGTCTCCGTCGAGGTCCGCGCGCGCGACGAGCGCTACCCGAGGCGATGATCGGGTAGGCTCTCTCGACACCAGTGAACCACTTCCGTGAACGGTTCGAGGCCTGCGTCGCCGAGCTCGCCGGCCATCCGCGTGTTCGTGTGACGCATTTCTGGATGGGTCCTCCAGCGACAGAGGCCGAACTCGCGCAGGTCGAGCGCGAGCTGGGCCCGCTGCCTCCGAGCGTTCGCGCGTTCTACGCGGCAGTGAACGGCGTGCAGCTCCGGTGGATCGATCGCGAGAGCCCCGAGTACACCGACGCCGACGAGGACCCGATGGGTTCGACCTACGTTTGGCGAGTGACCGCCGACGCGTCCGGCGGGGACGGGCTCGTCGACATCGGTCCCGTCGCGACGCTCCTCGAAACCGAAGACCTCTACTCCGATGGAGACGAGGTCCGCGCCTTCGACACGATCGATGACATCGGCATGGTCGCGTTCGCTCCCGGTCCGGCGGTCACGACACGGCTCCGGATCGGCTCGGACCACAACGTGTGTTGGGACGATATCCCCTTCGATTTTGCAGGATATCTGGAGCTCTTGATCGCCACGTACGGGCACGAGGCGCGGCGAAAGAGAGTCTGTTTCGGCAGAGAACCAGCGAGCCCTGTTTCATTGGCGTCGCTCCTCGGGCCTGCGCCCTTGCCCGCGAGCGCCCTCTCGGACGGACCCACACGAATTCAATTCGAGGACGAGCGATACTCTCGCGTGACGCTCCGCGGCACGGCGCTGAGCGTTCACCGGCGTGGAAGGGATCTCTCGTCTCTGCTTCGGGTTCGAACGGACCTCGGAGAGGACATCTACCTCGCGCGTCGTCGCGCGCGGCCGCTCGAGGATCGCAACGACCCCTACGAGCGTGTCCGGCAGAACCCTGCGGCGTTTCTCTCGGCGCTCTCGCACAGCGCTCCCTCGGTCGCGCGCGGCATGTTCGCGGGCATCTGGGGAGAGCGCGGCTATTCTCGCGTCTGCGACGAGGGGTTCTTCGTGCTCCTCCAGCCCGAGGTGTGGCGCGTCTACTCGCTGCTCTGGGCGCTCGACGTCAACGACGTCGTCTTCGAGTTGGTCGAGATCGCGAGGGCGTGGCTCGACGAGAGCGGGAGCCGTACGAGTCACGAACAAAGGGACGCGATCGTCGGCCTCGCCGAGACCCTCACCGCAGTGCTCGCGAGGGCGATGCCCGCGCGTCTGTCCGCGGCGACCGTGGGCCGCCTCGTCGCTCTGCTGCGCGCGGCAGATGCCTACGTCGCGTCGCTTCCGCGCATCCCATCGCCACCAATCCTGTTCGAACACGCCGAGTATTGGCGCTCGGTGGTCGCGGGCGTGGCCGTGCCGCTCGCGCCGCCGAGGACGCACAGCTTTGCGACGAGCGTAGGGCTCGAAGGCATTCCGCTTCTCGACTGACAGCTCGCCGGTGTTCGCGAATCGTCGCTCGATGGCGCAAGGATCGACACGAGCTTTCGATCGTGGGTCGCCGCGCGGTGCTCCAGCGCAGGTCGTCGGTCTGATCCTCAGCCCTCTTCGCCGAGCTCGATCGCAAAGAGCTCTTCGCGCGTCGCGACGTAGCGCCCCGTCCGATCCACGACCGGCCGCGTGGTGGACGCGATGAACGTGCGGTTTCGCGAGCGCGTATCGACGAGCAGCCAGCCGCCAGCCTCGCGCTCGATCGACCATCGATGCTCTCGCGCGCGAAAGCCGCTCCATCCGTGAAGTGCCTCGATCGACGCTGCGGTCGCGCTCCACAGCCGAGCGCCCGCAGCGTCGCGCTGAAGCTCGCGCTCGTCGAACGGGCCCTGAGAATCGAACGCGCATCGACTCACGACCTCTCCGCGCGCCGCGTCGATTTGCACGAGGCCGTCGCGCTCGAGGGCGAGCACGACGCGAGCGCCGTCGAGCGACCAGCACAGCTCGTACGCAACACCGCCGACAGGCACGACGCGAGGAGGGCTCTTGCCTCGGGTGTCCCAGAAGCGAATCGCTCCGTCCGCGTAGGCGCACGCGAGCGTCCGTCCGTCCGGAGAGAGCTCGAAGCAGGTCGCGCGCACGTCCGTCGACGGCGCCTCGCGCAGCACTTCGCCGGAGTCGATCGAGCACACGCTCCACTGCGCGACGTCGCTCGTGCGCGCCCACACGAGCGAGCGACCGTCGGCGGCCACGCGCACCACGTGCCAGTGCGCGAAGGGCCCGAGCTTCGCGGTCGCGAGGGGCGCGCCGTCTTCGATCGAAAACGCGCGCACGCTGAAGCCCACCTCGACGACGCGATCGCCGTAGATCCCCGAGGCTCGTTCGGGCGGACCGCCTTCGAGGTAGTGCATGCCGTCCAACGCGAGCGCCGCGATCGTGGCCCCGTTGCTCGGATCACGAAGCGCGCCGCCCATGAGAACGCGGCGCGACCGCGCGTCGAACTCCGCGTCCACCCTTCCGACGGCGGTGGGCGAGCGGCGCGCGGGCGGCGCGGCGCCGCGCCGGATCGCGCGAACGTCCCACACTCGAATCGCGTGGTCGTCGAGCGTCGCGAGCAGCTCGTTGTCGAAGCTCAACGCCAGCGCGCTGGCCCTTTGCTCGATGGCGCCGAGCTCTGCTCCGTCGCTCGGGTCCAAGAGCAGGACGCGCCCGCACGCTTGCACGGCGAGCAGCGAGCCGTCGGCGCTGGTGGCGATCGCGTAGATCGCCCGGTCGAGGCGCTTGGTCCATCGCTCGGTCGATCCGCGGCCGCTTCGATCGAAGCGCGTGATGATTCCCAGGTAGTCCTCGTACCAGCCCGCGACGATGGCGCCGTCGAGCGAGGGGAGCGCTCGGACCGCGGTCCAGCAGCCAAAGTCGAGCGAGGGGATCACGAGCCGCTCGAGCTTGCTCGCCCGTTCGATGACGAACGTCTCGGGATTTTGCGGTCGATGCTGCGGTCGTTGAACGTCGATACACCACCTGTGCGGCTCGGGCATCGCCACGGATGCGAGCGGCGCGCCCGTGACGCACGACCACGCGGAGGCGCCGCTGCGGCTCGACGCCGCGATCACAGAGCCGTCGCCGACGAACGCGAGCTCGCAGCCGTATCGATCGAAATCCCCGATGAACTCCTGCACGAACGCGCCGTCCAGCGTCGGCGCGCACGGCAGCAGCGCGCGCAGCCACAGCCGCGGCGCAGCGTCGCGCACGAGCTCATCGAGCCACGTGCGCAGCGCGCGCGTCGTCTCGGACACGGCGCCGCCGTCGGCCGCGCGGTGCCACGCGAGCCTGCGATACAAAAGCTGCGCGGCGAGCTCGGGACGCGCTGTGATTTGCGCGAGATCCGCGCGTAACGCGCGCGCCAACGCGACGCGGGCGCCTCCTGGGGCGGGCACGCGGGTCAGCTCTGCGATCAAGCCCGCAACGGTGCGGCTGCGCGCGTGGCCGAGCAACACCGCGGGTGGAGGAAGCGGGTCCGTTGTCATCGCGATACCCCTCTTTGGTCGAAGAGCGATCGTGATCGAGAGCGCGCGATCGAGCAAGCGCCGTCCTCGCAGCCGAAGCGCGCTCTGCTGATGGCGTCGACGAGCCGATGCGGAGTGAGTTGATCGACCGCTGCTGGCCCGTCGCTGGGCTCGATCCGCTGAGCCTCGCGCGGATCCGCAATCCCATCGCCGCTCGACGACATCGCCCCCGCGACGCTCGCGAGAGCCGTTCGGGACCCGAGGGACGCGCCGGTGCTCGCGCTCGTGCTGCGGCTCGTGCTCTTGCTCGTCCCGTTGGCAGCGGTGCTGTTTCTCAGGTTTCACTGGGCGATCGCCGCTGTGTACCTCGCGCTGATCCTGCGGTACTCCGCGCCGTTCGCCGGGCTGATCCACGAGGCGGCGCACCGTCGGCTCTTCGTCCTGCGCTGGTCTGCGCTCGGGACCTTCTTCGTCGAGTGGATCGTCGCGCCGAGCTTCGGAACGAGCTGCGCCCCGCTCGGGAGCGCAGCGCGCAGGCGCGGTGATCACTCGATGTCGTGTTCGCGCAGCAAGTAGTAGAGCTTGCGGAGGCTCACGCCGAGGATGGCAGCCATCTTCTTGCGGCTTCCTCCGGCGCGATCGCGGGCTTCGAGCAACGCGGCGCGCTCGGCGCCCTGGCGCGAGCGCTCGAGGCTCGGCGCGGTGATCGCGCCCCCGTCGAAGCTCGGCGAAGACTCGAGCGCCCCGCGGCGAGCGAGCTCGCGGTCGACTTCGGCGCGGGTCAGCGTCGCGCCGCTCGTTGCGTCGGCCAGGGCCGCGAGCCGTCGGACGAAGTTCTCGAGCTGCCGCACGTTGCCCGGCCACGCAGCGGCGCGCAGCGACGCGAGCGCGTCGGGCTCGATCCGCGCGTCGAGCGCGCCGTACCCTTCGTTCTCGATCCGCCAGAACGTCGTCGCCAGACGGTCGATGTCCTCAACCCGATCGCGCAGCGGCGGAACCTCGATCGGCAACACGTCGAGCCGATCGTACAGATCCTCGCGAAACCGCCCGTCGCGCATCATTTGTTCGAGCGGTCGGTGCGTCGCCGACACCCAGCGCAGGTCGAGCTTGCGCGCGCGCGTCGCGCCGAGCCGCGTGACGGTCCCGTCCACCACGACGCGCAGGAGCTTCACTTGGACGGCCAGAGAGATCTCTCCGAGCTCGTCGAGCAGGACCGTTCCTCCGTCGGCGAGCTCGAAGCGGCCTGGCTTCGACGCGCTCGCGCCGGTAAACGCGCCCTTCTCGTAGCCGAACAGCTCTGCCTCGAGCAGCGACTCGGGGTACGCCCCGCAGTGCACCACGACGAGCGGCCCCGTGCGTCGAGGGCTCTGCTCGTGAATGGCTCGCGCGACGAGCTCCTTTCCGACGCCGGTCTCTCCGCGGATCAGCACCGGCGCGTTGCTGCGCGCGGCGCGGCGGATACGGTCGGCCACCGCTCGCATCGCCGTCGACGTGCCCCAAGGATCGCCGTCGCCCGCGACGCTCTCGGCCACGACCGCCGCGCGCGCGGGCGATCGGTGCGTCCTCAACGCCTTCGGAACAACAAACGCCAGCTCCGCGCTGTCGAACGGCTTCGAGAGAAAATCCGCTGCGCCGAGCTTCATCGCCTCGACCGCGTGCGCGACGGTCCCGTGCGCCGTGAGCACGACCGCGGGAAGCTCGGGGTCCATTTCGCGCGCGCGGCGCAGCAGCTCGAGCCCGTCCATCGCAGGCATGCGCAGGTCGGTCACGAGCAGGTCGACCGACGCCGCCGCGATGCGAGCGAGCGCCTTTGCGCCCGAGTCCACCCACTCGGCGTCGTAGCCGAGCTCGGTGAGCATCGTGTGCAGCACGAGTCCGACGGCTTCATCGTCGTCGACGACCAAAATTCGCGGCGGCGTTCGAGGTTCTGTGCTCACTCGGCAAAGCCTTCCTTGCGCGCAGCGGGGCGCGCGGCCAACAGCAGAAGCGCGAGGCACACGGTCGTCAGCTCCGTGTCGAACGCGCAGCGCTCGTGCGCGCGTTGGTCCGTCGCGATCGCGTCGATCGCCGCGCTGCTGTCTGCGTCCTGCGTCTGCGCGGTCGGCGCGCACCCGAGCAGCGCGAGCGCCGCTGCGCCAAACAAGCTCTGTCTCTGAATCACAGCGGGAGATCGTACGCACAGCGCTCGCGAGAAGGCACGGGTGAGGGCCATCTCGAAGAACGCGCCCACCCGCGGCTCGGCGTCGAGCCCGTAGACCACCGCGACCGCCGCGCCGATCGCTGGGCTCTGTTCGGTCGCTTCGGCGCGATCGAGCCACCATGGACAGCGCTCGGCGGCGGTATGCTCACTCCCCGTGAGCAGCGACCTTCTCAGCCAAACCGTGATCGCGATGGGCGGAACCGTAGACCATTCGGGACTGCAGCTTGTGCACCGCGGTCGTCGGCTGTCGCTGAGCTACGCGCCGTCGGTCAAGGGCAGCCCGCCGACGCTTCGAATCGATGCGTGGGCGGGCGCGGATCCGTCGGCGAACGCCATGGCGTTTGGCGGCGCCGAACGCGAAGGAGGCTCGGCCTATCGCGACGCCCGCAGCCCGAGGGCGATCGCGACGTCGGACCTTCGACCCATCACGATCCGCCGCGAGACCTCAACCGATCGCCTGGGAAAATCCATGCGAATCAACCGCGAGATCCAGCTGGGCGACCCTGCGTTCGACGACGCGCTCTACATCGAGACCACCGTCCGTGAGCCCATCGTCGGCGCGGTCTTGCATCGCGAAGCGCGGGCCATCGTCGTGAAGCTCCTCGAGCACCCCATGGAGCTCACGATCTACGGCGGACCGTATCTCGTGTCGGTGACGTGGCGACCGATCTTCGAGGAGTCGCTCTCGCGCGCAGAGCTCGAGCCCGTGTTCGACGCGATCGTACGGCTCGCCTCGCTGCTGCCACACGACGCTCCCACGGAGGCGCAGAGCCCGCACGGCCCGCTGATGGCTGTCTTTTTGCCGATGGTGGTCGCGCAGCTCTCGGTCGTTGTCTGGTTGACGCTCAGCACTCGCGCCGAGCACGTCGCTGCGGCGCCGTTCCTCTGGGGCGCGCTCGTCGGGCTCGCGCTGTGGGTCGCGTTCGTCATCCTCGCGGCGTTGCTCATCCGCGGCCGGTCCAACAGCCTTCGAATCGTGGTGGTGTGCGCGCTCTGCCTCTTTCCCGTCGCGCTCATCGTCGGCGTGAGCGGTGTTCCGATGCTCAACGTTCGACTCGACGAGGGCCCAGCGGTGCCACGCGAGCTCGAGGTCACGCACATCCGCACGGTGCGCCACAAGAATTCGGTCAGCTATTTCGCGGTCGCGCCTGCGTGGAGTGATCCTTCGGACACCCTCGATATTCGCGTCCCTCCTGGCGATCGCGAGCGCTGGGAGCGCGGCGCCCGCGTGAGGATCGTCACCCATCGCGGTCGCTTCGGCTGGCTTTGGTACGACGGCGCGACGCTCGCTCAGCCTGCGCCGCCGCAGCGCTGAGTCGCGCGCGCCCCTTCGCGGCAACCGCGCGTTGCCGCACCATCGCAGCGACGATCAGGCGCAGCTCGACTGGTGGGGCTTCGATGTGGGTTGGCGCGCAGCGCTGAGCAGGCAACCGGATTGGGGCTCGACAGCCCTGGTATTCGTGAGGGAACAACGCGTACGCTCGCTCGCCTCACGGCCAGAGGTCGAACCCTCATCGTCACCCGAGTTCAGTGAGGGAAAGGAGCAGCGCAGCTTCGGCCCGGAGCCAAAGGGGCCGGGCAACAACGCACCTACGGTGCGGAGCGCAGCGGGCTCGCGCC